>JAKSRK010000004.1 GCA_024403655.1 Saccharofermentans sp. | reverse complement strand
TCAGAGCCTGTTCCGTCTATGTGACCTTCGTATAAGCGGGAATGACCATCTACTGTGATTCTTACAATATAACTTGTATAACCCTGGTTACGATCGTAATAGTCCTCAATCCAAACTTCGTAAGTTCCGCTTGCAGGATTGGTGAAGTAGATATTCTCTACAGGTTCATCCATCATGACTTCAGCGTTAGCATCGACGTCAAGTGTACCGTTCTGAACGTTTCTGTTACCGTAATAAAGCTCTGAACCGTTAGGCGTTCTAACGTGAAGGTCCACGTCGTCTGAATTGTACCAGGCAAGTGAGATGGTAATGTCGCCTGTTCCTGCTCCTGCTGCATTCAATGCTGCATTAAGGTCTGATTCACCGGGCATTACGATTCCTGATCTTCCTGAACCTGAATGACGATCATCATCGTCATCATCGTCATCTTCACGTTCTCTGCGTGTAGGCTTCTTGGAACTGCTCTTTTTGCTGAACATATCGGGATTCATAAAGTAGAATACTCCACCTACAACTGCAAGAATCATCAATACTGCAATGATGGGAATAATTGTGCCTGCAACTTTGTTTTCCTTCTCTGAGTCGTCAGAGTAGGATACCTTAGTCTTTGCGGCAGGAGTCTTTTTGATTTCCGGTATGGGGCGCGGTTCTCGCTTTGTATTATCGAAAAATGCCGATCCATTTCCGCTTTGTGGATTATCATTATTAATTGACATGTTATCCTCCTATTCCTAAACAAACCATATTATATGTTTTTTTGTATGGCTTGTAAAAACTAAATATTAAGGATAAATGAATTAATTTTAAAACTATATATCTAATATCTATTATAAATATAATACTTGATACAAGTCTGGATTATGATTATCATACTTTGAATACTTTTAGTCAGAGGTGCAAGTTGAGATTTGACGATAAGCGATTAAGGATTGATAAGAAAACGTCTGTAATTATTTCTTGTCTTGTTTTTCTAGTCCTTTACATATACTACTATTTCCTCTTTCTACGATTACAGTGTATTACATCGGATATGACTACCATGTTTCCTTTACTTAGGGATTGGATGTCTGGAAATATCTTATTAAAGCATTGGATTGTTGGTTCAAATTCTTTCTTCTTTACAGATACTGTTTGGTGTATACCTGGTGAACTTTTAGGCTTAGCTCCGATTAAGACAATTGGATATGCCGGCGCATTATTCCATTCTGGATTAGTAGTATTGCTTCTTTATGTGTTTCTGCTTGATTCTGATGATTGTGTTTCTGATACTTATCTTAACTCAGAAAGACATATTAATCTTATTAAAGCACTTTCAGTAGTCGGGTACGTTGTTTTTTCTGTGGTGCTTCCGTATTCAAGTGTCATTATTTTTTTGAATATTAATACTCATTCTGGAACTCTGATGTTTGTAGCAGTTGAATATTTAATTCTTAATTATTGGTTTAATGAATCCAACCTAAAGAAGAGTCTTTTATTAGCGCTTGGGTACACTTTTGTAGGTGTTTTATTATTTGCTTCAGATAGTTTTTCTTTGCTTTTCTTATTTCTTCCTGTTTGTGCTTTTTCTGTATATTACTTGATTAAATATAGTATTAAAAAAGAAAAAGAACTTTTTGACAAATACCTTTTATTTCTATTCTTTAACGCAGTAACGATGCTTTTAGGTAAATTCATTAATGATGTTAATGAACGATTTGGAGGATTAGTAATTAAAGGACTTCCTATGAAATTGATGCTTCCATCCGAAGCAATCAAACGAATTCCATTGTTTTACAAGCAGATTTTTGTCATATTCGGATCAGATAGTGAGAGTGGTAATCCTGCACTTTGGTATAAGTCTTTAATTTTTGTTGTTACTGTTTTATTAGGTTTGGCAATGATTTGGCAATTGTTACTGGCTGTTAAGGGCAGACCGGACTACAAAGGATTTCTGCTTACTCTAGTAATATTGTGCAACATTGCAGGCTGTCTAATTTTTGATGTTGCTGTTACATCAAGATACGTTGTTACTGTTCCGGTCATGGGATCGTTATTGATTTTCCGTTCCATTATGCTTCTTCCTTCATGCATTAATATAGCTTTTTCCTGTAAAAGATATTCGGAAAGAATAGCTTTATCATTAGCCGTTGTTATGATTGTTGTCAGCTCTCTGTATTTTGGCAGCAACTTGAATCTTGATGCTGAGCTTGCTCAAGAATCAGCAGATGCGCAGAAAGTTGTAGAATACTTGCAAACAAATAATCTTGGAAATGGATATGCTGAATTTTGGTGTTCTTCAATGATTTCCAGCTATTCGAATTTTGATAATCTAATTATTCAAGTTGAGCGTGGTGAAACGGGTATTGTGCCTTGTAAAGTACTTGTTAATGAGCAATGGTATGATCAGACAGATATTCACTACATACTTTTGTATGCAGAAGATGAAGCTAATACCGAACTAAATATGTATGAAGTAATAGAGTCTTTCGGTCCTGCCGATGAAGACGTGACTATTGGTATATATAGACTCTTATACTATGATAAAGATATTTCTGATTGCCTTGTTAGAGAGTGATAGTATGTTTCTTTGATGTATTTGATGTAATTTCTTCTTTTAATGACGCTAGTTTACAGATAAAATATAAAAAGTAAATTTGGAGGTATATCGATGAGTGACGTTAAGTATAAGAGAATTCTGCTGAAGTTGTCCGGTGAGGCGCTCGCAGGAAGTAAGAAGACAGGTATTGATGATGATGTGGTAAGAGAGATTACCTCCAAGGTAAAGGAAGTAGCTGATCTCGGTGTAGAAGTTGCAATCGTTGTAGGCGGCGGTAACTTCTGGAGAGGCAGATCTTCTGAGAAGATGGATCGTGTAACTGCAGACCATATGGGAATGTTAGCTACACTTATGAATGCTCTTTCTTTATCTGATGCTCTTGAGCAGCATGGTGCAATCACAAGAGTATTGTCTGCAGTTGAGATCAGACAGATGGCTGAGCCTTATATCAGAAAGAGAGCAGTAAGACATTTGGAGAAGGGAAGAATCGTAATTTTTGCATGCGGTACAGGTAACCCTTACTTCTCAACAGATACAGGTGCTGCTCTTCGTGCAACTGAGATCGGTGCAGATGTATTCATGAAGGCTACTATGGTTGACGGTGTATACGACAAGGATCCTCATGTTTATGATGATGCTGTCAGATACGAGAAGGTATCTCATGATGAGGTTCTTAAGTCTAACCTTAAGGTTATGGATGCTACAGCAGCAGCTCTTTGCCGTGATAATCATACCAAGATTTTGGTATTTTCTATGGAAGACCCTGACAACATCGTTAAGATTGTAAAGGGTGCTAATCTCGGAACATTAGTAGAATAAGTATATATTAGGAGATTCAAAAATGATTGAAATTACAAAGCAGGATTATGATGCAGTAGAAGACAAGATGAAGAAGGCTATTTCTAACCTTCAGGAGAACCTTAACGCAATTCGTGCTGGAAGAGCTAATCCCCACGTTTTGGACAGAATTACCGTTGATTACTACGGTGCACCTTCTCCTTTGCAGGCTGTTGCTAACATCCAGGTACCCGAGGCAAGAATGATTACTCTTACACCCTGGGATCCTTCAATGCTTAAGGAGATTGAGAAGGCTATTCTTTCTTCTGATCTTGGTATTACTCCTTCAAATGACGGTAAAATTATCAGACTTATGTTCCCCATCCTTACTGAGGACAGACGTAAGGAACTCGTTAAGCAGGTAAAGACTTACGGTGAAGAGTGCAAGGTTGCTATCCGTAACATCAGAAGAGATAACATCGACAAGATGCGTTCTGCTAACAAGAAGAAGGAACTTACTGACGATGTTCTCGGTGAATTCGAGGATAAGGTTCAGAAGATTACTGATAAGTTCACTAAGGAAGTTGATTCCACATGTGACAAAAAAGAGAAGGAATTGATGGAAATCTGATAGATGGCAATTCTCGGACAGAAGAAAAAGACTTACGATACAACGGGACTTAAGGTCCCGGTATCTTTGGGTGTAATTATGGACGGCAACGGAAGATGGGCCAAGAAGAGGCTCCTTCCGAGAAGTGCCGGCCACAGAGCAGGTGCAGAGAACCTTAAGGAACTCTGCACTAATTGCGGTAATTACGGAGTTAAGTATCTGACAGTTTATGCTTTCTCTACAGAGAACTGGTCCCGTCCTGATGATGAAGTTCATCAGCTGATGGAACTTTTTGTTGAGTTCTGGGAGAAGTATGATCCTGAACTTGAGAAGGAAGGCATCAGAGTCAGATTCTTAGGAGATATTGAATCTCTTCCTGAGAATATCAGGGAGGTATGCAGACGCGGTGAGGAGAGATCCAAGGATCGTAAGAAGATGCAGCTTATTGTTGCATTTAATTATGGCGGCCGCAGAGAGATTGAGTACTCATGCCGCAAGATTGCATCTGAAGTTGCTCAGGGTAAGATAGCTCCTGAAGACATTACAGAGCAGATGATCTCAGACAATATGTATATGCCTGATGTTCCTGATCCTGAACTGATTATCCGCCCGAGCGGTGAGCTTCGTTTGTCTAATTTCCTCTTATGGGAGTCCGCATATTCGGAGCTTTGGACATCAGAATGCCTTTGGCCTGATTTTGGTTATGATGAGCTTACACAGGCTTTCAGAGACTATGCCGGTCGTGACAGAAGATTCGGCGGCCTGAGCAAAAGTAAGGAGACATGATTTCAGATGAGACAGAGAGTTTTAACGGGAATAGCATTTGTTGTAGGAGTAGCAGTTTTTGTACTGCCTTCTATAGTGTTCCCGATTTTTATGCTTCTATTCTCTATTCTTGTTGGAGCAGTAAGCTTTTATGAAATGACAAAAGCTCTTAAGGCGGGCGGGCATATACCTACCGTTCCTATGTTTATCCTGGGAAGTGCTGCTTCAGTTGCTATTCTTCTGATTTCTTACTGGCGAGGACTGGACATGATGACCAGTATTGCCTGTTATGCTCTTATTGTAGTAATGCTTGCGTTTGCATGCGTTGTTATACCGTCTGTAGTAAGACCTGATGGCAATCATCTTATGGACGGACTAGTAACGTCTGCTACGCTTATTTATATTACTTTCCCTTTGTTTTGCCTTTGTGCTGTATCAATGCTTGCCGATAAGGGCTGGTACTACATGATGCCCGCTTTGTTCGCTGCATGGATCTCTGATACTATGGCTTACTTCTCCGGTGTCACACTCGGAAAGCACAAGATTGTTCCTCATATCAGCCCTAAGAAGACTTGGGAAGGCTGTATCGGCGGCGCTTTGGGCTGTGCGATAGTAATTACTCTTTATTTTGATATCGTTATCTATAACGTAGCCGGAATAACTATGAATATAGTTCTCTTTTCCGTATTGTCTTTCTTCCTCGGCTTCCTGATGTCTGTTATGTCTCAGCTTGGTGACTGGCTTGCATCTCTTATTAAGAGAAGAGTTGGTATAAAGGATTACGGCAATATCTTTCCGGGTCATGGCGGTATGCTCGACAGATTCGACAGTGCTTTCTTTACAATTCCTACCGGAGTTCTTTTGGCGCTGATTGCTGTTTTTTTCACGTAAAATATTGATAGAAAGAATTATGCTTTGTATATGAGAAAGCTCGCGATATTTGGTTCTACAGGTTCAATTGGAACCCAGACACTTGAGGTTTGCAGGAATAATCCCGAAGATTTTGAAGTACGCGCTCTTTGCTGCGGTAGTAATATAGAACTTCTTTATAAGCAGATACTTGAATTTAAGCCTGAACTAGTTTCCGTTGACAGGGAAGATAAGGCAGCTGAACTTAAAAGAATGCTTCCTTCTGACATTAAGACAGAAGTCTTATTCGGTCATGAAGGTACATTAACTGCAGCTACAATTGATTCAGCTGATACAGTTGTAGGTGCCATGGTAGGCATCTCAGGTCTTGAACCTACTTATAATGCCATCCTTAAAGGTAAGGATATCGCTTTGGCAAATAAAGAAACTCTTGTTACCGGCGGTGATGTAATAATGCCGCTCGTTAAGGAGAAGGGAGTTAGTCTTCTTCCCGTAGACAGCGAGCATTGCGCTATCTGGCAGTGCCTCTGGGGCGAAAGGCAGTCCAATTTGGACAGAATCTTAATTACAGCTTCAGGTGGTCCTTTCAGAGGAAAGACAAGAAAAGATCTTGAGAACGTTACCCTTGAGAACGCTCTTAATCATCCTACATGGAAGATGGGCGGCAAGGTTACTATAGATTCTTCTACAATGATGAATAAAGGCCTTGAGATTATAGAAGCTCACCACCTGTTCGGCGTGGATGTAGATCACGTTGATGTTGTAGTTCATCCTCAGAGTGTAATTCACTCCATGATTAGAATGAGAGACGGTTCCGTACTGGCTCAGATGGGTAAGCCCAGCATGATTCTTCCCATTATGGTTGCTCTTTACTATCCTGAGAGAGGTCCGAGACTTCTGGAGGAGTTCGATCCTTTTAGTGTCGGCTGCAACAATCTCACTTTCGAGAAGTGTGATACGGATGTGTTCGGCCTTTTAAAGCTTGCTTACGACTGCGGAAGAGAAGGCGGTCTTATGCCTACTGTCATGAATGCTGCTAATGAAGTCGCAGTGTTCTCTTTTTTGGATGGCAAGTGCGGATATCTTGATATTGAACGTATCGTTTATGAGGTATGCGATAAGATGGCTTCAAAGATTAAGGGAGAGAAGTCATTAACTATTGATACTATTTTGCAGACTGATAAAGAGTCGAGGATAAGGGCAGGAGAGTTATTGTAATAATGTTGGTAGCAGTTAGTATTGCCATTATTTTACTGGTCTTGGGAATTCTTGTAACAGGCCATGAACTGGGACATTTCTGGGTTGCTTCCTGGCTTAAGATTAAAGCCTTTGAAGTATCTATATTTGTCGGTCCCAAGCTTTTACAGTGGAAAAGGAAGGGTGTCGAATATACAATTCGTGCCATTCCTCTTGGTGCTTATGTAAGATTTTCTGACTTCGATGAAGAAGGCAACGTTATTCAGGATGATGATCCGTCCCTGCTTATTAATCAGAAGAGATGGAAGAGACTTCTTGTAGCACTCGCAGGTCCTTTTATGAACCTGATTCTGGGTGTAGTAATTATGACGATATACTCTTCAGTGACATTCGGTATGTCCATGCGTACTGATACAACTATTCCTTATACTCAGATGTATGTAGCTGTACAGAATAACGCTGACTATCAGGATGGTGACCTTATTACTCATGTTAACGGTCACAGAGTTTTTACCTATCTTGATCTTACGATGGAAGCAGAAGCTTTTACTAACCAGAATGATCCGGTTATTCTTACTTTGAAGTCTCAGACAAGCGGAGAGTCTTACGAACTTGTAGTTGATCCCTGTCTTGTAGAACGCCCCATGATGGGTTTTATCTATAGTGCTGATGCAGTAGAAGAAGGATGGCTCATTGAAGAGACTTACGAGAATGCCAATAACGGCAATCCTGTTTTGAAGAGCGAAGACATTCTTGTTGCTATCGACGGAATATCCGTTTTTGATGAATCTATAGAAGAATTCTGCTACGCATTAAAGGACGGTCAGACTGTCACATTTACCTTTATCAGAAATGGTGAAGAGCATAATGAAGAAAGCATCGTTAATACTTTGCTTGTTCCGGAATTTGTCAGAAAGGGTATTTACCTTGAAAGCTTTAGAGTAGATTCTCCTGCGTCTTTTTTCAGAGCTTTTGCAGAATCAGCCAAGACTCCTCTATCTATCGGAAGAATTACAGGTCGCGTTATTCAGCAGGCCTTTAAGGGCAACGTTGAACCCTATAATGTAGTACAGGGTCCGGTTGGTCTTACAGCATCCGTAACGGAAGTAGTAGGACAGCAGCGTGTTTCTATCACAGAGAAGATACATGATCTGATTCTTTATTCGGCAATTATCTCGCTCGGACTTATGTATTCCAACCTTCTGCCTATTCCGGGTCTTGATGGAAATCAGATCATTCTTATCCTGGTTGAAGCTGTAATCGGTCGTCCTATCTCACGTAAGGCAGAGAATGTTATTGCTGTTGTGGGATTCGTACTTATAGTACTTCTTGCAGTGTTTGCTCTCGCTTCTGACATAATCAGAATCTTCTTGGGAGCATAAAGTCCGTTTAATAGTACCCGCTGTCGAAATTTGTCGGCGATTGTCAGTTTTTGTCGCAACTATTCTGCCAATATAGCTGATAGCATGTGTTTACCTAATTTTTGTGGAGGACATTATGGCCGGCAGAGTGCGATTAGCTAAGTTATATACGGGTTATACAGAAGGACTTACGGGCAGGATATATGAGATAGAGACTGCTATTACTCCTGGTATTCCTTACTTTGATGTTATAGGGAAGTGCGATCCTTCCGTTAAAGAATCAGGTGGCAGAATTAAGGCCGCTCTTATATCTTCAGGTTTTACTTTTCCAAAGGGAAGAATCACGGTATCAATATCTCCTGCTTATGTTAAAAAGAGCGGGTCATCTTTTGATTTGCCTATAGCTCTTTGTATTCTTATTGCTTCCGGTCAGCTTAAGGTTGAGGAAGGAAAGAAGATATATGCCGAAGGAGAACTCAGCCTTGATGGTCAAATAAAAGGAACACCGGGTGCGGGACTAAGACTGGCAGCAGTATCTTCATGTGATTACTGTCTTATTCCTCAGGATGAGACTAGAAGGTTAATATCAGATCTTTCCTATATGCCCTTATCGCACTTAAAAGATATATCTGAAATTAATATAGATTCCTGGTATACGCCTCAGAATAGTTTTCCGACTGTCAGCTACGAAGCTGATGAAGAATCCTTCGTGGACTATAGTGAGATAAAAGGTCAGCCCAAAGCATTAAGGTCAGTTCTTATAGCAGCTTCAGGCTGGCATAATCTGTTGCTGCTTGGAAGTCCCGGCTGTGGTAAGTCTTCGTGTGGCAGGATGATATCCGGATTAATGCCGCCACTTAGTGTTCGTGAAGCTTCTTCAGTTATACGTATTAATGAAGCACTTGGTTCAGAAGATATAAAGACGATACCAGTCAGACCTTCTGTGTATATCCATCCAGGTATTACTCCGACCCGACTTATGGGTTCGTCTAATAAACTGATCCCCGGAGAATTCTCTTTGGCAGACCAGGGAGTCTTATTTGCAGACGAATTATGTGAATACAAAACTGAGATTCTGGATCTTCTTCGTATCCCTATGGAAGAACACAAACTTAAGCATATAAAAGACGGAATCAGTTATGAATTTCCTGCAGACTTCTTATTCGTAGGTGCAGGTAATCCATGCAGATGCGGACTTTTATATGAGACGGATGAAGTTTGCACATGTACACCTGCCGTAAGAAAAAGATATCTTGGACGCCTGTCCGGCCCCTTGCTCGACAGAATTGATCTTTATTGTGAGATGAGGTCTATAAAGGGGGAAGATCTTAAGAAGATAACCGATAAGCAGAATAGGGATATGAATAGAGAACTGAAGGATAAGGTAAGAAGCTGCTGGCAGATGCAGGAAGAGCGCTATAAGAATCTTGGAATGCGTTTTAACGGAAGATATGAAGGAGCTGACAGTGAACTGTTGAGAGCTGACAGTTCGGTTGTAGACTATGCTGCTGAGGTCGCACAGAAGGCAGGCTTCTCCGCCAGGGGCTTTTGTAAGCTTATGAGAGTAGGAAGAACAATAGCAGACCTGGACCAAAGGCTCGATATGAAAGCAGATGATATATCAGAAGCTGCTGTGTACAGAAGGAGGATCTGATATGAGTGGAGTAAATATCAGTGATCTTGAATATACGGCAATCAGGTTTAATACAGGTATTAATTCAAGAGTTATGAGCGATCTGTATTCTCAGGGGGCCGTTAATTCGATAAGAGATCTTACAGCAGACGGTTTACTAAAGCTAAAGGCTAATATGTCTGAGTATAATCTTCAGCCTAAGACCAGAGAAGCTATAGAGAATGCCTGCAAATCCGATAGCAGGATTAGAGAGATAGCAAATGAATATAAGGACAGCCTTGAGAAGAACGGTATATATACAATTAGTGAGAACGATGACGACTATCCCTATCTTTGGAGATGTCTGTCTGGTATGCCCAAGGTAGTATTTGCCAAAGGTAAAAGGGAGATATTGGTTCAGTGCCATAAGAAGGGCGCCTGTTCTGTTGTAGGCACAAGAAAACCAACTCAGTATGCTATGTATGCAACAGAAGAATTTACCAAAGAGATTGTTAAGGCAGGTGTTGTAACAGTATCGGGGATGGCTCTTGGAATTGACCGCAAGGCGCATGAGACTACACTTGATAGTATGGGAAGTACAGTCGCATTTATGCCATGCGGACCGGATATTATCTATCCCTATCAGAATAAGGATATATATGACAGATTAGTTGAGAATGGTCTTATCTTATCTGAGATGCCGCCCGGCAGAGAAGTAATCAAGCAGTATTTTCCTGCTAGAAACAGACTTATAGCCGGGCTTGGAGATGTAACTTTAATTATGGAAGCAGGTCAGTACAGCGGGACACTTCATACTGCATCCTTTGCGGCAAATCAAGGAAAGGATGTATTTGTACTGCCGAATAACATATATTCAGATAACTGCAGGGGAGGACTTATGCTCTTAAGAGACGGAGCAGAAGTTCTGCTTGATTCGGAGAGCGTAATTGACAGAATCAGAGAAAATGTCAGCTATAGATATGAGGAGGAAGTTGTCGAAGATATATATAGTAAGATAAAGGATCTGATATCGATTCGCCCCATGAGTCTTGACGAGATAATCAACATTACAGGGGACAAATACGACCTTATTACCAAAGTGCTCACGGACCTTGAACTTCAGGGAGATGTCCAACTTAGGCGGGGAAAATATATTTTGACAATCCGTTCTTGATTAATTATATTAAATATTTGTAGAAAATAATCAGATATGGTGTTGTCATGGGTAAAAAGCTGGTAATAGTAGAGTCGCCTACAAAGGCGAAGACAATTGGTAGATATCTCGGTAAGGATTATAAGATTTCCGCTTCAGTCGGACATATCAGAGATCTTCCGAGGAATTCGATGGGCGTTAACGTAAATGACAGCTTTAAGCCCATATATATAACTACTAATGTAAAAGTAGTAAAGGAATTAAGAGAGCTTGCGGCTGACGCAGACTTTGTCTATATCGCGACGGACCCTGACCGTGAGGGTGAAGCAATCGCGTGGCATGTAGCTCATGTACTTAAGATTGATCCTGCTACCAACTGCAGAATCACATTTAACGAGATTACCAAGAATGCTGTTCAGGAAGCTATCAGCAATCCCAGATCTATTGATATGGATCTTGTTGATGCACAGCAGGCAAGAAGAATTCTCGACAGACTCGTTGGTTATGAATTAAGCCCGCTTCTTTGCAGTAAGATTAGAAGAGGTCTTTCAGCAGGACGAGTTCAGTCTGTTGCAACTAAGATTGTTATGGACAGAGATGCTCAGATAGATGCATTCATTCCTGAAGATTACTGGCTTGTAAGTTCTGTTGTTAAGCCTGAGGGTTCAAATACCAAGTTTAAGATTTCCTATTACGGAACAGATACTGGTTCTAAGGTAGAGAAGCCTAAGAACGGCAGAATCCTGACAGAAGAGAAGGCTAACAGCGTTGTTAATAACGTAAAGGGCAATGACTTTAAGATTATTTCTGTTAAGAAGGGTGAGGGAGCTAGAAAGCCCGCGCCTCCTTTTACGACTTCTACAATGCAGCAGGAGGCTTCAAGAAGACTTGGATTCTCTACCAAGAAGACAACGTCTCTTGCTCAGCAGCTTTATGAAGGTATTGAGATAGCAGGTCAGGGACAGACGGCTCTCGTATCTTATATCCGTACAGACTCAGTTCGTGTTTCAGATGAAGCAGTTGCTTTCTCCAGAACACTTATTGAAGAGAAGTTCGGTAAGAGCTATGTTTGTCCTTATAAGAGAAATTATAAGAATAAGAATTCCGCTCAGGATGCTCACGAGGCTATAAGACCTACACACTTCGATCTTGAGCCCGAGCGTATAAAGTCATCTCTTTCAAACGATCAGTACAGACTTTATAAGCTTATCTGGGAGAGATTCCTTGCTTCTCAGATGGCAGATGCTGCTATCGATACTGTTACAATGGAAGCAGAGTGCAACAGTGAGATATTCAGAGCACAGGGTGAGACAATCACTTTCCCGGGATTCCTTGCCATATACGGTGACATTAAGGAAGATTCTGAAGAGAATAACGAGAAGGAAAATAAGAGTAAGCTTCCTGAGCTTACTGAAGGTCAGATTCTTAAGAATCTTGAACTTAACTGCGATAAGAAGCAGACACTTCCTCCTCCGCACTATACAGAGGCAACTCTTATTAAGGCAATGGAAGATAACGGTATCGGAAGACCTTCAACATATTCCGCTACCATAAGCACCATTCTTGATCGTAAGTACGTTGAGAGAGAAGCTCGTAATCTTCTTATTACCGAACTTGGTAAACTCGTTACCAACATGCTTGAGAGCAACTTCAATCAGATTGTAGACGTATCCTTTACGGCTGCAATGGAAGAGAAGCTTGATACAGTTGAGACAGGTGATGTTAACTGGGTTAAGGTTCTTTCTGATTTTTATCCCGGCTTCCACGATCAGGTTCAGAAGGCCGGCGATTCAATCGAGAAGGTTAAGATTGAGTCTGAGAAGACAGGAGAGAAGTGCCCTGAATGCGGTGAAGGCGATCTTGTAATTAAGGAAGGCAGAAATGGTAAGTTCATTGCCTGCTCATGCTTCCCTAAGTGTACATATACCAGAAATATTGAGATTCAGGCAAAGGGAAAGTGTCCTTTGTGTGGATCCGGACTTCTTGTAAGAAAGACAAGGAAAGGCTCCAAGACTTTCTATGTCTGTGATAAGAAGGCTACTAATCCTAACTGCGAGTTTATCTCATGGGATCTTCCCATAGATGACAAGAAGTGCGAGACATGCGGAAGCTATATGGTATGGCACCGTTTCAGAGGTAAGGTCTATCCCAAGTGCTCAAACGCAGAGTGTGAGACGAACAAGAGGAAGAAAAAGTCCGATAAGGATGCTTCAGATGAGTAAAAATGTAATTGTAATAGGTGCGGGTCTCGCAGGATGCGAAGCCGCTTATACGCTCTCAAGATTCGGCATAAAGGTCGATCTTTATGAGATGAAGTCTGTAAGAAAGAGCCCTGCTCACCATAGTGATAACTTTGCCGAGCTTGTATGCAGTAATTCTTTAAGAGCTGCTAATGTCGAGAATGCGGTAGGATTACTTAAGGAGGAACTCAGGATACTGGGTTCACTTATAATGGAGTCTGCCGATAAGTCAGCAGTTCCTGCAGGCGGCGCTCTTGCAGTAGACAGAGACGAGTTCTCCTCTTACATTACCGAGAAGATTTCTTCTGACGGTAATATCACTATCCATAAGGAAGAAGTTCATAAGATTCCTGAAGACGGTATCGTAGTAGTAGCTACCGGTCCGTTAACCGACGGAGATCTTTTTGAGGATATTATGCGCATTACAGGTGACAGCAGACTTCATTTCTTCGATGCTGCTGCTCCTATCGTAAAAGCGGATTCAATTGATATGTCCAAGGCTTTCAGAGCTTCAAGGTACGGCAAGGGCGGAGATGATTACATCAACTGTCCCATGAATAAGGAAGAGTATTTGAATTTCTATAATGAGCTTATCAATGCTCAGAGAGCCGACGTAAAAGATTTTGACCGAGAGATTGTGTTCGAAGGTTGTATGCCTATAGAGACAATGGCATCAAGAGGCGAAGATACAATGAGATTCGGTCCCCTTAAGCCTGTTGGCCTCGTTGATCCGAGAACAGGGGAAGAGCCCTATGCCTGCCTTCAGTTAAGACAGGATGACAGAGCATCGACCATGTATAACCTTGTTGGCTTCCAGACCAGACTTAAGTGGCCTGAGCAGAAGCGAGTGTTCGGCCTTATTCCCGGTCTTCAGGATGCCGAGTACTACAGAATGGGTGTAATGCACAGAAATACATATCTTAATTCTCCTGAACTTCTGACTGAGCAGTATTCAATGAGATCTAGAAATGATCTTTTCTTTGCCGGTCAGATGACAGGCGTAGAAGGATATATAGAATCAACTGCTTCCGGATTTATGGCAGGTTATTATGCTGCCATGAGAGCTCTTGGCATCGAGCCTCCTTTTGTACCAGGAAGCGATACGGTAATAGGTTCTATGGCTGCATACATATCTGATCCCAATGTTACGAAGTTCGTTCCCATGAATGCCAACTTCGGTCTTGTTGAGAAGATGCCAGGCAAGTTTAAGGGCAAGAATAAGAAGAAGGATAAGAATGCGGCCATTGCAGCAAGATCTTTGGAGAAGATTTGCTTGTTTGCCGAAGAATTAAAACATTTAACAGATAAGGCGGAATAATATATGGATAAAGATAAGGGACCTGTATACAGATTCTTATCTATATACGGAGATAACGTAACAAAGCTTATTACAGCAAACTTTGCATTCATGGTATTTAACATACCTTCAATGCTAATTGGCTTTTTTATGACTCTGTATTTTCTTCCCAGAATTAATCCCGTATTCGTACCTGAGAATTTCTACGCATACATGACTGAGGCCGGTTTTGCCGTAAGCAGTGAAGCGGGAACAACCGATGCTCTTTCTCAGGTTTATTATCTGATTATTCTCTTTTGTGTTATGACTCTGGTAGGTTCATGCCTTGTTGTAGTCGGACCTGTTCAAACAGGCTTTGCGCAGCTTTACAGGAACTTATTCCGCGGAGATACTATCTACTGGAAGGATGACTTCAAGAAGGGCGTTAAGAGTAATATCCCTCAGGCGATTATTACTTCAGCCATATCTCTTGTATTAAGCTGTGTATTCCTTCTTGCCATTTCTTTCTATAGCAATGTCGAAGGTAATTTCGGAACAGTAATGACAGTTCTTTTTGTAGTGCTTTTGTTTATTCTTGCTGCAATTCAGAATATCGTATATCAGCTGATAGTTACTGTAGATCAGCCTCTTAGCAGTATCTATAGGAATGCCTTTCTGTTTTTCCTGATGCGTTTTCTTCAGTTTGCTGTCTTCGGTCTTCTTGCCGTAGTTATCCTTTTTGTAGTTCCGTTCCTTTTCCTTTCGAGCTTTAACTACTTCGGATACGGCGCAGCAATTCTTTTCTATATCACAACTGCTTTTGTATTTACTCAGTTTATGTTTGCTTATAATGCGGCAGATATAATCAATATTTATATTGTTAAGCCCGTCAAGGCTCAGCAAGAAGCTGCCAATGAGATTACTGAGGATGCTGATTCCGATGTTGTTTCAGATGCCGATATTGACGAGGGCGATGAAGATGACGATACTGAAGAGGGAGAGGAAGAAGCGCAAGCAGCTGACGGAGACTTATTAGAAGATGAGTGATATGACCTTAATGTCAAATGAGATCAGAGCATTAATAGCGTATGCGCTGATCCTGTTTGTGGTCGCAGTTGGTGTTTTTGCCTATTTCGTTTACTACTACAAAACAAAAGTAAAGAAGCCCAAAGCAGAGGATTCAAGCCTAGTGCTTGATGTTGCTTACTTTCATGAGCGCGGCAAGAGGGCAAGACAGGAAGATTCCTACTATATTTCTCCAATGGATGAGAGCCGTAAGTACGGGCTTGTAGCATGCGTCTCTGACGGTATGGGAGGTATGCGTTACGGCGACATCATATCCCAGTACATAACCGATGCGATAAAAGAAATGCATCCTATAAGCTTTTTTGCATACGAGAATAACGCTGAGTCAATAAGAAAAATCTCCAATATGGTCTTCGATGAATTCAAGCAAAAGGGCGGAGCTACTCTGGCTATGGTCCAGATTTTAAATGATCACCTTACTTTCTACAGCGTAGGCGACAGCGATATTATTCTTGTTCGAAATGATGAAGCTACTATTCTTAACCCTCGCCAGAACTATGTTGCTCTTCTTATAAAAAGCCTTGTAAGATCCGGCAAGCAGACTCAGATAGCATACAGTAACAGCAAAGCAAGAGCACTTGTTGATTACATGGGTAACCACAATCCAAGAGTTATTTATACCAAGAAGCCCATGCGCCTTCTTGACGGCGATACCATCATTGTAAGTTCAGACGGAGTTACGGATGCAATCCCGTATAGAAATATCCCCAAGTATGATGCAAGAACTGCGAGAGGACTGGCTTATAACCTTAAGCTTTCTGTTAAGCAGAAGAAGTATCCCAGACAGGATAATTACACCGGAGTCGTTATAAAGCTTCAAAGGAGTATCGTATGATTGAGTACTATACCCTGATGCATAAAGGTAATTGTGATGAGTATACCGACAATATCTTCATGAACTTCGGCAGCACAGTTACCGTTCTTATTATCTATAACGGAGAGAATGAACTTCCTCTTAATGAGGATGAGAAGACTCGTGTAAGTACTTATATTACAGGCTGCCGCGGAATTCCTTTTCAGGAAGTGAGCGCCAAACTCAAAGAGTATCTTCCGGAAGGCACCGCCTATATGCTAATCCATATAAATGATTCGCTGATTAACATAGAACGACATGGTCAGGTCTATGCTTCGATAATAAAAAATGGGGAGATAAAACTTCTCCCCAATGGTCCTTTCAGTATAGAAGATGATGACAGAGTCGTTTGCGGCACCGCTGAATTCTTCCGCTATTTAAGTCAGCCGGCAATTCTCTCGGATGCCATCACCGCAGAAAGCAGTGAAGAGTGGATGGATAATCTCGTTTGCCGAATCTCCGAGCGCAATCAGCTGTCTGAAGGCAACCTTACTGCTGTTACTCTGATTGTCAGAAAAGACTCCGATACCAAAATCTGATTATCGGCCGTAGTATTCCTTAAAGAAAGAATCTCTGAAGTCACCGAGACAGTCTTCCGCGATTGCTTCTCTGACCTTCTCCATAAGCTTAAGAAGGAAATGAATGTTGTGCCATGTGCAAAGACGCTGACCGAACATTTCCTTAGCCTTGAGAAGATGTCTGATATATGCGGAAGAGAAGTTTTTGCATGCATAGCAGTCACATTCGGGATCCATGGGACCGAAGTCTTCAGCATGCTTCGCATCTCTGATGATTACTCTGCCCTTTGAAGTAAGAACCGTTCCGTGTCTTCCCATACGTGTAGGAAGTACGCAGTCGAACATATCGATACCTCTGATAGCACCTTCGATAAGGTAGTCGGGAGTACCGACACCCATAAGATATCTCGGCTTATCTTCAGGCATATGAGGTACTGTAGCATCGAGCATCTCGTACATAAGGTGCGCAGGCTCTCCTACGGAAAGACCGCCGATAGCATATCCTGGAAGATCGAATGAAGTAATCTGCTTGGCACTTCTTGCACGAAGTTCAGGATACATATTACCCTGAATGATGCCGAAGAGAGCCTGATCTTCAGGTCTCTTGTGGGTATCAATACATCTTTGAAGCCATCTTGTAGTTCTCTCAAGAGATCTTGCAGAGTATTCTTCCGTACTCGGATAAGGGCAGCACTCGTCGAAAGCCATGATGATATCTGCACCGAGGTCGTTTTGTATCTGAATAGACTTCTCGGGAGTAAGAAGATGTCTTGAACCGTCAAGGTGTGATCTGAACTTAACACCTTCTTCTATGATGTCCTTGGGACGGGCAAGGGAGAATACCTGGAATCCGCCACTGTCAGTGAGAACTGCACCCTTCCAGTTCATGAACTTATGAAGGCCACCAGCCTTTGCAATAAGTTCGCTTCCGGGACGCATCCAGAGATGGTATGTGTTCGAAAGGATTATATTTGCACCCATGGAGGAAATCTCATCGGGACTCATACCCTTAACGGAAGCCTGTGTACCAACAGGCATAAATGCGGGTGTATCAAAAGTTCCGTGGGGAGTATGAACTCGACCAAGTCTTGCACCTGTCTGCTTACAGGTGTGGATATGTTCGTACCAAACGGGGAATTTACTCATCTTGCTTCTCCTTAGGTCTTATAAATCAGTAATAAACATAGCGTCACCGAAGGAGAAGAATCTGTATTCTTCCTTTACGGCTTCTTCGTATGCGTGGAGTATATGTTCTTTGCCTGCCAAAGTCGATACGAGCATAATGAGTGTCGACTCGGGAAGGTGGAAATTTGTAATAAGAGAATTTACGCACTTAAATTCATATCCGGGATAGATAAAAATCTTGGTGTCACCTGAGCAGGGAAGCATGTCAGGATCATTAGAAGCGACCGTCTCCAATACTCTTGTGGATGTGGTTCCAACGGATATGATTCTTCTACCGTCAGCTCTTGCTGCTCTGATGATATCAGATGCTGTCTTATCGAAGCAGTACCATTCTGAATGCATCTCATGAGATTCTACATCGTCAACTTTAACGGGACGGAATGTGCCGAGTCCGACGTGAAGAGTTACTTCGGCAATCTCCACACCCATGCTACGAATCTCTTCCAAAAGCTCCTGTGTAAAGTGAAGACCTGCGGTAGGAGCAGCAGCGGATCCTTCAATCTTGGAGTAAACCGTCTGATAGCGCTCTCTGTCCTGAAGCTGCTCATGAATATAGGGAGGAAGGGGCATGGTACCTGCACGGTCCAGAATCTCTTCCCAGATTCCGTCGAAGATGAACCGGACAATTCTGTTACCTGTCTCAAGTACTTCTTCGCACTCAGCTTCAAGTTCGCCTTCAATGAAAGTGAATCTTCGTCCGGGTTTAACCTTCTTGCCGGGACGAACGATACATTCCCATCTTACGTCATCGATTCTCTTGAGAAGAAGAATCTCGACAGCGGAACCCGTATCGGATCTTACTCCGAGCAGACGGGCGGGAATTACTCGTGTGTTATTGATAACAAGGACATCTCCCTTGTGAAGATATTCCTTTATATCTTTAAAATGTCTGTGACAGATCTTACCGCTTGATTTGTCCAAAACCATAAGTCTTGAAGACGATCTGTCAACAAGAGGATTCTGAGCTATAAGACGTTCGGGAAGATCGTAATAAAAATCGCTTGTTTTAATACTCATGTCAGTCATTATACACCATTTTTCCGCCCCTCAAAGTACACTTGTCCGCCACTCGTGCATAATTGACGCATTACTTCCGTAAGTGCTAAAATTTGATTCGTTATATTATAAATTATTGGAGGAAAAGTATATGGCAAGACCGATCTTTGAAGGTTCAGGCGTAGCAGTAGTAACACCGTTTACATCAACAGGAGTAGATTATGCCAAGCTTGAGAAGCTCGTGGAGTTCCATATAAAGAATAAGTC
Organism: Saccharofermentans sp.; assembly: GCA_024403655.1. Classification (GTDB taxonomy): domain Bacteria; phylum Bacillota; class Clostridia; order Saccharofermentanales; family Saccharofermentanaceae; genus Saccharofermentans. Next base: position 33,287 of record JAKSRK010000004.1, on the reverse strand, counting down.
GGATGCAATCATTATCTGCGGTTCTACAGGTGAAGCATCCACTATGCCTGACGACGAGCATCTTGCCGTTATCAAGTGTTGCGTTGACGCAGTAGCAGGAAGAGTTCCCGTTATTGCCGGCACAGGTTCTAATGATACTAACCACGGCATTCATCTTACACAGGGTGCAATCAAGGCCGGAGCTGATGCAGTTCTCGTTGTTACTCCTTATTACAATAAGTGTTCACCTGAGGGTCTTTACAGACACTATAAGGCAATCTCAGATAATGCAGAGGCACCCATCGTGCTTTACAACGTTCCTTCAAGAACTAATGTAAATATCTCTGCTGATGTTCTTTACAGACTTGCAGATTTTGAGAATATCGTAGCTATCAAGGAATGTAATCTCGGACAGGTTCCTGAGATCTTGAGCAAGTGCGGCGACAGATTCGACTTCTATTCCGGTGAAGACGGACTTGCAGTACCTCTTGCATCTCTTGGCGGTAAGGGTGTTATCTCCGTTGTAGGTAATATTCTTCCTGAGCATATGAGCACAATGATGCATGCTTATCTTGACGGAGACACAAAGAAGGCTCGTCAGATGCAGATCGATATCATCCCCATGGTAAAGGCTATGTTCTGCGAAGTTAATCCTATTCCTGTAAAGGAAGCAATGAATATCCTCGGTATGGAAGTAGGACCCTGCAGACTTCCTCTTTGCGAGATGAGCTCCAAGAACCACGACTTTGTTGCTGATGTTCTTTCAAAGTACGATACATCCGCAATCAAGGCTTTCTTTGGCTGATATTAATATAATTCGGAGTATAGATATGACAGATATATTTATGAGCGGATGCTGCGGCAGAATGGGTCGCGCCATCTATAACATGACCAAGAACAACAGCAACTTCAGAATCGTCGCAGGATGCGATCTGTCTGACAATACTGACGGACTTGATTTTCCTGTATATAAGAGCATTTATGACTGCAAGGAAGACTTCGATGCAATAATCGACTTTTCCCACTTCAAGGCAGTTCCCGATGTCTGCAAGTTTGCAGCTGAGAAGAAGAAGGCACTTGTTCTTTGTACAACAGCTCTTGATGAGCCTGCTTTAAATGCAGCTGAAGAGCTTTCCAAGGTTGCTCCTTTGTTCAAGTCAGCAAACATGAGTGTCGGAATGAATGTTGTATTTGAGCTCGCTGCTCAGGCTGCTAAGGCTCTTTATCCTGATTTTGATATTGAGATTGTTGAAGCACATCACAGCAGAAAGCTTGATGCACCTTCAGGTACTGCTTTCCAGCTCGGCGAGGCTATTAAGAGTGCCATCCCTGATGAGATGGAATATGTATATGATCGTCACGACCGTTCTCAGGCAAGACAGAAGAATGAGATCGGTATGTCAGCAATTAGAGGCGGTAATATCGTAGGTGAGCACGAAGTATACTTTGTAAGTGATGAAGAGACAATTAAGATCACTCATCAGTGCATGACAAGAGAAGCTTTTGCAAGAGGCGCTCTTGCAGCTGCTGAATATATCAAGGATAAGGCTCCCGGAAGATATTCCATGAAGGATGTTGTTTCAAAGGCCTTTAACTGATAGACTTTATAACGTTGTTTTGCAGTAATTATTTGGAGGATTTATATGTTTAATCTATTTTTGGATGCCGCTCCTGAGCAGGCTGATATGTCTACCATGGTTCCTCAGTTGATACTTCTTGGTGTTCTTGTAGTTGTTTTTCTCGTAACGGTTATTTTCCCTCAGAGAAAGCGTGATAAGGAAGCTAAGGAAAGACTCAACACCATGAAGCTTGGTGATACTATCATCACAATCGGTGGTATCGTAGGAGTTCTTGCAAAGATCGATGAGGATGAGGTTACTATCTATTCATCCAAAGCCAATACTCCCATTACTTTCCAGAAGGCTGCTATCCAGACGGTTATCTCACGTAATGCAGAGAAGAAGGAGTCAAAGGATAAGAAGGCTTCTAAGTCAAAAGATGAGTAATATCTACTGATATAGATGGCTCAGATCCCTGATAATGTGATCGAAGAAATACTTGCCAAAGCCGACATCGAGTCGGTGGTCGGCAAGTATGTTTCTTTTACAAAAAGAACAGGTCAGAATCTGTTCGGACTGTGTCCTTTCCATTCGGAGAAGACACCGTCTTTTTCTGTGTCTTTAAATAAGGGCATATATCACTGCTTCGGATGCGGCAAGGGCGGTAATTCCATCGGTTTCATTATGGAGCTTGAGAAGCTTTCATATCCTGAAGCCGTCAGGTTTCTGGGTAACCAGTATGGCGTTGAGATTCCTGACACTGACGGTGGTGACTATAAAGGAAGCAGAAAGCTCAAGGAGAGAGTAAGTGAGCTTCTTACGGAGGCAGCGAGATTTTACTATACATCTCTTCACAGCTCTGCTGGAAAGACCGCTCTTAACTATGCAAAGAAGAGGAATCTTTCCAAAGAGACTCTTAACTCTTTCGGCTTGGGTTATGCTCCCGAAGGCTGGGATAATCTTGTAAGACACTTGAAGTCAAAGGGTTATACTGAAGATGAGATGAAGGTAAGCGGTCTTTTTACCGTAGCTAAGAACGGCAATCTCATAGACCTTTTCAGAGGAAGGTTTATGTTCCCGATTTTTGACTCTTTCGGGAAGATAATAGCCTTTGGAGGAAGAAGTATCGGAGATGAGATGCCTAAGTACGTTAACTCTCCGGATTCGCTTGTCTATAATAAGAAAGAACACCTGTATGGGCTTAATTTCGCGAAGAAGTCAAAGAGTAATCAGCTGATTATTGTAGAAGGCTACATGGATACTATTGCCATGCACCAAGCGGGAGTAACTAATGCCGTTGCTTCACTCGGTACGGCTTTTACGGACAGCCAGTTAAGGCTCGCTTCTAAGTATGCCGAAGAGATTGTATTCTTCTTTGACAGCGACAAAGCAGGTCAGAATGCAGCTCTTCGTGCCATACGCATGATGCTTCGTTTCTTAAAGAAGATGACGGGCCTTAAGATAAGAATCAAGATTGCCAAAGTTCCCGACGGTAAAGATCCTGACGAATTCATAAAGAATAACGGCAAGGAAGCATTTTGCGCTGTAGTAGCAAACGCACTTGATGTAGATGAGTATCTTGCATTAAGAGCTTACGATGACAACTGTGACAACAGCGGCAAGCTCGATACATATAAGTACAGAGAGGACATAATCCTCTACGGTTCCTGGATTGCTGACGACTTAAGAAGGGAGAAGATGGCTACGGATGCTTCCTTCTACCTTGGTGCCAACTACAAGACTGTCCTTGCCAGAATGAACGAAGTTATGGATAACGCCGCCAGAGAGCAGGAAGCTTCTGACAGACGTAATCTTATTCGCGACGAAAGGCAGATAGTAAAGGAAAGGCAGCAGGAAATCAGTACGGAAGCTGATTCTGCCAAGACTCCTGCGGCAGCTCCCGCCAAGGATGATGTCGTCTTTATGCCTGAGCTTAAGCTTCTGGTTCTTGCGGTAAGAATTAAGGCAGCTCTAGCTACTGACGTTGACAGGGAAGACGTACTTCGTCCCAACGATTTCTGCGGGAAGAATATGCAGAATATAGTTGATTTCTTCCTTAAGAATTTCAATGCAGAATACGGTATAAGCGAGCCTTTGCTTATAAATGAATTGTCCAAGACCGTATTTAACGGTATGCCGGCAGAAGAAGTATATCTTCGTGCCTGCGATCAGATTAATGTCGGAAGTAAGACAGAAGCCGTAAGAGATGAGTATCTTATGACTTTATATGAGATAAGGCTTAAGAAGCTTTTGAGGCTTGAGAAGAGGATTGCTTCTGCTCTTGCCAACGCTCCCAAGGAGAAGAGAGAGGAACTTATCCTTCGCCACAAGAAGCTCACGGCTTATAAAGAACACATAATAGCAAAGAGAGACAGACTTTAATGATTGATATAAAGCTTTCGTACAGGCTTAACGAGGTACTTGCTACTGCACTGAGGTTTTCTGAAGGCAGAAGCAGAATAGTGGATGTAGGTTCTGACCATGGTCATCTTGCAGCTGTTGCTTTGTCCGAATACGGATACAAGACGGCTCTTCTTACGGATATTCACGAAGATCCCGCACGTAAATCTAGAACTCTTATGAAGGATATGGGCTTCGAAGACAGATCAGAAGTTATCTGTACTGACGGTCTTGAAGGAGCTGAACTTTTATACGGTGACAGCGTTGTTATGGCTGGTCTTGGCGGTAATAATATGGTCGACATAATAACGAGAGCTTCTAAGGTTACAGATCAAGAGCTTCTTAAGAGCGTTACTTTTATACTGCAGCCTCAGAAGTCTATTGAGATATTAAGAAGCTTTTTGTGTTCTAACGGATTTACCATTAAAGATGAATCTGTCATCTGCGAGAGAGGCATTTACTATCCGATAGTTGCTGCTTCTTATACGGGAGAAGATACTAAGCTGTCTTTATACGAGAAGTACTATGGACCTGTCCTTATCAGCAAATACGAAGGCGGAGAGGACTGCGTTAAGGAATACTTCATACGTCTTGATAATTCTTATAAATTAAGATCTCGAGGCGATATGGAAGTTAAGAAGATGCTTGAGGAGGTAAAAAGATGAGCAAGGTCATTGATATCACATCATGTCTGGATGATTTATTTCCAAGAGAGACTGCCGAGAGTTATGATAATCCCGGCCTTCTTACGGGAAGTATGTCGAAGGATGTATCTGCCTGTGTACTTGCGCTGGATATCACATCAGACGTTTTGGCTTTTGCCAAAGAAGAAGGTGCGGACATGATAATCTGCCACCATCCTCTTATCTTCGGCGGCATCAACAGTGTCAGTGAAGAAACTATTACAGGTAAGCTCATCTCTGAAATGATCAGGAATGATATTGCTTCCTTTGCTGCTCATACGAATCTTGATAAGAACCATGAGTACAGTAATGACAGACTGGCAATTCTCTTGGGCGGAGAGTCTTTAGCTCATTCCGAGAACGTATCCTGCGGAACATTCTGTGAGCTTAAGGAGCAGACGAATATAAAGAGTTTTGTAAATTTTGTTGCAGACAGGCTCGATGCAACAGGAGCCATCAGCATCAATAATCCTGACAGTAGTGTCAGAAAGCTCTTTGTACAGGGCGGTGCATTCGATGAAGACAGTATCCCTGAGATAATTGCCGCAGGTGCGGACACGGTGGTAACAGGTGAGCTTAAGCACCATCTGGCAGTACTTCTTAACGAGTATGGAATCAATTCGATTGTGGCAGGACACAGGGAAACCGAGAGAGTATTTCTCCCTTACTTGGCAGAAGTGCTTATGACAAAGTTTACTGACGTCAGATTCTTAGTCAGATTGTAACTGTACTTTATCGGTCTTTATCTATAAAATGTTTATGTTTTCCGAGCAGACCGAGACGATCGCGGGCACCAATTGGTTAACGCCGGTGCGTGAGGAAAGTCCGGGCTCCACAGGACAGGGTGCCGGTTAACGACCGGTGAAGGCGACTTTAAGGAAAGTGCAACAGAAAAGAAAACCGCCCTATCTTCGGATCGGGTAAGGATGAAAAGGCGAGGTAAGAGCTCACCGGCGGTATGGAGACATATCGGCCTTGTAAACCCCACTCGGAGCAACGTCGTGGAAAGGCATAACCGTGGTCCGCGGGCCTTGAGGAGACGGCTTAAGACGGCGAGCAATCGTCGTATTAGATAGATGATCGTCAACTACAGAACCCGGCTTACCGGTCTGGTCGGTTAACGTTAAATAACAATTAATACGGAGGTCTTTAAATGTCAGCAGAATCCTATTTGAGCAGAGGCGTATCACCTACGAAGGATGAAGTTAAGGCTGCGGTCAAGAATCAGGATAAGGGTGTATTCCCCGGAGCATTCTGTAAGCTTATCGAAGATATGGCAGGTGATCCCAATTACTGTACTGCACTTCATGCAGATGGTGCAGGTACCAAGTCCTCCGTTGCATATCTTATGTTTAAGGAGACAGGTAACTACGATTGGTTCAAGGGTCTTGCCCAGGATTCACTCGTAATGAATACTGATGACCTTGCATGTGTAGGATGCTATGAGAATCTTTCTCTTTCAAACACAATCGGTCGTAATGCTCACCGTGTTGACGGACAGGCAATTGCAAAGGTTATCGAAGGTTACGATGAGACAATTGCAAAGCTTGAAGCAGCAGGTGTAGGTATCAAGATGTGCGGTGGTGAGACAGCTGACGTAGGAGATCTTGTAAGCACTCTTATCGTTGACTCTACAATCGTTGCAAGAGTTGAGAGAAGCAAAGTTATTAATGCAGCTAACATTAAGCCCGGTCATGTAATCGTAGGTCTTGCTTCCTTCGGACAGGCTACATATGAGAGCTCATATAACTCAGGTATTTCTTCTAACGGTCTTACAGCTGCAAGACATATGCTTCTTTCCAAGTACTATTATGAGAACTACAAGGAGTCTTTCTCAACAACTCTTGGTGAGGATAAGGCTTACTGCGGTAAGTTCCGTCTTACAGATAAGCTTCCTTATGGTGAGCAGACTGTAGGTGAAGCTATCTTAAGCCCCACAAGAACATTCCTTCCTGTTATTGTTCCTGTTCTTGAGAAGTACAGAGAGTCTATCTCAGGTATCATTCACTGCACAGGCGGCGGACAGGCAAAGTGCCGTGACTTCGGTAAGAATATCAGAATTGTTAAGGATAACCTCTTTGAGCTTCCTGCAATCTTCAAGACAATTTATGAGTCCGGTGAGATTCCCATGAAGGAGATGTTCCAGGTATTCAACTGCGGCCATCGTATTGAGTTCTACTGTGATGAGTCTGTAGCTCAGGGCATTATTGATATCGCTAAGTCATTCAATATCGATGCAAGAGTAGTTGGTCACGTAGAAGCTCTTCCCGAAGGATCCGAGAATGAGGTTGTTATCAATTATCAGGGTGAGACATATCTTTATAATTAAGTTACAAAAGTCCTTGTCTCGTTGACTTTGAATTTTTTATTGGTGTAAGTTAAGATTGACGGTCAGATATGATCGTCAATCTTTTTATGTGAGGTGTTCTAGATGGAGTCAGTTAAGAAGTATGTTGCTGAGTTTATCGGTACTTGTGTACTTGTATTCGCAGCTTGTGGAACAGCAGTAGCAGTTGGATGCAATGGTGCAGACGGTAATGCCGCTTATCTTATGACGGCTTTGGCTTTTGGTCTTGTTATCGTTGCTATGGCTTATTCAATCGGAAATGTATCCGGATGTCATATTAATCCCGCAGTTACTCTTGCAGTATTTATCAATAAGGGCATCAGTGCAAAAGATGCAGCATGCTATGTAGTATCTCAGGTATTAGGCGGTATCTTCGGAGCTCTTCTTCTTGGCCTTGTTGCAGGTTTTGATAACAACAGCTTCGGTGCTAACGGCCTTTATCAGGACAGCATCGGAATCTCTCTTCTCGTTGAGATTATCCTCACATTCATCTTTGTTCTTGCTATCCTTGGCGTTACGAGCAAGCCTGAGTTCTCAAAAGTTGCAGGTATTGTTATCGGACTTTCACTTGTTCTTGTACATATCTTTGGTATTCACTTTACAGGTACTTCTGTAAATCCCGCTAGATCTCTTGCATCTGCAGTATTTAATCACGATGCTCTTTCAAGTGTATGGGTATTTATCGTAGGACCTTTGGTAGGTGCTGCTATCGCAGCTTTCTGCTGGATGTTTATTAAGCCTGAAGAGAAGTAAGTTTAACTTAAGAACTATATTTTTAACCCGGTCGATTCTTATGAATCTGCCGGGTTTGTTTTTGCTTTGATAATGTATAAGTGTTGATGTTCAAATAGACTTTAATTTTTGATTAAAAAGGGTATGGATATGAAAACATAAAGCGAATTTATCTTTAATCTCTTTGTTTCTTGTTTGTTTGGTAGTGTACTATGATGATATCTGACACTAAAAGATCCGGCTTTGTCGGATCTTTTTTGTGAGCTGCTAAAACTTCATTAATTATAATAATTATGGTATCATCTATCAGTTAGATATTAATTGTCAGGAGGATGAATATTATGGCAGATCAACTTGAACTTCTTAAGATTATAGAGAAGAACGCCCAGCTCGCGCCCGAAGAGATAGCGGTTATGTTGGGAGCGTCAGCGGAAGAGGTCAAGGCCGATATCGCCGCCTTGACAGAACAGAAGATTATTCTGGGATATACAACTGAGATTAACTGGGAGAAGACATATCCTGAGAAGGTTACGGCTCTTATTGAAGTTCGTATCACTCCCGTTAGGAATATGGGCTTTGATCACCTTGCAAATATTTTAAGTCAGTATGACAAGGTTAAGGATTGCTATCTTATGTCCGGCGGCTTTGATCTTATGCTTACTTATGAGGATGATAACCTTAAGAATATCGCAAGCTTTGTATATGAGAAGGTTGCTACATTAGAGGGAGTTCTCTCTACGGCAACTCACTTTATCCTTAAGACATATAAGGCCAACGGCATTGTATTCGAACAGGAACCATCTGATGACAGGCAGGCAATTGTATTATGAGTATTAATTATGAAGATAAGATTTCTTCTGTAGTACAGAGCGTGCCTCCGTCTGCAATAAGGAAATTCTTCGATCTCGCATCTGAGATGAAGGGTGTTATTTCCTTATCTATCGGTGAGCCTGACTTTGTTACTCCGTGGGAGATCAGAGAAGCAGGAATAAATTCATTAGTTGACGGATATACGCATTATTCGCCCAATGCAGGTTATACAGAGTCCAAGAAGGCGATTGCAAGTTATATATCCAGAAGATATGGTGTTGATTATGACCATGACGGTCAGATTCTTATTACTGTCGGCGGAAGTGAGGGAATAGATCTTGCAGCAAGAGCCCTTATTAATCCAGGCGATGAGGTAATCATTATAGAGCCTTGTTTTGTAGCTTATAAGGCTGCAGTTATGTTTGCTCATGGTGTCCCTGTAGTAGTTGAGACCACTCAGGAGAATGAATTCAAACTTATGGCAGAAGATTTGGAAGCTGCCATAACACCTAAGACAAAGATGATCATTATGGGATTCCCGAGCAATCCTACGGGCGCCGTAATGACAATGGAAGAACTTAAGGATATTGCTGATGTATTAAGAAGACATCCTGATATAGTTGTAGTATCTGATGAGCTTTATTGCGAGCTTAACTATATTACAGATGAACCCAGTTCACTTATCAGATTCGATGATCTTCGCGACCGTGTTATCATGGTTAACGGATTCTCGAAGTCTTATGCCATGACCGGATTCAGAATCGGTTATTTAGCAGGTCCCAAGGAGCTTATCGCACCTATGACCAAGATACATCAGTACTGCATCATGAGTGCTCCGTCTATGGCGCAGTTTGCCCTTGTTAAGGCTGCTCTTGAAGGTGATGAGAGTGTAGCTGAGATGAGAAGCGAATACGATCACAGAAGGAAAGTCGTTATGCAGGGCTTTAAGGATGCGGGACTTGAGTGCTTTACACCTTATGGTGCTTTCTATGCATTCCCGTCGATAAAGCAGTTCGGACTTTCTTCAGAGGAATTCTGTGAGAGATTCCTTATGGAAAAGAAGGTTGCTATCGTACCGGGTAATGCATTCGGTAAGTGCGGTGAAGGACACATAAGATTAAGCTATGCAGCTTCAATGGAGAATATAAAGACAGCTATGGAGCGCCTGAAAGAATTCACGGACGCTCTGAGGAAGGAAAATTAAAATGCTTGAATTCGATAATGTCAGACTTGAACTTGAAGGTTTGGAAGAACCCGTTAATACTCTTCGTGAGTCCCTTCACATCGACCACGTTCTTACTGAAATAAGTGAGCTTGAGGCAAGAACTCAGGAGCCTGATTTCTGGAATAATGTAGAGAAGGCACAGGCTCTTCAGACAAAGCTTAAGAGACTTCAGAAGAAGGTAGATAGCTTTAATGCATTGGCTGCTGAGAGAGAAGATCTCCTTGCTATGTGCGAGCTTGCAAATGAAGAAGAAGACTTAAGCTATCTGGAAGAACTTCAGACAGGCTTGGCAACACTTAAGGAAGACTTTGAGAAGATGCGTCTTGAGACTCTTCTTACAGGTGAGTACGATAAGAATAACTGCATCATTACTCTTCATGCAGGTGCCGGCGGAACAGAGGCTCAGGACTGGGTAAGCATGCTTTACAGAATGTATACCAGATGGGCTGAAGCACACGGATATGAGATCAAGGTTCTTGAATATCTTGACGGTGATGAGGCAGGTATAAAGTCCTGCTCCATGATGCTTACAGGTGAGAATGCTTACGGCTTCTTAAGATCAGAGATCGGTGTACACAGACTTGTAAGAATTTCTCCTTTCGACTCTGCCGGAAGAAGACATACTTCTTTTGCTTCATGTGAAGTAATGCCCGAGCTTGACGATACTATCGACATCAAGATTGATCCTTCAGACTTGAGAGTTGATACTTACCGTTCAACAGGTAAGGGTGGACAGCACATCAACAAGACTGACTCTGCTGTTCGTCTTACACACCTTCCTACAGGCGTAGTTGTTGCCTGCCAGTCAGAGCGTTCACAGATTCAGAACAGAGAGACTGCTATGGAGATGTTGAAGGCTAAGCTCTTTGCTCTTGCTCAGGCAGCTCAGATGGAGAAGATTGAGGACCTTAAGGGTAATCAGATGGATATTGCCTGGGGTTCACAGATCAGATCTTATGTATTCTGTCCTTATACACTCGTTAAGGATCTTCGTACTGGTTACGAAGAGGGTGACGTTGATTCCGTTATGGACGGTAAGCTTGACGGCTTTATAAACGCATTCCTGTCCGGCATGAAGATTGAGAAGTAATTAGAATTATTAAGATTGATTACTCATAGGTTGTCTCGTAATGAGGCAACCTATTTTGATGCAATAAAAGGACCTCACCGAAGTGAGGTCCAAAGAATCAACTTAATTCCAGATAACATTATCGAAGTTCGAAGTGATAGTTGTTGATGTAGAAGTGCTGTACAGGATCAGATGTTGTACATGTGATTGTTGTATTCAAAGATCCGCCGGCAGGTACTGTACCTGATGTAGGAGTACCGTGGAATGTGCAGGGATCTGAAGAATCCTGTACGAATGTGTAGTAGTCAGAAGAGATACCTGTGATTGTAAGATCAGAAGGCTCTACATCGAATGTGATATCAAGTGACTCGACAGTTCCTGAGAAGCTTGTATCAGCATTGCCTGTGTTAGTGATTACAAGATCAAAGCTGAACTCAGCTCCGTTGGAGTGAGGATTGCTGATTGAGTATCTGTAAGAAGCTGATGTAGCAGAAGCAGTAGTAGCGGCTGTTGTAGCTGCAGTAGTTGCTTCAGTTGTTGTAGCAGTTGTTGCCTCTGTAGTAGCTTCTGTTGTCTCTTCAGTAGTCTCTGCTGTTGTTTCTTCCTCAGAAGTCTCAGCAGTAGTTGTCTCTTCTGTAGTAGTTGTAGTTGTTTCCTCAGCTGTTGTAGTAGCTTCTGTATTAGTTGTTGTTGTCTCTTCTACTGTAGTTGTCTCAGCCGTATCGCGAGTGTTGTCGGGGGATACAACTGTGTTGCCACCGAAGAGCTTATCCCAGTTCTCGATACCGAGTACAACGATAATAAGAGCAAGTGCTGCAACGATTACAATTACAAGACCGCCCTTGCCGCGCTTCTTGCTCTTGTCAACTGTTGTAACAGGAGAAATAATAGGCTGCTGTGCGTGAGGTGCAGGCTTGGGTGCTGATGTATTGGAAGCAGCAGGTCTTGATCCGGGAGCCTGGAAAGGAGAGGGTTCCTTCTTTGCAGAAGCATCTGACATTCCTGGTCTCTGGTTTGCTGCTGCATTCTTAGGTGCAGCTGCTGCCGGTCTCTGGTTGTTAGCAGGAGTTGTTCTGGGAACAGGCTGAGGCCTCTGCTGCTGAGGGATAGGCCTAAACTTAGCAGGATCCGTAGAAGCGGGAGTAGGTGCACCGGGTCTTCCTGAACCGATAGGCTGCTGTGAAGCAGGTGCGGGAGCAGGAGTACTGCGATTTGCACTTGCGAAAGGAGATCTGTGAGCGGGCTTGGGAGCTTCCTCTGCAGGCTTTGCTTCTTTCTTTCCGAAAGCATTTACACCGGACTTAACGTTGCCGTAAGTCTGCATGTTAGGCTTCTTCTCTTCAGCCGCGGGCTCTTTAGCAGGAGCTGCAGCAACGGGAGCCTCAACTGTTTCTTCTTTCTTTGCAGGAGCTTCCTCTTTCTTGACTTCTTCCTTAATGGCCTCTTTTGCAGGAGCGAAAGCAGAAGGAGCGGCAGCGGGTGCAGCACCGTTCTTAGGCTTGAAAGGGGAGATGGCAAGAGCTTCTTCGTCAAGTTCAAAATCATCGAGAGGATCGTTAGAAGGAGCTGTCTCAGAAGCAGGTGCAGGAGTGGGTGCTTCTGCAGGAGCCTGTTCGGGAGCAGCATTGAAGTCAGACTCCTTTGAGCTGGAACTCATAGCGAAGTCAAGATCTTCACCGGCCTTGAAAGGATCTGTATTAGTATTACCTGCGAAAGCCTTAAAGTCGGGATCATCGTCAGTAAAAAGAGGAGTATTGTCCTTGGGGGCTTCTTCCTTGGCAGGAGCAAAAGCAGGTTTCTCTTCCTTTGCAGGAGCAAATGCGGGAGTCTCTTCCTTTGCGGGAGCAAAAGCAGGTTTATCTTCTTTAGCGGGAGCAAAAGCAGGAGTCTCATTCTTGGGAGCTGCAAATGCAGGTGTGTTCTCTGAAGAAGAGTTAGCAAAAGAAGGAACATTATCTCCTAAAGGCTTAAATGCGGAAATAGAAGAATCAAGTTCAAAGTTCGAGAGTTCATCGTCACCACCAAAGAAGTCGGGAGTGGATGTCTCGGGAACTGTCATATCAGGAGCGGGTTCGGTAGAAGCCGTGCTCAACTTCTCAGATACACTCTCAGGGTCATTAGCCTTCATGGAGAGCATAAATGAATTCTTTACAAGATCGTTATCATCAGTTTGTTGATTGTTGTTCGAAGCATCGAAGAGCTTGTTGTCTCCGTAGCCTGAGGGGGCTTCTTTGGGTTCTGAATTCCCTTCGGCTCCGAAAAGCTTATTCTCATTATCGTCTGAACCAAGCAGCATAGATTTACCTCTCTCTTATTTAATCTATATTAATATAATTCAACATAGGGTTAAAAGCAATCGAATGAGAAAATGTGTAATTATATTGAAATAAGACTTGACACTCCAATTTATGGATGTTATTATCTACAGGCACTTACGGAATAGGCTCGTGTGGCGGAATAGGCAGACGCAACGGACTTAAAATCCGTCGGAGTAAAATCCGTACCGGTTCAAGTCCGGTCACGAGCACCAATTTATTCCGGTTTGTGCAAGCGATGATATCGCGGAGTGGAGCAGTTGGTAGCTTGCCGGGCTCATAACCCGGAGGTCGCGAGGTTCGAGTCCCGCCTCCGCAACCAGATATTATAACCCATTAGCATTGCTGATGGGTTATTTTTATGCCTTTTTTCATTCTTCAAATTAAGGTTTTACTATCCTTATTAACAGAAAATTTATTTGACCTTTATATAGCGCAATTCTATATTTTAAATAAGAAGGGGAATAAATCACTTTCTGTGAAATACTTTATTTGCAAAAGGATGAAGTGCTTATGAGGGTTCGCAGATTTACATCATATAGTAATACCAATCGCGACAAGTGTAATTCTCGCCGCGGTTTTACTATGGTTGAACTTATAGTTGTACTTATTATCATAGCTATTTTGGCTTCGGTTGGAGTCGTAAGTCTTGTAAGTTATATCAGAAGATCTAATTTTGATGAGAATTCACAAAATGCAATTTCTGTTTATCAGGCTGCATCTAACGCGGTTACATCTAAGATTGCCGGTGGCACAATTGATGAGTGGACAAGAGATGTACTTAATGTAACAGGCGATAATTTTACTGATTCAGAAATTACAGGCTTAAGTGATGTCAATTATTCGATACATAAGACAACATCTCTTACTTATAATCCCAGAGCAGGATCTGCTGAAGGTTCTCAGGACAGATTATTAAGTGAGCTTCTTACACCTTATTTTTACGATATGTCCGTATTCTCAGGAACAATGGCTATCAAGCTTGATGTTTCTATGACAATGGGAAGTGACGGTGAAGCTTATTATTCTGCAAGTGTTATTGCTGCTTATTACTGTAAGCAGAATACTGGAGACAGCGGATGGGATTCTGTTCGTCTCGGTAATAACTGGGATTATCCTTTGCCTCAGGCTGAACCTTTCACATACAGACAGACAAGATCTCTCGTCGGATATTTTGACGGCAGTGAAGAGTCTGTCGTGGGACCTGTAAGTATTCCCCACAGCATTATCAGCCCGACTGAGACAAATTTCATGTTTACTGTCAGAAATGGTGAGACTCTTGATATTACCTGGTCGATTTTTGAAAATGCACAGCACAATTCAAATCTGTCGTTTACTCTTGTCGATGAGGATAATTCAAGTGCTGCTCCTGTAGTATTGAATTTCAACGAGACAGCATGTGTTTACAACAAGAGCGGAGATCATCAGTCTCCCACAGCACTGACTTATATCGATGGTTCTATGTTCCCATCGGCTTCTGCTGATTCTTACATGACAACAGAGCCTGTTGTTACCTATGAGCACGTTGTTAAGAATTCGATTCCTTTCGATATAAAAAGAACTTCCGTAGAAATTCTGGCAAGTGTCAGTTATAACGGAAGATACTATGCTGTTCCTTTGACTATTTCTTATGTTGAAGGTGACAGAGAGTTAGGTTTCCCTGATCAGGGTTATCTTTCTTATACACTTTCGCTCGACTGCATGATGGTTCGTAATGACTACGAGTGGTTCTCTTCCTCAAGTGCAGACAGAGAGTATCTGTATTCTTCTTTCAGATTCTTTGGTGACAGCAATCCTCATAATATCTCAGTAAAAATCGAAGGTACTGCCAGCGGTAGTAACATATCTTCGACTTTTGCAACACGAGCTATAAACGATCCTGTTTACTCTGTAGGTACAGTTCTTCAGCAGTGGGCTGACGGAGGCATCGCGAGTGCAAGACCTACTTATAATTACAATACAACTGTAGCTGCAGCTGCTAGAGATACTTCCGACAAAGCTGTTGTTAATACGCTCTTTGGTGACAAGGTTTGCAACAGTAACGGTGTATCTGTATCAGGAAGTTTCTCAGGAACTAATGGCGGCTATGCAGTTATATCTTCTTACAGACACCTTAGTAATATTCGTATGGTGCCTGACGGTGTTGCTGCAAATTTCATTATTGTCAACGATCTTAACTGGTACGAGGAAGTCGGCGGCCAGTATGTAAGCCAGGTCAGAGTTTATAAGGATCCAAAGAGCGATGACAGAACGAATGCTTACGGCTACAGTTCAAATCAGATTTCTCACCGGGTTGTAGAGGCTAATGAACTTAAGGTTGTTTCTTTCCCCGCGCTTGAATACTTATCTGCAAATAAGATTTTAACTTCCGTTCCTCACTCATCAAATGACGTTATGGTTAATTCCGTAATTAATAACGTTCAGATGAGAACCGGTTCCTTTAATAAGAACAGAGATAACGGCTATGGTCTTATTGGTGAGAACAGAGGTACTATCTATAACATTTATACTAATAACATCAGTCTTGTTATGTACGATGTTAAGAATGGCAGTCCCTGTGATTACGTTGGTTCAGTTCCTGCTGATGACAGAAGTATTTTGCCTAGTGATAACGCTGTTGAGATTAAAGAGGGAAAAGCTCCCACTTATTCAATGAAGCTTAATAATAAGCCTGTCGGTGGTCTTGTAGGACTTAATACAGGTAATATCGGTAATGTCTCAGGTGTAGACGATGCTACAAATACAGTCAGAATGAGTAATTCTGTTGTAATGGCAGGTGAGTACTGGGTAATCCTCGGCTTCAGTGACGGTGTAGGCGGTGTTATCGGTAAGAACGACGGTAATACATACGGTTTTATTGAAATCGATGGAAACTTTGCAGTTCTCGGTCAGAATAAGGTTGGTGGTGTTATCGGAAATAACATCAAGAATATTAACGCGAGAATAGCAGTTAATTCTCCTGATTTTGCTGAAGCAGCATCTGCATTTACTTTCCCTAACGAGAGCATGAGCGGCAAGCCAATATCCTGCGTAGTTGGTGCCAAGTATACTTCAGGTGGAGCTATCGGTTACTTCGAGAATTCATCTATTGCTGAGATAGCAAATAATCCTCAGTTTACAGCTGCAAATGTAAATACAGCTACAGGTGCAATCACATACTCAGGCAGATATCAGATTGATGTTAATCTTCCTGTTAATTCTCTTGTGCTCTCAGTTCCCGACACGGATACAACTGCTCTTCGTAACTGCGGTGGTGCTGTCGGATATATGTCAGGATGCTCAGGCTATATCAGCATTAATGTTGTTAATAATGGTGATGTAGTTCTTTACGAGACTGACAGAAATACTGCTGCATACTGCGGCGGTGCTATCGGCTTTGAGAAGGATTGTTCTTCAACATTATTTGTAAATGTAGTAAATGCTGCAAATACGGTAATCGGACCGTTCGTTGCATCTCCCGACAGCACAGCTCAGGAGCGTCTTCCTGACAGCACAGGTGGTGCAATCGGCTATTTGCAGACAACGGCTAATGGAAGAACAATTGCTGTTAACATCACTAATGGTGCTGCAATTTCCGCAAAATCTGCCGGTGACAACAACGGTGTAGGTGGTGCTGTTGGTCTTATTAGCGCTAACTCAGGATTAAATGCTCTTTATATTAGTGTTACTAATACAGGAGCTATTAGTGGTGGTAGTTATGTCGGCGGTTCAATCGGTAATATAGCGACCAATACTATTAATAATGGTTGTGTATTTACTACTTTGAATGCAGGTTCAAGTGTTCGCGGAAGCGCAAACTATGTCGGCGGTGCTGTTGGTAGTTGGATTTCCGGCACACTTAATGGCGGAAAGATTAATACGACCATTACTTCAGGTACAAGTGTAGTCGGTGCTGCAAACTATGTTGGCGGATCTATCGGTAATGTAACTTCCGGTGCATTTAACAGTGGCATAGAGACAACTATTAATTCCGCTTCATCTGTTGCAGGTAATCAGTATGTTGGTGGTGCAGTCGGTAATTTTGCTAGCGGTACAGTATCCGGCGGACTTATTGAGAATATAACTGATTCTGCTATATCCGGTACTTCATATGTTGGTGGTGCAGTTGGTCTTTGGAATGGTAACAGTATTAACGGTGGCACATTAGTAAACCTTAGCAGTTCTAATGTAAGTGGATCCGAGAACAATGTTGGTGGTTCATTCGGTAATATTGCCAACGGTACAGTTGCAGGCGGAATTACAGGTAGCATAACCGGTTCAGCAGTATCCGGTGCGGCTAATGTAGGTGGTGCTGTCGGACAGGTTAATAACAGTTCTACTGTCAGTGGTGGTATTAATGTCAGCCTGAGTGGATCAGCTGTAAATGCAACCCAGAACTATTGTGGTGGTCTGATTGGTATTTGGAGTGCTAATAGCTTAAACGATGGTCTGACAGTTAATCTTGATGATTCAGATATAAACGGTGCAGGTTATGTTGGCGGTTCAATCGGTAGCTGGTCTTCCGGTTCTATTAACGGCGGTATAAATACTACTGTTACTTCGTATTCCGGCATTAGCGGAACATCAGGAAATGTTGGTGGCTCAATAGGAAGCTATTCAGCCGGCATGATTAATGGCGGAATAACAACTTTGATTAACTCAGGTTCAGCTGTAAATGGTGCTTCTAACTATATTGGTGGTGCAATCGGTTCCTGGACAGCAGGTGATATCAATAATGGCATTACTACAACAGTTAATTCCTATTCAAATGTAGGCGGAAATGCTAATAGTGTCGGTGGTTCAATCGGTGCGTGGTTAGCTGGTTCTGTTAATAACGGAACTCTTACCACTACAATCAGTACAGGCTCGACTGTTAGCGGCTTACAGGCTGTTGGCGGTACTGTAGGTAGTTACTCCGGTGGTCAGATAAATAACACCATCAACAACACAGTAACGTCTTCTACAATTTCCGGAACATCTGAAGTAGGTGGTGCAATCGGTAAGCTTACAGGTAGTGCAGGCATTAACGGAAGCATTGTTAATGTAATTAGTTCCGGTTCTAATGTTGGTGGAGAAGCTAACTATGTAGGCGGTACTATTGGAACCTGGACAGCAGGTAGCATTAACGGAAGCCTTGATACTACAATCGATTCCAGTTCAAGAGTTGATGGTAATGATAAGGTCGGTGGAACTATCGGATATTTCTCTGCAGGACAGTTGAATTCCGGTGCAATTACTGAGAATATCACTTCATCTTTTGTAACAGGTGAGACAGCAGTCGGTGGAGCTATCGGTGAGTTTACTGGTAGTGCAATGATTAACGGTGGCATATCAGTTAACTTGGAAGCATCCTATATCGGTGATATTCCTTCTACAAATACATCAACACTTCACTGTATTGATGTAGGTGGTGTAATCGGCTTTGTTAACAAGTCTAATAACCTAGACATTAACAATGGTCGTATTGTAATTCATTTTGATGAGACAAGCCAGGTTTATGCAGGCGGCAACCAGGATCGTAATGGTCTGTCTATGGGGGATGCCGGTGTCGGTGGTGCGTTTGGCAGATATGGTAATAGTAGCACTAGTAGCAACTCTTCTAATAATCCTGCTCTTTACAATTGGAATGAGGGTAATTCAGATGCTTATGTTGAAGTGTATTGTCCTTCAATTAATCCTTCTGTCGTATCGCTTCATGCTAATAATACTGGCGGTCTTATTGGCCATATGTTCAGTGGAACTATACAAAGAAGTTTTTCTACAGCAGTTGTTAGTGGTGGACAATATGTTGGTGGTTTTATTGGTTCTATGGAAGCTGGAACAGTTGTGAATTGTTATTCTGGTGGTCATACAGTAGGTGGTCAATATGCATCAGGAAACGAGAATGTTAGAGGAACCAATAACGTAGGTGGTTTTGTTGGATTTATAAGTGGTGCTGTTAGTAGAGTTGAGCAATGTTACTCTACCTGTTCAGTAGCTGGAAATGACTATCTTGGAGGTTTTGTTGGTCGTGTAAGTGCTTCTACAAGATGGTTTGGTTGGGTAACTTCAAACTCTAATGTTATTAGTTCAACTTATAGTACTGGTCTTGTGTCTAGTAGCAATTCAAGAGCTGGTAATGTAGGTGCGTTTGCCGGACGGTTGGACAAGGTTAGTTCGCTTAAAAACGATAATACTAATAAAGTCTTGAATTATATAAACTCTTCTCTTGGTGTAGTAGGTTCCTATAGTGTTGACATAGGTTCGGTGTTTAGATCAATTGATAGTTATGTTCATTTTGTTGACTGGGATAATATCCCAGGTCATACAGGAAGTAAATATATTAGAGTAGATGATTCTCTGACTACTGCCCATCCTTTTGACAGTACATTGGATGCGACTGCTTTCCCATTAAGATCTTTTGTTGGTGGTGTTCACTATGGGGACTGGCCTTCATCAATAAGCAAGAGTACTACTGTCCTCAATGATGATGATTATAGAATAAGATTTACTTATGATCCGAATGGAAACCAGACTTATGAATATAGTACTGCTGGAGTTTTCCCGGAAGTGGTAGTTGAAAAGAAAGTAGTATCAGGAATTGTGATTCATACAACTACTTGGGAACCAATAAGCACATCTAATTACGAAATCCATGTGGTAAATAATACGTCTGTTGGAAGTGCTTATGTTGTTGCAACGGGTATTGGTCGTAATAACTATTCTGGTGCTATAAGTGCAGATTTTACTATAATTCCATTGGATATCACTTCTGCTACTTGTGGCTTTGCTGAAACATTACCGGATCTTACATATACCGGTAGTGAATTAACTCCTGATATAAAAGTTTTGTTTAACAATGAAGACATCAGTAATTATATGAACTTTGAATATAGCAATAACATTAATGTTGGTACAGCCACGGTTAAAATCACTCCCAAGAACGATAATTTTGTTATCAATAATACAGAGGGATATCTTACATTTACATTTGATATCGCTCCAAAGGTAATCAATAACCTTGCAGATGACATAGATTGTCACTGGATAGGTAATACTTCAGATGAACTTACAGTTGATTCCGTAACAATTAACGGTGAGTCTATTGATATGAGTCAGTGTACTGTAGTAAAAGAAGCAGTTGCAGGTCAGGATGGTACTTGGATTTTGAGAATTGCAGTTGATGGCAACTATAAAACTGCAGATGGAGCTGAATTAGTAGTTCTGATTCATACAGTTACATTCGTTGACGAGTTAGGAAATGAGACTTTGATGCTGGTCGAGGATGGCATGCAGTTGGTAAATCCTCCTCTTGCAGCAGGCGGTTGGTATACATCCAGCGAGTATCTTGATGAAGAACTCTTTGATATCGAGTCTCCTGTTGACAGAAGCTTCGTTCTTTATGCTAAGCCGGAGGAGGTAGTAGAAGAAACAGATCCGACCGACCCTACGGATCCTACTGATTCATCAGAACCGAGTGAAAGTGGTTCTACCGGTGAATCTTGTGTCTCTTCTGCCGGTGAATTCGTAACAGCAGGTGAGACCAGTCCCAATGGTGTTACTTCAATTGTCGATAACGGTGATGGTTCTGTAACTGTTAATGTTCTATACGATCACTGGACTGAAGCTCCATTAACTATATGGAGAAACGATAATGGAACCTATGATTGCAGATTGGATAGTGATAATAATTATGCTTTAGGTGCTGTAATCGGATATGATTCCAACCATTGGCAGGTTAGAACCAGATTCCAGCTTTCACAGGATGATATGACTGCATTGTCAAATACTTATGGACTGATCTTCCAGTGATCTAAGTAATTATAAGAAACTGTTTATTCGGGACAGACGGTGAATGCCGTCTGTCTTTTTTATAGCTTGAAAACTCCATTTGAGAGGACATCTATGGAGTTTCTTCATTATTTAAAATAAAATTAACAATTAAGTGGGTAAAGGAAAATATATATTTGATATTCTAAAAACAGTAGAAAGGTAAAAGGTGTTGTGCATGGCAGACAACAAGCAGCCGGACAAGGTCTATGGTGAAGGTACTATATTCTACAGAAAGAGTGCGGTATGGGAAGTGCTGCGAACTTCTTTGGCTGTGTTTGTCATATTTATTCTTGTTTTTGTATTTGTCGCTTGGGGTGTAATGATCATTGGAGCCAGACAAGCTCATAAAGAAGCGCGTGATATAAGGAGAGCTCTTCGAGTGGTAGGGACAGAATACTATGGAGAGAACTTGACTATATACGATCAGAATAGTCCGAATGGATTAGTTGTCGGGGCTTCAGAACTCATTGAATCCTTATCGACAAGGGATGGAGAGGTTATTCTTTATTCCTGGGACGAGACAAACAACATCCCTTTACAGTTTGAATACAGAACAGGACTTTACAGAGTCATCTATACCAACACTTCAAATTCGAATGCTGGTTTAGATGGTGAATTCAGAGTTTACTACTCTTTTGAACTTTTGAAGTTCGAAGCTGATTAAATAAGATAGGATAGGAGACAAGCGATGCCGGAATATAAGTATCGGGCACAAGATAGCAAAGGCAAAATTGTTAAGGGCAAAGCTGAAGCTTACGATGAGAGTGATCTTCAGAAGCGCTTCCATGAATCCGGATTGTTGCTACTGGATGTAAAGCCGGTAGTTAAGCAGATTGCGTTAAAGCCTTTGAAAAAACCTCAGCTTGCCGATTTCTGTCGTCAGCTTGGTACTCTCATTAAGGCAGGTGTTACACTTGTCCGAGCAATTGAGATTACTTCAAATGATGAATCTTTATCTGATTATGAGAAGCAGCTTTATCTTAAGTTGAGACAGCGAATAATTCAGGGTGTTTCTTTATCAGTTGCTATGTCTGAATTAGATCCAGCTTTTCCGCCACTTCTTATCTATATGATTAAAGCTGCAGAGACTTCAGGCTCTCTTGATACAACTTGTCTGAGACTTGCTGATCAGTTTACGAGGGATGCTCAGCTTGAGCAAACTGCCAAGAATGCACTTACTTACCCAAAGATCCTTATGGTTCTTTTAGTAGTTGTTCTTATGATACTTTTTGGTTATGTTCTTCCTCAGTTTGAAGAAATATTTTCAACTTTACCATCACTTCCGCTTCCTACCAAAATCTTGATGGGTATTTCAAATTTTGTTGCTACAAAATGGTATATTCTCGCTGTTATCGTAGTGCTTGGCATTATATTCGGTAAGATGATTCTCAAGATTCCGGCAGTCAAATTTCAGATAGATAGAATCAAGACAAAAGGTGCCTGGGGTAAGCTTCTTAAGATTATTTACTCAGCACGTTTTGCTCGTACTCTTTCTTCTTTGTATTCTTCCGGTATTCCTGTTTACAATTGTATTCAGATAGCAAAGAGTACTATCGGCAATATGTATATAGAATCTCAGTTTGATGAAGTTGAGAGCAAAGTATTAGGTGGTATGAATGTGTCGACAGCTATTCAGAATGTTGATGGCTTCGTCTCTAAACTTCCAGCTACAATTAAGGTTGGTGAGGAGACCGGTATGCTTGGTACGATGCTCGAGTCAGTTTCTAATGATCTTGATTTCTATTCACAGCAGGCGCTTATACGTCTGACATCATATATTGAACCCATAATGATTGTTGTTATGGCTGCTTTGGTTGGTTTTATAATGATTGCTATTATCCAGCCTATCTATCAGTCTTATTCAACAATCGGTGCGGGAACGTAAGAAAGGAGAGTAAATATGTCAATAGTTGTATTTCTCTCAAATACTAATCTTCAGGTAGCTGTTGGAACAGCTACACCTGGAGGTGCAAGAGTATCTAAGCTGTATTCGTCTCCTCTTCAGGAAGGTGCTGTGTTGAACGGTGTTGTAATGGATAAGGATCTCGTCTTACAGACTTTAAACGACGCTTGGAAAATGAATAAGTTTCCCAAGAACGATATTACGCTTATAATCAACTCTCCACAGCTTCGTGCTACGAGGGTTGATGTTCCTATTTTGTCTGATAATAAGACTAATCAGTATATTGCTAGAGAGATTGCAGATAACGATTATGGAAGATTCCAAAATCCTATAACCGGATGGTATCAGCTGTCTACCAACAACAAGGAGAAGAAGAGGAAGGTTATATGTGAGACAGCTGAAGCTGATTTTGTAGATACGTATGTTGAGATTTTCAGCAAAGCCGGCTTAAAGCTTAAGTCAATACATAACGGTGTTCAGCTGGCTACTGAGTTCTTTACTAAGCAGGTTGCCGGTAAGAATGCTATTTACATGATCTTAGATGGTAATTCACTTGTAACTATATTCTTCGCTGAAGGTAAGTATTACTACGATTCTACCTCGAGAGTATTTGCGAGACCTGGAACTCCTGAGTTTGCCAGAGAGATATATGCATCAATTACTTCAATTAGGAATTTCATATCTGCTCAGCGACTTAATATTGTTGTAAATGATGTAGTGTTCGCAGGTCTTTCTCAGACTCATGTAAATACACTTATTAACGATATTCTTAATATTGACAATCAGGTTGATATTACTATGGCTACTCCGCCTAACGGAAGCAGTATCGGAAGTGATAAGCAGGCTTTTCCTTTTTACGTATATCCTGTTTCAGGTATACGTAGAGTTGATGAGAAGCTATCTATACTTAAAGCATCTAAGAATGCCGGTAAGAAGGCTGAAGTCAATGGAATCCATAAGATAGTTGCAATCTTTGGAGTAATACTTTTGATCGAAGGTATTGTCTTTGCGGGTCTTTCTTACTATAAGAATACAAAGACTGATGAACTTAAGAAAATTAAGGATTATAACAACGATGATTCTATTATTGCTCAGGTTGCCGAGTACGATGCAATGTATGAGAATATGGAAGAAATGGGATCTATACAGGGTGGTGTTGATATCCTAAGGCAGGATATTGATTCTTATCCTATTCCTGATTCTTCTGTAAATGCGATGATTTTGTCAGCAGCTCGAGTACATGATGTAGAAGTAGATTTCAGAACTTACAGTGCTACTAGCGGAGTCTTCAGCATTACCGCTTCGTCGGAAACTGTTGATGATATCAACCGGTTTATTGACGAACTGATGAATATGGATATATTCGAGAATGTTGATTATACAGGATACACTTTGGATCAAGACGGAACTTATTGGAGAATAAATGTTGTTTGTTCTCTTGCAAGTCCTGATATTCCAGATGATATTTCAGAAGAGGAGGGGAACTGACATTATGAAGTTTGAAACCAACCTCAGTACAAAAGATAAGAAAACTATAGCATTGGTACTTGGAGCAGGTGTTGTATTCATCTTCGGATGGTTTGCTATAAGACCGATAGTAACAAGTCTGACTGTTATAGATGCTGATATTGAACATGCTGAAATGCTTCAGATGCAGTATAAGAGTAAAATATTGAATCTCTCCAGTGCTGAAGCGTTGTTTAACAGGGCGGTAAACGATCTTAATGAATCAACTGAAGAATACTATCCAATTATGAGAAGTTCTGATATCGATCGCATGATGACTTCTTACATATTAGACTTTGGCTTATATCCTGAAGATCTTTATATAACCATGCCTGACGGTGCTGTAGAAGAAGAGCCGTATGTTTATTCTTCAATTGCCGGAACGACTGTATACTTTACCGAAGAGATTACTACCGATACTTCTATTGGGGCTACTAACTCTTCTAGCACTTCTTCAAGTTCGACAGACACTGCAGATGAGCCGGTTGAGAATCTTATGATTCCTTATAACAGAGCTAGATCTCAGGCTTCATCAACTGCTACATCCGGCATACAGTGTGCTAATCTTACATATGTAGTCGTTGGTTCAAGAGAAGAATGCCAGGCTCTTATAGATGACCTGTCTAACAAGCCTTCAATGAGAGTTACAGGTTATGAGTGGTCTGAAGTTGAAGATGTTCCCGTTGAACAGGAAGACGGAACAATAGAGTACGAAGATTCCGGACTCGTAAGACTTAGAATAGAATTCAATCTTTACATGGCGGATGTAACCGACTATCAGGCTTTGGTATCGGAAGCCGTCGATTCTGTAACAGATACGGAGGAATAACGGATATGGCAGATAATACCAAGATTCGTATTGGTGACCTGATGGTCTCTGCGGGTTATATCACCGAAGAACAGCTCAAGGAAGCCCTTACAATTCAGAAAGAATCCGGTGGTAAAAGAATCGGTCAGACTCTTATTGATTTGGGATATGTAACAGAGAAACAGATGTTATCTGCTCTTGCTGACAGACTGGATTTGATTCTTGTTGACTTAAGTGCATGTCCTATTGATGCAGAAATAGTTAAGCTTATACCCAAGCAGATGGCTGAAGAATACCTGATGCTTCCTATTAGTCAGGATAATGGCTCAGTTACACTTGCAGTTAATGATCCGCTTAACCTTTATGCCATTGAGGATATAAGACAGACTATTGGTATGCCTGTAGTAACTGTTATTGCTGAGGAGTGGGCCCTAAAGGATGCTATCGACTATCACTATGCGGGTATCAAGGCTCAGCTTGCAGCCGAGAATGCCAACGCTAACACTACCGGAACCAACATGGATGAGATTGTTATCGATACCAGTGCCGGTGTTGATGACGCTCCTATCATTAACCTTGTAAATTCACTTTTGGATAAAGCATTCCAGGATAATGCATCCGATGTTCATATCGAGCCTTTTGAGACTAACGTAATTGTTAGAATGCGTATTGATGGTACACTTATCGATTACATTACTCTTCAAAAAAATGTACAGGATTCTCTTATTGCCAGAATTAAAATCATGGGTGACATGGATATTGCTGAACGTCGTATCCCTCAGGATGGACATTTCAGAGTTAGAATTCAGGGACAGATTGTAAATGTTCGTGTTAATGTCATTCCGACAGTATTCGGTGAGAAAGTCGTAATGAGACTTATCATGTCCGCTGTTAATATTGATAACAATTCTACATTCGGTATGGATGAAGATTCATTCAGAAAGTTCAATACTATGCTGATGTCCCCGAATGGTCTTATATACATTACAGGACCCACGGGTTCAGGTAAGTCTACTACGCTTTACATGGCTTTGGGTTCTTTGTCTCAAAAGCCAATTAATATCAGCACAATTGAAGATCCTGTAGAGAAGAATCTTCCCAGACTTAATCAGGTGCAGGTACATCCGACTGCCGGTCTTACATTCGAAGTAGGACTTCGTGCTCTTATGCGTCAGGATCCTGATGTAATAATGGTAGGTGAGACCAGAGATGCAGAGACTGCTACTATTTCCATAAGAGCAGCTGTAACAGGTCACTTGGTTCTGTCGACATTACATACAAACGATGCTGCTTCGACTGTTGTAAGACTTATTGATATTGGTGCTGAGCCTTATATGCTCTCATCTGCTCTTGTAGGAGTAGTAGCGCAAAGACTTATGCGTAAGGTGTGTCCTTATTGTGCCAAGGCAGAGCCTTTATCTGACAGACAGATTGAATTTGTAGGACACGATATCCCTAATGCCAAGAGGGCGGTAGGCTGCTCGCAGTGTCATGGTTCCGGCTACTTGGGAAGAACTGCTATCCATGAGGTTCTTGTTGTTGATAAGCCTATGCGTAAGCTGATTGCACAGAATGCTGAAGCAGAGGACATGAAAGCATATGCAGTTCAGAATCAGGGCATGAAGACTCTGAAGCAGCAGGCGATACGTCTTGTAGAGCAGGGTATTACTACTATGGAAGAACTGGAGAGAATTGCTTACTACGATGACTAAGCTCAGCGAGAGTAAACTGATTAGAGATTTAAAGAGCATACCGTCGCCGATATTCTATGTCTTTGCGGCGGTTGTTCTTTGCTGTAGCATTTTCATTTGTGGCTTCACCGTAAGAGGTATATTAACCGGAATTTTTCTTATGCTTCTTACTGCATGTGCATCATCAGACATCAAGGATGGAATTGTGCCTGATTTTGTTCACATTCTTATTGTTTTGCTCGCGTTTTTTAATATAATGTCAAGTCAAAACATTACTTTAGAAACGATTCTGGAACACCTGATTGGAGCAGTTATTGTGTCTGTTCCAATGCTGATAATTGCATTGATTATTAAAGGAGCATTTGGTGGTGGTGATATAAAACTAATGGCTTCTTCCGGAATGTATCTGGGCGCGAAGGCAATAATTGCAGGCTTTACACTGGGCATGTTCTCGGCGGGGTTATATGCAATAGTATTACTTGTACTGCATAAAGTAGAGCGCAAGAGTAAGATCAGATTAGTACCCTTTCTTGTTTATGGTTTGGTCATAATTTCGTTATATGTTGAACAGAATATAAACAGACTGTCAATTGTGGCGCAAATGTGTTGAAAGCAAAGCATTTATCCTGTAAAGTCCAAGTATAAGTTGATCGGACCTAAAAACTCGATTTAAACTCATTAACTAAAACTTTTGGAAGGTGGTACGCATTATGAAAAAGATTGGTAAGAATTCTAAAAAGGGTTTCACATTGGTAGAGCTTATCGTTGTACTTGTTATCCTTGCAGTTATGGCAGCAATGCTCGTTCCCGCACTTACAGGTTATATCAAGAAGGCTAGAACAGAGAAGGATTATCAGGCTGCTTCAGAAGCACTTGTAGCTGCTCAGGCTCTTGTAACTGAGTATTATGCTAAGACTCCTGAACCTTCAACTGATGGTGCTGTTGCTTATGTTACTGGTACTAATATTTCTAAGATAAATGATCTTCTTGGATCTAATATCGTAACTGCTTCCACAGTTACAGTTGATGCTAACTATAGTATTACTTCAGCTTCATTTACGATTGGTCAGAATGTTTATACATACACAGCTTCTACAAATACTTGGGCAGCTGCAGCTACAACATGATTGAACTATAATTAATATATGTATTTGCCTTCAACCGGGGATTCTTCCCCGGTTGTTTTTTATTGTGATTAAATATCTGTATATTGTTTCTTTTTGTTTGTGGTATACTTGTATACAAGAATAGTTGGTAAAGGAACTAGAGCCATGGGATTTGTAATTACTAATGAGAAGATAAAGTCAGGTAAGATAGCTTTTATAGTAGATAAAAAGCAGCCTTCCGGAGTATTTAAGATTGCTTCTCGGGTTGCATCTGATATTAAAGCTGTATTCGGATCTGCTCCTGAGGTACTGAATGCTGGCAAAGTCGAGTGCCCGATTATTGTAAAAGTAGATTCTTCTTTCAGTTCTTTACGCGAAGTATATGAGATTAAAGTAGAAGGATCTTCTTTGTGTATTACGGGAAGTGATAAGAGAGGAGCTATCTACGGTCTTTTTAAGATATCCGAGCTTCTTGGAGTATCTCCTTTTATTGACTGGCTTGACGTTAAGCCCAATTCTCTTAAAGAGTATAAATTTCCCAAGGGTTATTACTACATGTCAAAGGAGCCTTCCGTAAGATTCAGAGGATTCTTTATTAACGATGAATGGCCTGCTTTTGGAAATTTTTGTAACCGTAACTATGGCGGCTTTAATGCAAAAGTTTATGAGCATGTCTTTGAACTTCTGCTTAGACTTAAGGGTAATTATCTCTGGCCTGCTATGTGGTCAGCAATTTTTCCTAACGACGGTCCCGGCCTGGAGAACTGCATTCTTGCAGATGAGTTGGGTGTTGTTATGGGAATGAGCCACCACGAGCCTTGCTTAAGACAGGGAGAAGAATATAAGTATTTAAGAGGACCTAAGTCGAAGTATGGTGATGCCTGGAATTTCTTAACAAATGAAGAAGGTATAACTAAGTTCTGGGACGACGGCCTTAAAAGAAGCGGTAAGTTCGAGAATGTTATTACAGTAGGCATGAGAGGCGAAGCTGATACCGCGATTATGGGTAAGGAAGCAACTCTTAAGGATAATATCGATCTTCTTCGAAAGGTATTAAAAACACAGAATTCACTTATACGTAAGAACGTTAATTCTAATCTGGATGAAGTACCCAGAATGCTTGCTTTGTATAAGGAAGTTGAGCCTTACTTTTATGGTGACGAGAAGACGCAGGGCCTTATGGGAGACCCTGAGCTTGATGGCGTTACCCTTATGCTTTGTGACGATAATTTCGGTAATCTTCGTACGGTTCCTACGCCTGAGATGAGATCTCATAAAGGCGGATACGGCATGTATTACCATTTCGATTACCATGGTCTGCCCAGATCTTTTGAGTGGTTTAATACAACGCACCTTCCCAAAGTATGGGAGCAGATGACTACTGCTTATGACTTCGGTATAAGAGACCTTTGGATAGTAAACGTAGGAGATGTCTTCAGTAATGAGTATCCCTTGTCTTACTTCCTTGATCTTGCTTACGACTTCGATAAGTGGGGTACATCTAACTTTAACAGCGCCAGTGAATATACTTCACTTGTTGTGGAGAAGAACTTTAAGGGAAAGATGACTTCTGCTGATTTTAAGAAGTGTAAAGAAATGCTTCTTGGTTATACACGAATCACATCTTCAAGAAGAACTGAAGCAATGAACGATGCTGTGTATGCGCCTTTCGCTTACGATGAATGCTTTGATCAGCTTGAGAAGATTGAATCTCTTATGAAGGCAGCTAAGAAGCTTCACTCTAAGCTTAAAGGAGATACTAAGTTTGCTTTCTACGAGCTAATTTATCTTCCTCTTACTGCAAACTTAAATGTGCAGAAGATGTGGCTTCTTACTTCTCTTAATCACGGTTTTGCTTCAATCGGAAGCAGCTATGCCATGACTCTTGCCAAGGAGGTTAACGAGTGTATCGCATTTGACAGAGCTATTGTCGATGAGCTCCATAAGATTAAGGGCGGCAAGTGGTATGGTATGGGCTTGTCTGAACATATCGGCTTTAACGCATGGTGCGAAGAGGGTTGTAAGTATCCGGTAGTGCATACTTTCGAGCCCGGTAATAAAGAGAGACTTCTTGTTCAGGTTAAGGGCAGCAATCAGGCTACGGAAGGTAAGTTCTGGACAGCAAGGGTGCTTGTTATGGATTGCTTCCTGGATCCTTCCTGCGATGAAGGTTATCTTCTTTTGTCTACGGCTGGTTCTCCCAAGGCTTCCTTTAGTGTTGAAAATCCTAATAAGTTCATTAGTGTCTCAGAGACGAGCGGCGTAGTTAAGCCTTATAGTCTTAAGCTTCTTAAGGTTAAGCTCGACAGGAGTAAGTACAAAGCTTCTTCCAAGACGGCTGAGATTTGTATCAGAAGTAATGAAGCTGCTGCTGTCGTTAAGATTCCCGTTAATACGGTTTCTTCTGTAGGTTCATCCAAGAAAGCTTCCGATACTTTCTACTGGTGCGGTAAGGATATCGATTCAGACGAGAAGGTAATTGATGCTAATATTTTCGACAGATCTCTGGCTTCAGGCTGCGATTATATGAATTATATCTCGATTCCGGCTGAGGCTTTTGCTGCTTCTACTGCTTCGTCAAAGGGTGAGTTCAAGCTTATTAATGACTACAGCAGAGGTATGTCCGCTGTTAAGGCTTATCCTCAGGATATTGTTTTCTCCAAGACTTCGAAGGATGCTCCCAAGCTTACATATAAGATAAGTGTAGCAGCTTCAGGTAAGTATAAGGTTTGTATCTATACTAATCCCAGTAACCCTTACTCAAGGGATAACGTAATTAACTTTGGTATTGCCGCTAATGACGACAAGATGAAGAAGATTAACATGATTCCTGATGGCTTCCTTGTAGGTGACGGTAATCCTTACTGGTCAGACGGTGTACTTAGAAATACAAGAATGACGGAAGTTATTTTGAATCTTAATGAGGGTGTAAATGAGATTAACGTTTATGCTCTTGATCCTAACTTCGTTTTACAGAAGATAGTGATACTTAAAGATGAAGATACTATTCTTGATTCTTACTTTGGACCTAAGGCTACTTTCAGAGGATAAGGTATTTTTAGAGAATGATATTCCTATACTTTGAATAAGCAGAAGATGGTATTTTAATAATGTCGGTTCAATGAGCCGGCATTATTTGTTTATAGCTTCAAATCGTAAAAGATTTATGAGTGTACATAGTAAGTTTTTTGGAATATATTGTCAGTAATTACAGGAGGACAGGTGCATATGAAGGAAATACTTAAAGATCTTATTAGCAGCAACGTTAATACATGGACTGACAATGATATTTATGCTATCTCACTTTATACCTACAACGATATGGATAATCCCTGTAAGCCCACTGTTATGTTGGGGTACAATACTGATTCTCAGGTTAAGAACGTTATTGATTCGTTAGCAGCAGAGAGTGATCTTGATGCAAAATGGGATTTTAACTTCTGGCTTCAGAACGAATTCTTTTTCTTTGGTCTTGAAGACTCACAGTCTGATGTTATGCAGTGGTTAGAAGATAATAATCTTCCTTACTACGATGATGATGACGAGGCTTGGGCAAGACCCGGTACTGCAAGAACTGCAGCCGCGATTACTACAAAGTTTATTGCTGTTTTGGCTGAAATAATAAAGGAAGTTCATGATTCTAAGATATTAACCGCTAAGTTCGGTAAGGAACTTCCTATCCTGATCCACGATAATGAGTGCACTGAACAGGTTGCCGTTATTAACTTCCAGGCTAACGGGGAAGAGCTTCTCGGGGATTATATGGATTTTTGTAACGCACACTTCTGATTTAAATCAGAAAGCCGCCGTTTACGCCGATTATCTGTCCGGTTATAAAAGAGGAACTGTCTGAAGAAAGGTAGTATACGACATTAGCTATCTCTTCGGGAGTCCCGATTTTTCCTAAGGGAGTTTCATCCTTTAAGGCTTCTTTGTCTTCGTCTGTATATTCCTTCATCATGTCGGTGTCAACAACTCCGGGGGAGACTGCATTGACTCTGATATCAGACGGACCGAGTTCCTTGGCGAGCGACTTAATATAAGCATCTACAGCACCTTTGCTTGCCGAGTAGAGGGATTCACATGAGGCTCCCGTCTGTCCCCACATTGATGAGATGGCAGTGATAGTACCCTTGTGATTTCTTACCATATAGGGAATAACTTCATGCGTAATAAAGAAGAGTCCGCCGAAGTTAGTGTCAATGATTTTTCTGTAGTTATCAGTAGTGAAATCTGTTGCAAGACCTGTAAGAGCGATACCGGAACAGTATACAAGAGAGTCTATTGTTCCGTTCTTATCAGTTATGGCCTTTACTGTGGCTTTAACCTGATCCGGGTCTGATACATCGCACTTGTAAGAGCATATGCCGTATTCGTCGGGGACAGGGGTATTATTGTAGATGACACTTACGTCCCAGCCTTTTGTTGCATAAAGCCTGC
The DNA here is from genome assembly GCA_024403655.1 of Saccharofermentans sp. GTDB lineage: Bacteria > Bacillota > Clostridia > Saccharofermentanales > Saccharofermentanaceae > Saccharofermentans. The sequence goes on along the minus strand of JAKSRK010000004.1, from coordinate 923 downwards.
TGCAGGCAAGACCGATTCCTCTTGAGCCTCCGGCTATCAATACGTGCATAAAATACCCTCCCTTTAAATAACAGGTTCAGAATAAATCAGTTGCCGTAATTTGGCAATAAGATTAAAATATGAAAGCAAATCTATTTGAGGGTGAAAAAATCTATGGATAATAAGAATACTGAAGATATTGAAGCTAAGGACGTTAATGAGGAACTCTTTGATCAGGAGGACCTTCAGAAGGCTCTTGAGACAGTCGGAGCATCCAAGGCTGTAAGTAAGTCTTCTTCTAAGAGTGCAGAAGACAGCTTTATAAAAAGGTTTATTGCAAAGATGAAGAAGGATCCCGTTATCGGAATTTGCCTTGCAGCTATCGTTCTGTGTCTTGTTGGTGCAATTCTTTATTTTGTTCTTCCTGTTTACTATATTAAGTCATTTGATATGACAGTAGAGGAATTCAGAACAAGATATACTCAGACTTCTTTATATAACAGCGGACTGGATCAGTTTAATTTTGCCATTCCTCCAGTTGAGTATATCGAGAAGCCCGAGCCTACGACAGGTATCGCTCTTACGGCAGATCCTTCATTGTCCAATCCTAATTACAATGCTAATAACAATGAGCCTCAGAGCCATGAGAGATATTTCAGTGCTCCTATTAATACAACTGCGACTACTCTGGCTACTGGTATTCAGGGAAGATGCAGATCTGTTGATAACAGAGTAACTGCAATAAGAGTTTTGGTTCAGTATGACTCAAGTGAGTCTTTCTATAACTTCCTCAGAGTTTACTATGCTACTTATCTTCAGACATTTAATCCTGATTTAAGTGATCAGGATGCATTGGCACTTGCTGCTGATATGCTTTATATCGTAGATAACGGTGAGTATATGAAGATTGGTAATATCGCATTCAGATCTTATACATGCAATGA
>JAKSRK010000039.1 GCA_024403655.1 Saccharofermentans sp. | reverse complement strand
CTCCTGCAGCGCCTACAGGTCCCGATCTTAATGTCAGCTATAACGGTAACAGTATAGGCGCATATGAAGTCGAGGGAGTAGGAACAGTCTACGGATACTTTACGGATACGTCTTACTTCAATGCTCTCGTTAACGACCACAGATCACAGCTGGGACTTGCACCCTGGAATTATACTTATAGTGATGCTACAAGATTAAGAGCGATAGAATGCTCTGTTCTCTTTGACCATACAAGACCTAACGGCAGTTCCTGCCTTTCCTTATTCGGCGGCTGTGGAGGAGAGATAATCTATTCCGGTACAGATAATGAGTCCGCATTTAATGCATTCATGAGTTCGGATGGTCACAGGGGAATTATCGAGGATAATCCCTACTATTTCCCCAATGCATCTTCTGCTGCTTTTATAAGAGTCGACTGGGACGGTTATTCCTGGCAGTTCGCAGGATCAGGCTTTGTTAATAACTGCTGGTGATGAAGTATGATTCTCTCTTATCCTGCGTCTGTAGTCTGAAGGAGATATTTTCTCATATTCTGAGAATACTCTGTTGAAGCTCGGAATGCTCTTAAAGCCTGACAGCATAGCTATTTCAGTTAATGACAGTCTCTCTTCGGGAAGAAGGGAGATTGTTTTTTCTACCCTTACGATATTAAGCCATTTGCTGTAGCCGATTCCCGTTACTTCCTTGAATACGCGTGAGAAATAGTCCTTGTTAATACCGGCTTTCTTGGCCATTGCCGTCTGGGACAGATCGTCTGCAGTCAGATTGTTCTTTATATAGTCCATGACGGATATTATGTTCCAAAGTGCATTCTCAGATATATTCTTAGACTTGTCGCTGCTGATGTCCTCTTCCAGTTCGTTATGGTGCTCATCTAATACGAGGATGAATTTTAACAGATGAAGAGCACATCGGGTCTCGTTATTCTTCTTCCCGTCAAAGAATACCTTATCCATCTTCATTATCTCTTCCTGAAGCTTATGTATCAGTTCGGGATGATCTGCCTGTCTTATGACATGAAGACCGTGGTAAAGGTTAACAATACGCTTAAAATCGAAGAGGGAATCCGCCAGACTGTTATTGTACTGGATAAGCGTGGAATTCATTCTGTCTGCATCAATTATCTCATGAAGTTCCATGGGCCAGATTAGAAGAATGTCTCCTTCTTTAAGTGAGTAAAGGCTGTCGTTGATTCTGTAAATATTCTTCTTTCCTTTGCCTGCAAGTATTATCTCGCCGTAGGCATGGCGATGAGGAGGGAAGGCGCGGTCGGGAGAGCCGAGAGCTACGTTTACAGACCTTGAATTGGTGAAAGAAAATGATTCATATCCTGATGTATCCATAAAATGCCTATGTCAAAAAATGAGTAGTCCTGAATCGTTATTTAAGAAGAATAATAACAAGCGTAGTTTTATATTACAAGAAGGGAAATATTAAATAGCGAAAGGGAGGTTTTCATATGAAGAAAGCTCTTTTTATCGGTGGTACCGGAACAATCAGCACAGCAATTGTTAAAAAGCTTGCAAAAGACGGTATCTGGGATGTATACGTTCTTAACAGAGGCAACAGATCTGATGTCCTGCCCGAGAATGTTCATCTTATAAAGGCAGACATAAATGACGAAGCAGATGTCTTAAGCAAAATTGGTGATATCACATTTGACGCTGTATGTGAATTTATCGGATTTACTGTTCCTCAGGTCGAGAGAGACTACAGACTTTTTAAGGGTAAGACAAAGCAGTATATCTACATCAGTTCCGCTTCCGCTTACCATAAGCCTTCCAGCAGCTACATAATTACCGAAGGTACTACACTTGCAAATCCTCATTGGGAATACTCAAGAAATAAGATTGCCTGCGAAGAGTATCTTATGACCAAGTATAAGGAAGAAGGATTCCCCGTAACTATCGTTCGCCCCAGCCATACATACGATGAGCGTAATGTTCCTTTGGGAGTACACGGAAAAAACGGTTCTTATCAGGTTATTAAAAGAATTATCGATGAGAAGCCTGTAATCATCCAGGGCGACGGATCTTCACTTTGGACTGTTACATGGAACGAAGACTTTGCTCTGGGTTACATAGGCCTTATGGCTAATCCTCATGCAATAGGAGAAGCATTCCAGATAACATCCGATGAGACTTTGTCCTGGGATCAGATTTATAAGACGATCGCTGATACATTAGGCAAGCCTCTTCATGCATATCACGTATCTTCAGACTTCCTGTCCGGAGCAGGAGATAAGTACGGCTTCGACTTCGAAGGCAGCCTTACAGGTGACAAGTCAGTATCCGTAGTATTCGATAACACAAAGCTTAAGAGAGCAGTTCCCAATATGGTGACAAACACCTGTTTTGCTGACGGTGTAAAAATTGCACTTGATAACGTTCTTGCTAAGCCCGAACTTCAGGTTGAAGACCCTGAATTCGATGCATGGTGTGACCGCGTTATTGATGCACTTGAGAAGGCAAAAGAATCTATCTGATAAGAGGAGAAAACTAATGGATAATTTTACATTTTACTCACCCACAAAATTCGTATTCGGTAAGGGTATGGAAAGCGAAGCAGGAAAGCTTGTTAAGGAGTTCGGAGGCTCTAAGGTTCTTATTCATTACGGTGGCGGAAGCGTCGTAAGATCGGGCCTTCTTGACAGAGTTAAGGCTTCTTTGGATGAAGCTTCGATTGCTTATGTTGAGCTTGGCGGAGTTAAGCCCAATCCCAGAAGCGGACTTGTATATGAAGGAATCGATCTTTGCAGGAAAGAGGAAGTTGATTTCATTCTTGCAGTCGGTGGTGGAAGTGCCATCGACTCGGCAAAAGCTATTGCTGCAGGTACAATCTATGACGGTGACTTCTGGGATTATTATCAGGGTAAACCCATTCTTAAGGCTCTCCCCGTAGGTACAGTTCTTACTATTGCCGCTGCAGGTTCAGAAGGCTCCGGCGATTCTGTAATTACCAAGGAAGAGGGCATGTTTAAAAGAGGTGCAAGCGGTGAGGGTATAAGACCTAAGTTCAGTATCTTAAATCCCGAACTTACTACTACGCTTCCTCCTTATCAGACTGCATGCGGTATCACGGATATTATGGCTCATTTGTATGAGAGATATCTGACTAATTCTACCGATGTAGAAGTAACAGACAGACTTATCGAAGCTCTTCTTCTTACAATGAAGAAGGAGGGACCCAGAGCCATAAAGGATCCTGCTGATTATGAAGCAAGAGCCAACATTATGTGGGCAGGTACAATGGCGCATACTAACTCATGCGGCGTAGGAAGATCACAGGACTGGAGCAGCCACTGCATTGAGCATGAACTGTCAGCTCTTTATGACTGTGCTCACGGTGCGGGACTTGCCGTTACGATGCCTCAGGTATTTAAGTATGTAATGAATCACAATGTAATGAGATTTGCACAGGCTGCAGTAAGAGTATGGGGATGCGAGATGAATTTTGAGAATCCTGAGCAGACTGCACTTGAAGGTATTGATGCTTTCGCTTCTTTCCTTAAGTCTATCGGAATGCCTTCTACAATCGCTGAATTCGGCGGTAAGGAAGAAGATGTTCCCGTTCTTACCAAGTCTCTTTGCTATGGTGACGGCGGCAACGGAACTCTTTCAGGTTTTGTTACATTAACTGAAGAGGATTGTGCGAATATCTATAAGATGATGCTGTAATTTTTCTCATAATAATATTTCCTTGAAAGTGCGGTCGACTTTTTATAAGTGGCCGCACTTTATTTGTCGGTAAAAAATATCCCGACACTTTTACGTATCGGGATGATTCTTGTTAAGCTTTATGTACGTGGCTATGTCACAACAAACAGTTGATAAATAGCCATTTTTATAGGGGAGTATCAGAACTCCCCTACAAACCTGCGATTTGTCAATCTTCTTTTTGGGACTTCGTATATCTTTTCAACTGAACGATAAATGCCACAATGAAAAGGATTGCACAAAGTATTTCTAATACCAACAAAAATGAGGTAGTGGGATATGACCTTGAGATAATTTCATAGACTACTCTAATTGACCAAAAAATGGCACACAATCCCCAAATAATCACTAAAAGCAAGCCTGTTTTCTTCATACTCAACACCTCCACAAATTCTAATTAGGCGACCAGAGGAACTGCTGGTCTGTTTGATAAATCTCTGCATTTAGCAGTTTTCAATGTTGCCAAAACGAAAGTTAAGAAGATGTTCCTTTTCTCCATGTCGCTTTCTTTGGCGTAATTTACAAGGTTATTCCACACAAGATAGTTGTTCAGATACTTGGTAGAAACACCGTTAAAGCCACGCATAAACCTCTTTAGCTGGCTATGGTAGCTATTGATATGTGTAGAATGACCACGCTTATGAGCCTTGTACGTTTACCACGATGGTCGGATGCTCTCCTAAGGAGCCGTCTTCTCCTGAGATTATTATCTGATAATCATCAGGTTCGGGTGCGATAGTTTCCTGATATATTCGGATAGCTCCTTGGCTGACATCTCCCTGACAGGCGACATTACCTTCAGTATCCTGAACCGTGATGTGGTAGTTGCCTGTAGCGTCTGTCATTACAACTTGTATTAAATAGGTTCCGTCATCTTCGATTGTGAAGTCTAATACCTGATCAGGAGTATCCTCCGTAAATTCATAGCTGATAGTAGACTGCAGAAGACTTCCTTGACGCATATTAACAACTGAAATTCCCATTCCCGCAATGAACATAATTCCGCTTGCGATACCTGCGAAGATAAATCTTTTTGCTTTGTGTGTCTGAGGATTAACAAGCATCATTCCGGTAACAAGAAGAACCGGAGCAGCAAAAGTTACTGTAAGAATCGATGCTATTGTAGAGGTAGAACTGAAAGCTACAGAAGACTGTGCGGCAGCATTAATATCCGTAACCTTAGACATAATGTAGGTAAGAGTAACTGAGAAAGCATTAAGCATACCATGCATCATCATTGTAAGGAGGATATTATTTCTCTTTATAACGATCCAAGCAAGAATAGCACCCATGATAAATGTGAAAGGTCCTCTTAATATTGAGAGGTGATTTATCGAGAAAGATAATCCTACTGCAACGATTGCGATCCATTCATGCTTAACTCCTCTGAAGGATGAGAGGATCGCGCCTCTGTGAGCCATCTCTTCGCAGATAGCAGGAAGAATTGCTACGGCCAATACCAGGAAAAAATAACTATATCCTTGAGTGTAAAGCATATCGGATATGCCTTCGGCTTCTGATGCCGATGAAGGAAAAATCATCTGCATAAGTATTATCGACAGTATGGAAAACATATATGTCGCGATAAGTAAGATAATGCATCCGAAGAATTCTCTTAAGCTGATTTTCTTAACAGGGAAAACTTCCTTGATGCTGACATTTCTTATCTTGCAGTATAGTATAGATGCTCCCGCAAAAAGAAGCTCTGTTCCTATAAGTCCGTAGATTCCCCATGTCATTTGCATAAATGCGCATACTGTTACGAACAGAAGCATAAGTATTCCGAAGAATACAACACCCATCCAAGGCTTAAGCCTCTCCTGATTAGTTAGTTTTACCATTTGATTTGTCCTCCTTATTCGCGAATTAATCGCTCTTCTTTATACTTTTTAATCTTTTTGTGTTTCTTTATCAGATTGATTGCTACGGCGATAGTAAGTCCAAGACACAGTGATCCGATAATCAGATTGACGAATATCGGTATACCGCTAAGTGCACTCGTAATAAAAACTCCCAGATTAAGAATCGAAGCAAACAAATTCAGTATTCCAACCAGAATCAGATAGTTATACATGATCCTCTCGTATTCAATCTTTGAATCGAGATCTGAATAGACATCGAGTTCTTCTCCTGTATTCTCGTACCTTAAGTAGATGACGGAATTACCAAGGAAATTAACATGGCCTACGTTAACAGCGCCCATATCTTCCATGAACCTTAAGAAATCTCTTACTCGCGTAGAGCCGGCAGTTCCTCTAAGAAACATTACCTTATACCTGTAGCGGTCCGGTTCTATATCTTCAAAGTCATAACTTATTATTCCGCTGCTGATAAGTCCGTAACCGTGAGAAGCCATCTCATTAATCCAGTTTTCTTTCTTCTGATTCTGCCAAATCCAGAATAACTTATAAAACCTCGTACGCATCAGGAGTCGCCTCCCATAATTTTCTTGCCGTTGTCGACAAGTTCGCAGAGTCTTGATATCTCATCCTTTAATACGTTTCTGCCGGCACCGGTTATAACATATTCTTTCTTTCTGCTTTCCGGATTCTCGGGAAGTACATCAATCCAGCCTTTATCAACAAGAGTGTTGAGTGCACCGTAGAGGGTGCCGGCCGCAAGCTTAACTCTTCCTCCGGATAGGGTGCTGACGTTTTGGATTATTCCGTATCCGTGCAGAGGCTTAAGCAGCGAAAGTAAAATATAGTAAACCGCTTCAGTGAGCGCCTGCTGGGTCATGTGTTGCCTCCTCATTTATATCGTTAACTGATATATCGACTTCCGATATATCGTGAGCTGAGTATATCGGAGGCCGATACACTTGTCAACAGATGTTTCATAGTTTTCGAAGAGGGATTATAAACAAGTCTCCACATTGGTCTTCTGATTACGGTTACGAGAGACCAAATTGGAGACATTTGATCTAAAGTCTCCAAAGTGGTCTCCACTTGAAGCTTTCTGGAGACCGGTTGAGAGACCAATAGCATATAAGGGTAAGGTTAACCATGACGTTTGGTCAAGTAAATCAATAAGATTGTCGATAATTGTCGAATATTGATAGTTTTTCTGTCCCAAATCCATAAATCCATGAACTAGAGTAAAGATCATCAACATATGGAGTGACATGCAATGGATAGTTTAAGTTTGTTGCCGCAGACATTTTTGAAAGCCAGACTGGATTGCATTAATCAAGAATTGGAAAGATTGCCTTGTACTTCTGTTGGAGTCCATCGCGGAAAGCCTGTAATAAGAGAGATAGTATTTGATAATGGATTGAGGAAAAAACAAGAGTATCTGGTTAGCAGTCGGAAAGGGAGCAGTTTATTAAGGGACTGCAGTAAACGCGCCACACTTTTAAAAGAGAAAAGAATAGTTGAAAAGTATTTAGTCAACAATGACATGACTGCCGGGATAAACCTGAATAAAGTAATTACCCAATTCGATTCGGCAACATGGGAAAGATTGAAAGCGCAATCTCTGGACATTGATTCGAATATTAATTATGTACATAACGGAATAAGGATGAGATCACGAGCTGAAGTTCTGATAGCACAGGTTCTGGATTCATTAGGACTTGAATATAAATATGAGACCAAAATAGTAATCGACGGTGATTCTTATTATCCGGATTTTGCAGTGTATCTTCCTGAGTTCCGGCGATTCTTCTTTATAGAATTTCTGGGGATGGTAGATGACAAGAATTATGCTCTGAAGAATGGGATAAAAATAGGAACTTATATGAATGCCGGAATGAGGCTTAATAAAGACTTACTGGTCTTTGAAGGTACACAAAACACAATGCCTGAAATAGAGAGTATTACGGGAGATATAGTAGCTTTAATTAATAAGTATTGTCTTATTTATGGTGATCAGTAACTACTGATGTTGCTAACATTCATTTTTATAACGTTAAGGTTAAGTTAAGGTTCAGCGTGATTGGCGTTAAGGCTAGATGCTTAGAATGGCACCATAAAACAAAACACGAGCGCCAAGCTCACAGGAGGTAACAATTATGTGGAATAGAAAAGAAGTAAAGGCAAAAGGACTTAAGGCATTTAAGGCTAATTCATGGAAGTGCATAGCAGCACTTATCCTCGTTGGAGCAATCGCAGGAGGAACAGGAGCTTACAGAGGATACAATGCTCCGACGATTAATCGCAACTACGCATACACAAGCAATGAAGTAGGTGAGTTCAGCAGAGACATTGCAAGCCTCGAAGAAGATTTTGAGGATATGACGGATGTTATTGATAACGAGGGCATCACAAGCCTTGAGGAAGATTTTGAGGACATGACGGATGTTATTGATAACGAAGGCATCACAACCCTTGAGGTAGATCTTGAGGATATGACGAATGAACCTGATGTACCTGTAGCTTTCATTATTGGAATCGGAGTTTTCCTGTCTATAGTAATTGCTCTTGCAGTTGCAATAGGAATCGTATTTGAAGCACTCGTTCTTAATCCTGTTAAGCTCGGTTCATCCAGATTCTTCAGAAGAAATCTCGAGGAGCCCGCTTCACTTGACAATCTTATGTTTGCTTTCAGAAATCACTACAAGAATGTAACCAAGACAATGTTCATGCGTGACCTTTATATTTTCCTTTGGTCTCTTCTCTTTGTCATCCCCGGTATCATCAAGGCATATGAGTACAGAATGGTAGAGTATATCCTTTCTGAGAATCCTGAGATGAACTACAACGATGCACTTGCATTGAGCTCCAAGATGATGAAGGGCAATAAGTGGAATACATTCGTACTTGATCTCTCATTCATCGGTTGGGATATCCTTTCATCCATGACATTCGGTATCCTTGGTATCTTCTATGTAGAGCCTTACAAGAAGTCAACAGATGCAGCTCTTTATGAAGCTATTAAGTATGGAACAGCGGCTTGATTCAATTAGGATGTGATATATTAATTGGGAAGACTGGCGGGAGTTTTACTCTCGCCGGTTATTCCTGTTTAGGGAGAAAGTTATGAAAAGCACAATTCTTATAGCAGATGACGAGAAGGAGATAAGAGATCTTCTTCGCTTATATCTTGAGAATGAAGACTACAAAATAGTTGAAGCCGCAGACGGATTGCAGACTCTGGAAGTAATCAAAAAGACAAACCCTGACCTCTGCCTTCTTGACATAATGATGCCTGGTAAGGACGGCCTGTCTGTTTTAAAAGAGATTCGCCGCGAGAGTAATATACCGGTTCTGATAATATCAGCGAGAACTGCCGATGCCGAAAGGATATTAGGGCTCGATATGGGGGCTGACGATTATATACCGAAGCCTTTTAATCCGCTTGAAGTAGTGGCAAGAGTAAAGTCGAATTTAAGACGCTATACCAGCCTTGGTGCAGCCAAAGCAGAAGCAGAGACCTTAAGTGTTAAGGACCTGGTTCTTGATACCGATTCATGCCTCTTGAGTAAGGGCGGAGTCACAATCGATCTGACTTCCGTGGAATATAAAATCATGGAGATGTTCATGCGCTATCCGGGCAAGGTCTTTACCAAGCAGCAGATTTACGAGAATGCCTGGGATGAGGAATACGTAGTTGCTGACAACAATATCATGGTTTGTATCAGCAAGCTTCGTACAAAGCTGGATGAGGATCCTTCAAAATACATTAAGACATTAAGAGGCCTCGGTTACAGGATGGATAAGGCATGACGGAAGAAACAAGACTTCGTAAATTTATCACAAAGAGATTTATCAAGACTCTTGTAATAGTAGCTGTCGCAGAGTTCTTTATCTCGACCTTTATAAGTCGTCTGATTATCCCGCATGCGATTCCCGCACTGATTCCCCAGCTCGGAGATTTGTCTGAGTTATCTGCAGGAACGATAGGATTTATTGTCTTCATGATAATTGTCCGTATTCTGGCAAGTCTTATAGGAGAGGTTGTTCCTCCGGCAGGACCAGCGTTAATAAGGTTTGTTAACAGCCATATGGGCTCTTTGGGTTTTGTGGACTCTGATAATGTAATCGCTAATCTTCCGACCGGTTCCAAAATTGTTTTGGTATTCTTCCTTATTGCAAGTGCCGTTGTGATGCTTTTGCCGATTGTCGCTGGATCCTGGTTTTTCTCTGCTGCCGTATCGCGTGAGTTCAGGAAGCTTGATGAGATAAGAGCTGCAGAGCAGAAGACATATGACCGCAAAAGATATCTAATGATCTCTGATATAGCTCATGATCTCAAGACTCCCATGACGACGGTTGCAGGCTATGCGAGAGCTTTGTCAGAAGGAATGATAGCTGTGGATAAGCAGCAGGAATATCTTGATACGATTACTGCCAAGACAGAAAGAATGAATGATATAGTTCAGATGCTTTTTAACTATGCCAGACTCGACAGCGACGGCTTTGAACTTGTTATGTCAGATGTGGATATCTGTGAGCTTTTAAGAGAATGCGTAGCTTCTGCTTATACCGATATTGAAGAAGCCGGTGATGAGATAGATGTAGATATTCCCGAATCGGTAATAAAATGCAAAATTGACAAGGTGCAGCTGTCGAGAAGTATCAACAATCTTCTTGTAAATGCGGTTAAGCATAATGCGAAGGGAACGAAGATATATGTCGGTCTGAAGGATGAATACGACACTGTACGTATCTTTGTGGCTGACTCGGGAGAAGCTATCGCGCAGGAACTAGCAGAGAAGCTTTTCGAGCCTTTCGTAATGGGTGATGAATCAAGATCAAGTAAGGGCGGCTCGGGTCTGGGCCTTTCTGTCTCAAAGAAGATATGTGAACTTCACCAGGGCAGAATCAAGCTTGTACAGAATAACGACATGACAAGATATCAGCTGGATAAGATTTACAAGAAAGTATTTGTGATATCGCTTCCTGTTGAAAACGCGTAATTACCTTAATGCGGCAAAAACCATAAAGCAGATATAGCAGATTACCATAAGAGCTCCGGAGACCTTTCCGAGGCTCTTTTTAAGTGACAGAAGAAGTGTTAACAGGTTGACAAATATAAGAATAAGGTAGTCTGTTACGGATGCGAAATTGACTGCAATGGGATGGATGGTTCCGGATACACCCATGATGAAGAGGATGTTGAAGATGTTGGAACCGACTACATTACCGACGGCAAGACCGTTCTCGTTTTTCTTTGAAGCTACTATTGAAGTAACAAGTTCGGGAAGGGAAGTTCCGAGTGCTACTACGGTAAGACCAATCAAAGTCTCACTCATGCCGAATGTAGCTGCGAGAGTCTTGGCACTGTTTACTACGAACTGACCTCCGAGGATTACGAGAGCAAGTCCGATGATAATAAGTAAGAAGCACTTTCCGAATGAGAGCTTTTTGATATCTCCTTCTTCGGCGTCTTTGTTCTTACGGGCGCTTCTGACAAGTATGATGATGTAACTTACGAAGATGACCAAAAGGATTATGGAGAAGGTTCTTGTTATCATGCTTACATTGTCTGACATGGAAAGACCTTCTATGCTGCCTCTCTTAAATACCGGATATCCGATGAAGCAGAATGTCAGTATTGTGAGGAAGATGGAAAAAGGGAAGTCTCTTTTTAAGATGCTCTTGTCTATAGGAAGAGGATTAATAAGGGCACAGATGCCGAGTACCATCAGAAGGTTAAATGTATTGGAGCCTACAACATTACTTACGGCAATCTCGTTGGCGCCTTTAAGCGCCGCAGAAGTACTAACGGCAAGCTCGGGAGCACTTGTTCCGAGAGCTACGATTGTAAGTCCGATAATGACTCCGGGGACCTTGAACAATCTTGCGAGAGCACTGCTTCCGTCTACAAAAAGGTCGGCACCCTTGATGAGTGCAACAAATCCGACCGCCAAAATCAAAATATTAAGCAAAATAGTCATATTATCTTTCCCTTTTCTTCTTTTTCTTATTAAATACTTAACGGTTAATATACTACAAATCGACCTTATGATAAAATGTTTGTACTTATTTGAACAGAGGAAAAAATGATGGATTTTACCAACAAGACATATAGAAATATTTTCAAGGAAACAGGCAGAACTGACGAAGAGATCCAGAATAAGCTTCAGGAAGCCTGGAATACATTCTTTGCTGATGAAGAAGAGAGAATATATCACGAAGCCGGATCTGATATGGGTTATCTTACCGACACAGGTAATAACGATGCCAGAACGGAAGGTATGTCTTACGGTATGATGATGTGTGTCCAGATGGATAAGAAGGAAGAATTCGACCGCATCTGGAAGTGGGCTAAGACATATATGTACAACGTTGAAGGCGAGAACGAAGGCTATTTTGCCTGGTCCTGCCAGACAGACGGTAAGAAGAATGCGGAAGGTCCTGCTCCCGACGGAGAAGAATTCTTCGCCATGGCTCTTTTCTTCGCTTCACACAGATGGGGCGACGGAGAAGGTATCTTCGAATATTCAAAGCAGGCAAAGGATATACTCAGAGCCTGTCTTCATAAGGGTGAGAACGGCAGAGCCGGACATGCCATGTGGAATAAAGACAATAAGCAGATTCTCTTTGTTCCCGGAATTGACTTTACTGACCCTTCATACCATCTTCCTCATTTCTATGAGCTTTTCGCTTTGTGGGCATATGAAGAAGACAGAGCTTTCTGGAAGGAAGCTGCGCAGGCAAGCCGTGAGTATTTAAAGACAGCCTGTGACGATAAGACAGGTCTTTGTGCCGAGTATGCAAACTTCGACGGCACTCCTGTAGATAAGAAGTTCAACTGGGGTTACTTCGGCAACTTCTTCAGTGATGCTTACAGAACTGCAGCCAACATCGGAATCGATGCAGAGTGGTTCGGCGAGGACAGAGGTCATATCGATGTTCCTTTACGACAGATGAAGTTCTTTGATACTGACATAGAAGCATTAAGATGCGTGTATAGTGTTAAGGGCGAGCCTTTGGAGCAGACGGTGCTTCATCCCTTAGGACTTCTTGCTACTATCGCACAGGGCGCATTGGCAGTTCCTTACAGTGAAGAAGAAGGTTCTGACTTCAAGATTGCCGCTAAGTGGGTAAACTGGTTCTGGAATCAGCCTATGCGTAAGGGTGAGCGCAGATACTACGACAACTGCCTTTATATGTTTGCCATGCTTGCTCTCTCAGGTAATTACCGTATCTGGTAAGAGGGGCCTACTAACAACTTCTCAAATAAATGTTATAATTGTCTCCTAAGCAGATTTTCTTGTAAGGAGACTTCTTATGGACAACGGCAGACCTTCGGTAATTAATGACAGCAGATTAAGATTCGATTCTTTCGCTAACAGAAGCGATGAGCTTTTTACCAAGAAGGAACGTTTGCCTGCTATGGGCTGGAACAGCTGGAATGCATTCGGAAGCGGCAACACGGAAGCTCTTACAAGAGAGATGGCATCTAAGATCAAGGAACTTGGTCTTGATAAGTTAGGTTATAAGTATATTGTTCTCGATGACGGCTGCTATAAGCCCGAGAGAGTTAACGGCAGACTTCAGGCAGATGAGGTTAAATTCCCTTCCGGCTTTAGGGCTTTGGCTGATTACATTCACTCACTCGGATTGAAGTTCGGTATGTATAACGACATCGGTACAAGACTTTGCTCGGGAGCCGAGGTCGGAATTTACGGCTACGAGAAGGAAGACTGCGAAGATTATATCAACTGGGATATAGATTTTATCAAGGTGGATAATTGCTACTATATGTGGGACAATGCCACTTTTGCAGAGCCTTCCAACGCCAAATATTCATATGCTCCCAATATTAAGTCAATAACGGTAGAAGGTAAGACTTACTATTCTACAAAGGACGCTGTAGTAACAGGAACAAGAGCCGAAGCCAAAGGCGGATACGTAAGCTTCATAGGAACTTTTGACGGCACGGCGCCCGACCATACTCCGGTTGGATTAAGAAGCAGCGAACTCATTTTTGAGATTGAGTCTTCTTCCGACAGGAAGGCAGAACTTACCGTAAATTATGCAGCAGGTGAAGAAGAGGGAGTAGGTTCTTGGCTTCAAGTCGCAGTCGACGATAAGTATTTCTTTGACGAAATGCTTCCTCTAACAAAGACTCCCGATACTTTTACAAATTCAGCCCCGATCAGTATAGAACTTAAGGCGGGGATGAATATGATTCGAATAATGAACCACAGAAGACAGGAGAATACACTTCATTCTTATGCTCTTATTAAGGAGATGCTTATTGCCGCAGGAGGAGATAAGGACATAGTTTTCTCCATATGCGAATGGGGTAAGACTCAGCCTCAGGACTGGGGCCATAAGGTAGGAGATTCCTGGAGAATCCTAAATGATATTACTTTCCAGGTCGGTTCTGACGGTAATAACGGAAATGCCGCATGGGAAAGTGATTATACGACTTCTGTAACATCCCAGTACAACAAGGCCGTAATTATGGATGAATACTCAGGTCTTCTTAAGGGATGGAACGATCCCGACATGCTGGTTATCGGTATGGACAGACTTAATTTTGAGATGTACAGATCTCATATGGCTATGTGGTGCATGATGAACGCTCCTCTGATGCTCGGTATGGACTTAAGAAGAGTAAAAGTTGGAGATGATATCCATAAGATAATTGCCGACGAAGATCTTATAGCTTTGAATCAGGATCCGCTCGGAATTCAGGCCAAGAGAATCTTTACTACATTCGACTGCGAATCTCCCGATAAGACTTATATAAGAGACAACGACAGAATTGATGTCCTTGCAAAGCCCTTATCTGACGGCAGCGTGGCACTTGCTTTCTTCAACATAAGTACGGAAGATAAGGTCGAAGCAGTAAGTGTCAGCAGGGAGAAGATTTTATCCATGATCGGCTCTAAGATGGTTAATCCTGAGAAGTTTAAAAACGCTTCGTCGTTTCATATCAGAGATCTTATCAATAAGGATGAGCAGGATGTATCTGAAGACAGCTTCGGAATTGTCTCTCTCGGCCTTTGCGACTGCAAGGTTATTAAGGTAACTCCCATCTGATGTTAACTGATGATTTTTTAAGACAGCTTTGCAGCTTATCCGGAGAACTATACGAAGGCATATATCTTGAAGGAAGAAGACAAGGCTGGCTCGAAGAAGAAGACTATCTTAATTCTTCCAAAGATATTACGCGTAAAAACGTCGCCCGTATACTTCACTTATATCTTCTTAAAAGAAGGGGAATAAAGGATATTGGCGACATAACCGAAGCATATAAACTTCGTGATTTGTTTGACTGCAGAGTGTGTGCCAACCATGTGGCGCAGGTCTATTTAAGAGAAATAATGCCCGCCAAAAACCTTTCCAGGGAAGGTGAATTTCTCTGGTTTGACTTGGATGGTGAAGACAGTATTCAAGATAATGTCGAATATATAAAGCGGGCGCTTAATCAAGAACCTTGTTAAGGAAGCTGCAGGCAAGTTCAGGCCAGCTTTGGATGTCCTTATATGTAGCAGCAATCTTCTGAGCTTCATCTTCGGGAACGGACATATCTTCTTCTTTGTCAAACTGTTCTATAAGTTCCTGCACTCTTTCTTCGGAGACATCTATAGAACTTCCCTTGCGGACATTATCGATGGCATTCTCGACCTGCTCAAGTGTGTACTTGCCCTCGAAATTTCCTGCGAAGAAGTCGGGGTTAGGAAGAGAGAGGCCGTGGAATCCTGTCGGGAATACGTGATGTGAGAATTTAACTCCTGCCTTGCGAAGAGCCTGTGCCATAAGGTAGGAATTCTCCACGGGTACTACGTTGTCATCTTCCGTCTGCCAGATAAAGCAGGGAGGAGTAGCTGAAGTAACGTTCTTCTCCGCGCTGAAATAATCGATTGCTTCAGGACTGGGATTTGTACCCAGAAGTGCCTGAATAGAATACTTGTGAGTATATTCACCTGCGGTTATAACAGGGTAGCAGAGAATTGCCGCAGCAGGCTTGGAAGAAATTCTGTTAAGTTCAGGATTAATATCTTCCATCTCATCGAAATGAACTGCCAGCATTGAGCAGAGGTGGGCACCTGCAGAGAAACCGCAGATAATAATCTTGTCAGCATTTATGCAGAAGTCTTCGCTTCTTGACTTAAGGTATCTTACTGCTCTTGTTATGTCCTTAAGGGGCTGATTCTGAAGCGGGACTGACATGGTGATGTCGGTAGTATATGTAAGCACGAAAGCATTGTAGCCGCGGAAATAGAATTCTCTTGCAATATGCTCTGCTTCGCTGGGAACACACATGCAGTAACCGCCGCCGGGAATAACAAGAAATGCATCTCTCTTCTTGGAGTCCTTATGAAGGTAGGATCTGATATTGGGTGTGAAGCCGTAAGCAGCTTTGTAGTTGTATTCTCCGTCTTTCCATATGTTGTGTCTGGTATTTTCCATGGCTGGTTCCCCGCTTGTATTTTTATTAATTTCATTTTGGCATTTTAAGGGGGTTATAGCAATAGTTCGACAGCAATAATCGTTCATTGTTGCACATAGTATTGTGTGATATTATATCCGCGAAAAATAAAAAGGGGCTCGGGCATAATGAGTACACTGATTATACTGCAGCAGATGGCAGTAATATGTATACTTGTATCGATAGGTATCTATCTTTGTAAGAAGGGCGTCGTGGATAACCTGTCTTCCAAGAAGATATCAGCCATAGTTATGGATATATGTAATCCCGCTCTTATTATGGCTTCGATTCTGTCGGGTAATATAACCGCGAGCAGACACGATCTTCTGATATCGATGCTTTTAAGCTTTGCCTTTTATATCTTCCTTGTAGGGCTAGGGTTTATTATTCCCCGTATACTTGGAGTAACTGCCGACAAGAGAAGGTTCTATAATCTTATGACCGTATATACCAATGTCGGATTCATAGGAATACCTGTTGCAAGAGCTATTCTTCCCGAGAATGCAATCCTTAACGTAATCGTATGTAATGTCATGTACAGTCTTCTTTTTTATACGCACGGAGTTACTATCTTAAGTGGCGGTAAGGAGAAGATGAATATTAAGAAGGTATTTAGCCCCGGAACAGTAATGGCTGTTCTGGCGCTTGTAGTTTTCTGGTTCGATATTAACCTTCCGCCCGTTCTTGCAAACAGCATATCTTATATCGGAAATGCCACGGTATTTCTCTCTATGACACTTCTTGGAGCAGCCATAGCAAGATCTGACTTTAAGAATGGTATTAAGGATCTTAAGATCTGGATCTATATCGCGGTTCGAATGATCGCCGTTCCCTTTATGCTCTTCTTCGTCTTAAGAGCTTTGCATGTTGACTTCATAACTAATCTGGCTCTTGCTCTTATGGCATGCATGCCTGTAGGTAACCTTCCTCTTATCCAGGCTGAGAAGACAGGAGAAGATACTTCCATTTTGTCTTCAGCTATCGCTGTATCTACCGTGGTATCAATTGTTACTATTACTCTTGCTATGTCCATCTTATCTGCATTTGCTTGAAGCGATATTTGAAGGGATACTACAACCATAGGTTGGTTAATCCTAGATTTTCTTGAATCTGAATAATGAAATGTACAAGAACCGTTATATGACTTTTTACGAAGAAAAATCGATTAATTAACTAAAACAAGGTGCAAAGAATGATTCGTATTATCTAAAAATGAAGACGAATTAATTTAAGTTAGTTTGGTATGAGCTATTATGAGTGATTTATAATTACAATAAGATAGAATTTAAAAGGATAAATTTATTATATTTTGTTAAGGGGAACAGTTAAGTGAATAATAAGAAAAATATAGTAGTAGGTATACTCGTTGCTGTGGCCATTATTGCAGGAATCTTGATTAAGAAAGACCACGATAAGTT
>JAKSRK010000038.1 GCA_024403655.1 Saccharofermentans sp. | reverse complement strand
TATGCACAGAGCCCTTCCTCATATGACCTGTCAGATTCTGAATAGATACTCTGTCCATCTTTAAATGGGATTTTCTCTATCGTCATCACAATTGTTTCTGATCACGTGTATGATTATAACACCTGTCAAAAATAATTATGAAAACGATTTGTTAACAAATACTTAAAAATTTCTGACGGCGTTAAGACTTATTTTGGCTTATGTTTCACGGAAACTCTAGATATAGTGCATCTTGGGCTGTTTGGCACTATATTCTGTGAAAATGCGGAATTATAAATAAGAACGAATTGTTAACAAGTGTTTTTATAAGAGAATATATCAATTGGATTTTTTGACATTATCCCTGTTCAGGATTACCAGATTTCTACCGTTGTTTTTGCCGTAGTAGAGATTCTCGTCGGCCTCATCTATCCACTTATCAACGCTTGCATTCTGATGCGAAGCGGCGATGCCGGCGGTTATTGTTACCTTTATGCGGTTGTCTTCAAAGATGAATTCTTTGTTCTCTATTGTAGATCTGAGCCTTTCGAGAAGACGAATGCCGTCCTTCTCTGCATTGCCTTCGGTAAGGATGAGGAATTCCTCGCCGCCCCATCTGCTGATCTCGCTGTCGGGGCAGATCTCTTTTATGGTGGAGGCTACGTTAGTCAGGATGAAGTCACCTGCATTGTGGCCGTAAGTGTCGTTTATCTTCTTGAAGAAGTCTATGTCGACCATGGCAAGGAACTTCTCGTCCTCATTAGAGTTCGCTGCCTCAAGCTTGGTTGCCATGAAGTGACGGTTATAAAGGCCGGTGAGTCTGTCGGTATGGGCTATGTCGGTAAGCTTCTTCTCAGAATCGGCTACAAGCCTGAGCATTACACTCGAATAGAATATGAGGAAGAAAAGAACCGTACAGGAATTAAAAACCCAGAAGATGCCGGCAATCTTGTCGTCGGTATGGTAGATGGTACCCACATAAGAGGAGTAACCTGTGGATAGCAGGTAGCAGGTAACGATAGCCGCACATACAAACCTGTGCTTTATCGACTTTCTGCCGAACTTCTCTGCCATATATTCCGTATAGAAGATAATGGGAATCATCGAAAGGCAGTAAAGGTGGAAGCCGAATCTGTAGCCAAGGCAGATTGTGGTAATACTCATGTATAAGGTCAGCCAGAAGTAGACCAGTCTTACGTATACGTGAAGCAGATCTTTCTTTATGAGGACATAGGAAACTATGTAGACCAACGCAGTCGGGATACTGAACCACACAAGGAAAGTTGCATGGGCCAAATAGAAGAATCCCGCCAGACCGAATACCATTAGCAGGATTACGGTGTTTATGGAAAATGCAAGTTTCTTAATATCCATAGTTTCTCCTCAGAAAGTTACTCTTAAATTATAAACGCGCGGATAACAAGTGAATAGGCGTATTTGTGACCATAGTGTTGCGGAATTTAAACGTTTTTAATATTATTTACTTTATATAGGGGAAAAGATTCCGGAGAACGACAATTTATGACTGAAAGACTTCGTAAGACGCTGAGTATCACAGTATTGTTCTGTATTTTTACTTCGCTTTTTGCCGGCTGTGATTTTGTGAAGGGCAAGGCGACAAAGCAACAGGAACTTGTTGAGAACTACCTTAATGCATGTATTAAGTTCGATTACCATGAAGCTGCCGGCTTCGTGGAAAAAAGGCACGATTCTTTCAGTGACGTGGTCCTGAGTTTCCCTCAGAGCGATATAGTCGAACTTGTACTTTCCAAAGCGGTATTTGAAGTAACCGAGATTGAAAACGACAGAGCTGCCGTGAATTTTATAATTCCCGATATCGACAGAGCATTAAGACGCGAGCTTGTAGCCGCCCTGTCTGTGGAAGAGATTGAGGATATTCTTAACGATTCTCCCCTGATGATAACTGAAGTTCTGGAATTCGATTTTATTCGGGAAGGCAGAGAGTGGAAGATAGATTCTCTGTCTACCGCCGACTTTGCGGAATATGTATCTGCCATAGGAGTTGATGTTGCAGAAGAGATACGTATCGGTCTTGGTGCCCAAAACTATTTTGATGCTGTTATGTCAACGGTTGCAAGCGGGGATTTAAGTGCCCTGATGAGTCTGCTCTACGGCAACGAGCCTAGTGCTCCGGGAGGTTCGGGTTTCCACGGAGTAAATGTAAATGATCTGATCGCCGAATTCTTCAGCGCGAACTACGGATCCGCCGAATATGAGACAGAGATAATAGCCTTCAGCGAAGATGAGGTTACGCTTCAGGTCAGTGGAACGATACTTGATTTCCCGAGTGCTTATGAGCAAACTGTTACTACGAATCACGACCTCACGGTAGATTTCCTTAAGACTATAATCAGTATAGTTACAGACTTTGAACGCATCGACTACGATGTCGATTCCGAGGAGTATGACAGCCTGTATTACGACTACTTTGAAGCCAAGATTGATTTCTACCTTGAATGCCTGGCAGAAGCTGACAGGACAACCTTTACAATCGTGATTCCCATATCTATTGACGAACAGGGCAACTACAGTATGGATTTGTACTATCTCGAAGCGATGCAGGGACAGATACTGAACCCCGGGTTTCCGACTGAGTTCTATATTGATGCTCTTGAAGAATTATTGGAAGAAGAGGTAATTACCGAGGATGAATTCTACGATTATCTCGTGACAAGCCCTTCTTATTTTATAAATGTTTTCTGAAGTCAGTTGACGGATTCATTGCTTTTCTCATTTTCCTGATTAACTAAGGCCAAAAATAGTAAAGAATTTTAACTAATTTAACATTAGCTTGACGGCTCTGGGGTTATTATATAAGTGTAGGTTTGTATGGGAGGTTGATTATGGGTTTTTCTAAGGATTTTATTTGGGGAGCGGCAACCGCATCCTATCAGATAGAAGGTGCGTATAACGAAGACGGAAAAGGTCTTAATATCTGGGACGCTTTTTCATCAGACGGCACTCACGTAAAGTATAAGGAGAATGGTAACGTTGCCTGCGATCATTATCATCGCTGGAAGGAAGACGTAGCCATAATGAAGGAGTTGGGAATCAAGGCTTACCGTTTCTCCGTAAGCTGGACCAGAATCTTACCCGACGGCATCGGCAGGATTAACGAGAAGGGCATAAAGTTCTACTCCGATCTTGTAGATGAGCTTATTGCAAATAACATCACCCCCATGATTACTATCTATCACTGGGATTACCCTCTTGCTCTTCACGATAAGGGCGGCTGGCGTAACCCTGAGAGTTCCGAATGGTTCCTCGAGTATACAAAGGTAGTAGTTGACAGCCTCTCCGACAGAGTATCTTACTGGATTACTCTTAACGAACCCCAGTGCGACATCGGCTGCGGTAATAAGGACGGCACACATGCGCCTTTCGAGAAGCATAACGCAAGAGACCTTCTCATAATGGGAAGAAATGTATTGCTTTCACACGGCAAGGCTGCCGACTATATCAGAAATAATGCCAAGACAAAGGCTACTATCGGATACGCTCCCACAGGCCCCTGTGTTATTCCCAGGGACGATTCTGCGGAAGCTATTGAGAAGGCAAGGAAGAAGACCTTCTGGTGCGGCGGTCCTGCTTTCCCTTATTCATCTTCTTACTGGTCAGATCCTATCTTCCTCGGCAAGTATCCGGATGAACTTACAGAGGAGTACGGTGATCTTGTTCCCGAATTTACTCCTGATGAGTGGAAGCTCGTTACAACACCGCTTGATTTCTACGGCATGAATATCTATTTTGCCAACGAAGGCGAGAAGGAAGGCGAATATTCCGACATCTATTTCCAGGGCAAGATGAGCACCAATATCGGATGGCCGCTTACTCCCGACGTTCTTTACTGGTCTTCAAAGTTCATGTACGAGCGTTACGGTAAGCCGATCATAATCACGGAGAACGGCATGGCATCACATGACTGGGTCTGCGTAGACGGTAAGGTTCACGACTCTTACAGAATCGACTATCTTACAAGATACTTAAGAGCTTATAAGAGAGCCGCAGAGGAGGGTATACCGCTTCTCGGTTACATTCAGTGGTCTCTTATGGATAATTTTGAATGGTCTCACGGCTATACACAGAGATTCGGAATGGTATATGTAGACTATCCTACTCAGAAGAGGACCATAAAGGATTCCGGATACTGGTACAAAAACGTAATAGAAAGCAACGGAGAAAATCTCTAATGAAAGCAAAATTAAAGACTGTCGCAGCACTTACTGCGGCAGTTATGCTGTTCGGCGCCTGCTCAAAACCGTCACAGGATGGAGGCGCCGATAGTTCTGCGTCTTCTGAAGAAGCGGCAGCCTCAACACAGGAAGGAGCAGCATCTTCTTCCTCCTCATCATCTTCCCAGGGAAGCCTGTCTTCCACTGATCTCACTAGTGCGGTTCCCGTACCCGGCGGTCACGTCATACCTGACGGCATGAGCGAGTACGGTAGCGGATACGAGGGCGAAGAAGGCAGTGGTAACTATAACTACGGCGAAGCTTTACAGAAGTCACTTATCTTCTATGAGCTTCAGCGAAGCGGACCTCTTCCGGAAGTAGTCAGATGCAACTGGCGAGGTGACTCCGCACTGGGCGACGGAGCTGACGTCGGACTTGATCTTACCGGCGGCTGGTACGATGCCGGAGATCATGTAAAGTTCTCGCTTCCCATGGCATATACGGCTACAATGCTTGGCTGGTCTTTATACGAAGACAGAGAGGCTTACGAACAGAGTGGGCAGCTGGAATTCATGCTGGGCGATATCAGATGGGCAACAGATTACTTTATTCGCTGTCACCCGGAAGATGAAGTCTTCTACTATCAGGTCGGAGACGGCGGAGCGGATCACTCCTGGTGGGGCCCCTGCGAAGTCATGCCCATGGCAAGACCGTCTTACTGTGTTACCGCGGATTCTCCCGGATCTGCAGTTACGGGTGAAGCGGCGGCTGCTCTGGCCGTGGCGTCCATCGTATTCCGTGATACGGATCCCGAGTATGCGGATCTTTGTCTTGAACATGCCGAGAGTCTTTATGCGTTCTCAGATTCGACAAGAAGCGATTCAGGTTATACTGCAGCGAATGGATTTTACGATTCCTGGAGCGGCTTTTACGATGAACTCGCATGGGCAGGAAGCTGGCTTTATCTGGCTACTGACGATGCGTCCTATCTTACAAATGCCGAGAGCTGTTTTGATCAGGCCGGTCACGATTACGACTGGTCAATGTGCTGGGACGATGTTCATATCGGTGCCGCAGTAATGCTTGCCAGAATAACAGAAGAGCAGGCTTACAAGGATGAAGTTCAGAGACATCTGGATTACTGGAGCTGCGGTACTTCCGACGGTTCGAGAATCACATATACTCCGGAAGGACTTGCATGGCTTGATTCCTGGGGTTCTTTAAGATATGCGACGACAACGGCCTTCATTGCCTGCGTCTACAGCAGATGGGACGGATGTCCTGCGGATAAGGCAGATGTCTATTGGGATTTTGCCGTATCTCAGGCTGACTATGCACTCGGTTCATCCGGTCATTCTTATCAGATCGGATTCGGTGAAGGCTGTCCGGAGCACCCTCATCACAGAACTTCTCAGGGTTCATACTGCGATAATATGAATGAGCCCGGAACCTCAAGACATACTCTGTACGGAGCTCTAGTCGGAGGTCCTGACGCGAACGACGGCTATACGGATACCGTATCGGATTATTGTGCCAACGAAGTTGCCTGCGACTACAATGCGGGCTTTACCGGTCTTCTTGCTGCCATGTATTCAGAGTATCACGGACAGACTCTTATTAACTTCGGTGCGGTAGAGGAGATATCTTCACCTGAATATTTTGCCGAGAGTTCAAGCAACGTTGAAGGCGATGACTTTGTAGAGATCAGATCCTTTATTTATAACGAGACCTCCTGGCCGGCACGTGCGGCAGGAGATCTTGAATACAGATATTTCGTTGACCTGTCTGAGATTTACGAAGCAGGCGGAAGCGTAGACGGAGTCAGTATTACTACCAACTATATGCAGTCGGGCAGAGTAGACGGACTTAAAGTCTGGAACGAGGACCTTCATATCTACTATCTGTCTGTTATCTTCGATGACGGAAGTCTCTTCCCGGGTGGTCAGTCGAACTACAAAGCCGAGATTCAGGTCAGAATGACAAGCCCTGTAGGAGTCTGGGACAATACCAACGACTATTCATACAACAATCCTGACGGACAGATTCTTATGGAAGGGGATAGCCTTGTATACGGAATTCTGCCTGATGACGAAGGTTCTTCTTCGGGAACATCCGCAGGCGGAAGTTCATCTTCTTCCTCGACAGATTCTACTGATTCTACAGATGCTTCTGCGGCTTCATCTTCATCCTCTTCTGCAGGTGGCAACAGTTCCGTCGCTACAGGCGGAGACTTAAGTGTCAGCGTCAGCTACGACGGCGGTACTAATGCGATCGCGGGAACTATTGAAATTACAAATAACGGAAGTTCATCCATAGACCTCAGCAATCTTACGGTGAATTACTATTTTACGGACGATGGCGGAACAATGACTTTTGACTGCTATCACTGTGCAACCAATTCTTCATCCGGAGGTTATACTGCACTTACGGATGCTGTCTCGGGAACTGTATCCGCTTATTCCGGTGACAGTTGTGACAGTGTTCTTGAGATATCTTTATCTTCGGGAAGCCTCGGCAGCGGTGATGCACTTACGATCAGTTTCAGTTGTCACAGAAGTGACTGGCAGAACATCGATGTAAGCAATGACTATTCTCATTCTTCAGCGAATAATATCGTCATTACAGTTGGAGGGGAAGTAATTACAGGTCAGATGCCCTGATTTGCACTAATCGAGAACCACCGTTCCGAGTACCTCGCTCAGACCGTGGCCGAATTTTAAGGCCACGTATGCTGCAAGAAGAATAGACGCGGTTCCTATTAAGAAACTTATCCACTGGTGTTCATCCAGAAAATTAAGTATTTTGTTTATTAACCCGTTGTCCTGCATCTAGTAATATCTCCTTGAGCTTTATGTCACTATCTTAAAGACAGCGGATTAAGCTGTCGCAAAAATGAGTTAAAGAAAGCTTGGAGAGATATTAAAGAAAGGATTAAGTGCAGGAGATTATTACCTGCCTATATTATTGAGGACTGCAGAGATGGCACCGTAGACAACTCCTGCGATGGGCCATACGATCCATGTGAACTGCCAGTTATTGGTGATGAAGCTCCATCCGAGATAACCGGCTGTAACGAGAAGCCAGTAAGCGGGAGCTACAGTCTGAAGAACTTTATTATTCTTTCTATCTATGGTGTAGTCTTCTGTCTGGAGTACCTTGTTGAAGCTGTCCTTAAGCATGCCTGCCTTTACGATTGTATTTACTCCGAGAGAAGCGAAGATCAGAAGGCCGGCTACTGCTGCCTCAAGCAGGGCATCGTTATCACTGTTAATGGCTGCGCAGGATACGACGGCAATAACGCCGAGAAGAATCAAAATTATACCGGTAGTAATGCTGCTTACGAATCTGGGTTCGAACTTCTCTAATCTGGATCTGACGGCACCGTCAACTCCGTATTCTGTCTCGAATGCTTCTTTCTCAAGCCATTTCCACTTATTTAATGCCATGCCGGCAGGAATTATGAATATAAGTGATACGGCTATGATAAGAAGGAGGATGACAGCACCGATTCCGCCTGCAGCATCTTCTGAAATCTTGAATATATCTGCCTCATAAGCAGCGTATATAAGGATTAAGGGAGCGGGACTTATTGTGCAAAGTGAGCTTCCAAATGCAATCTTGGCTGCACTGTTCTTTACTGTCTCAAGATATGAATTAGCCTGCTCGAGTGAAAGCTTCTTGGAAGGCTCGACTGATTCATCATCTTCCATTGGGATTACGTTCTCTATATCGTCTTTAAGAAGATAGTCGGTGCTTACTCCGAAGACCTTACTCATCTCAAGTATTCTTTGAAGGTCGGGGACGGACTGAGCTCCTTCCCACTTACTTACGGACTGTCTGGATACTCCGAGCTTATCTGCGAGTTCTTCCTGTGACCAGCCGTTCTTTTTTCTCTCATTTATTATCTTTTCTGCAAGGATCATAACTTTTACCTCTCTTAGTATTCTATCAGTCAATCGTACGTTTGCCTTACGAGAGTTAAGATACTCCCAGAGGACATTTACAATCTATAAAGCGGGCTTGGAAATCTGTCAACCGGCAGTTGCAAGCGCTGTAAAATAGGCGCTTAAGGCGTCTCTTTGTCCTTTTTGGGAAGCTTTTTGAAGTAGTCTGTGCAGAAGTATAAAGTAGGGAAAAAGGACAGGGCATAAGCAAGAGGCTGAGCTTCCTGAATGCCTGCCATAGCTCTGAAGTGACTAAGAATAAGAAGAGCGGGGATAAATATGACGCCGCTTCTTAATGCGGATAAGACTGAAGCTGAGAGCTTCTTACCCGTGCTTTGAAGGAGAAGTTCCGTCGTCATGCAAAAGGGCATGCACATACCGGCGATACACTGAAGGACCAGGGCTCTGCTGCCGTACTCTGCGACCAGCGCATCGTCTCTGAAGTATCTTACGATCTCAGGCGCGTAGATAATAACGAATATGCCGGGGATGATTATTATTAAAGACGCGAGGGTGGTAGTAAACTTATACGCCTTACGTACTCTTGTGTACTTGCCCGCACCGTGGTTGAAGCTGGCGACAGGCTGAAGTCCCTGTCCTACTCCCAAAGCTATGGCGAATATGAAGAAGTAAACTCTTGATACGATGCTCATGGCAGCTACAGCTTCGTCTCCGAATGCACCCGAGAGGGAGTTAAGAAGGATAGTAGCGACGCTGTTTAAGCCCTGTCTTATAAGGCTCGGTAAGCCTGTTGCCGCAATATCCGCGATGAGCTTAACCGACAGATTAACCCTGCGGATGGAGATCTTGCATTGAGTCTTGCCGCTAAGGAAAGGAAGAAGCAGTACGAGGAAGCTAACAAGCTGGCAGATGGCGGTAGATATTCCGGCACCGGATATTCCGAGCTTAAGGACGAACATAAAAAGATAGTCACCGCCTATATTAAGGACGCAGCCCGTAAACATGCCGATCATGCCATAAAAAGCTTTGCCCTCGTATCGCAGGATGTTGTTAAGGGTGAAGCCTGCCGTCGTGAACGGAGCCGTAATAAGAATGAACGAAATGTACTTGATGGCATAGGGAGCGATTGTCCTGGTGCTTCCAAGGAGCATTACAAGCGGCTTTATAAAGATGAAGCAGAAGACGCTTATGACAAGTCCTGTTAATAGCGAAAGGAAGAAGCCGGTAGAAGCGGTGGAGGATGCACCTTCGGTATCCATATGACCGAGGCGTCTTGCAAGGATGCTTCCGGAGCCGTGTCCGAACATGAAGCCTGCAGCCTGAAGTATCGCCATGAAGCCGAATACAATACCGACAGCACCGCTGGCGCTGTTGCCTAAGGTGCCTACAAAAGCCGTATCAACGAGATTATATACATTAGTAACAAGCATGCTTAATATCGTGGGGATACAAAGCATGATAATTAGCTTCTGGACCGGGGTCCCGGTCATCTTGCGATAATGTTCTTCTTGGCTCTCATTTCTCATATATTAGATGATACTCAACATTATTAATAAAACAATAACGATTGCACTGCTGATACTGTACTTGGTAAATAGACAAATAAGGTGCGTTACCGCATAATATGCGTATTAAACAGACAGAAATGGCGCATACCGATATGAAAAGAATACTTTGCTTCGGCGATTCACTTACATGGGGCTACGAACCCAAAGAGGGAGTGAGGCTTGATTCCGATTCCAGATGGACAGGAGTTCTTAACAGTCTTACCGGAGATGAATGCATTGTTATAGAAGAAGGACAAAACGGCAGAACGATCGCTACTGATGACCCGGAAGAGGGAGAGAAGAACGGAATGCTGTACTTAGTTCCCTGCCTCGAGAGTCAGTCCCCGCTTGATGTCATGGTTCTTATGTTAGGCACCAACAATCTGAAGCGTAAGTTCGGCTATGACGCATCAGACATAGCTTCCGAGATGAGTCGCTTCCTTCAGAAGGTAATTGCTCATAATAATGCAAAGCTTGAAGGGAAGATGAAGATACTTCTCGTGTCGCCTCCTCTTGTCGGAGAACATATCGAATCTTCAAGGTTCGGCGAGAGCTTCGGCTTTGGCAAGTCCATAAAGGTTTCTATGGAACTTGCGCCTTTGTATAAAGAACTTGCAGATAAGTACAGTATTGCCTTTATGGATGCGGCCAAGGTGTGTACGGTAAGTGAGACCGACAGTATCCACCTCGATGCCGATGAGCAGATTAAGCTTGGAAAGGCAATCTACGCAAAGCTTAAGGAAGAGAACTTTATCTGATTTTAAGGATATAGTGGAAGGCGAGTAAAAGAGCCAGAAGTATTATATTTACTACAGTGAAGGCGGGGATATACTTCCCGCCTTTTTCTTCCTGCGGGAGCTTGGCGTGGTACTTATAAGTAATAAGGCTTGCCATGCTGGCGATTAAGGTGCCAAGTCCCCCGAGGTTGCTTCCTACTACGAGAGAAGCACCGTCACCGGTAAATGCGGACAGAAGCATAGCCGCAGGAACATTACTTATTATCTGGGAAGCAACGATTGCCGTAATAACGGGATCACGTTCAACTATAGAGGACAAAGTTTCCTTTACTTCGCTGATTCTTCCGATGTTGCCCGTAAGGACGAAGAAGAAGACAAAGGTAAGAAGGAGAGCGTAGTCAGCTCCCTTATATGCGCCTTTATCCAGGATAAAGATTGCGACTGCGACTATCGCGATCATGACAATCCAGTTGACGTAGCCTGCTACGGCAAGTACGCAGAGGATAAAAAGTGCAATATAGATAAGAAGTCGGGATAACTTGGGAGCCTGTGCCTTCTGCATCTTGCTGTCGCCGTCGGACTCCTTGTTCTTACACATAATGAAGACTCCGATGGCGATAAGGATAAGTGCAAAAGCCGAATAGGGCAGCATAAGCTTAAAGAAGCTTCCGAGATTCATGTTGTAGTTTGCATAAAGGTAGAGGTTCTGAGGGTTGCCTATGGGTGTCAGCATGGAACCGAGGTTGGTTGCAACCGTCATGAAAATAAGGGTATACATCATGCTCCTGCTGTCCTTAAAGGACGACAAAACCATTATCGCGAAAGGCACCAGTGTTACGAGCGTGACGTCATTTGTAAGAAGCATCGCCAGGAAGAAAGACATCGATACAAGGAGAATACTTATGTGACGCTGACCTTTGATTTTCCTTAAAAGGCAGTAGGTCATATAGTCAAAAGTACCTATTCTTACGCATGCACTTACGATGAGCATGAGTCCCAAAAGAATGGCAAGGACTCTGAAATTGATGTAACCGATGTATTCCGCGTCGGGTCTTACGATAAACGAAGACAACAAAGCCAGAATCCCGGATATATAAAGAACGGGATCCTTCTTAAAAGCTGCTAATATCTTATCCATTTTTCTGTGCGTTTCTCCTGAACTGTCCTGGTGTTATTCCGACTGATTTTCTGAACTGGCGGCAGAAGTGCTCTGTGCTGTTGTAGCCGCAGATCTCCGCGATCTCGGAGATTGTGTGGCCGGTATAAATCAGCCTCTCCTGAGCAAGCTTAACTCTTGCCTGAATGACTTCCTCCATACAGGTATTGCCGAAAGTAGTCTTGTAGACCGTCTGAAATCTCGTTCTGCTCAGGTTGATTCTTGAAGCCATCATGTCTATGGTCCAGTCCTTCTCAGGATGGTGAACTATATCCCTTCGAAGTTCCGTGAACTCGTGATGGTAGGGAGTAGACTCAATATTCTCGGCTTCTGCTGAGAGCTTGGAGATTAAAAGTTCAAAAAGATTACGGATGTTACGATCCTTGACTTCGCCGTCAGAAGACTCGTTCTCCCAGGTTATCAGCTTGATAATCTCGTGGACGAATTCGGCGTCCGAAGGAGAGTAGGGGATATTCTTCTTGGGGAAGTTCTCTATAAACTTCTCATCCGACTTGAACCTGACCCAGTCATTGGTATAAGGCTCGTCGGGAAGTGACATATAGTACTTTCTGTGACCGGGAGTAAAGAATACGACCGATTTGGCAGGATACTTACGAAGCTCGCCTTCGACCCAGAACATAGCCGGCGTGTGAGTATATATCAGTTGATAACAGTCATAGCCTCCGCGCCCCTTGCTGGTGTCGTATACAAGACCGTCTTTGTGGGTGTAACTGTAGCCCGCAAACAATACGTCAATCATCTTTTGCCTCTCATTGCACAAATGTATTGCATATTAGGAAATGTTTTCTAGTACATAATACTAGTCAATGAACAATAAATCAATTTTAGAGTTTGATAATTCATTGTTGGCATATATGCTGAGTGATAATTTGACGAATATATAGATGAATAAATTGTAATAGAGGTCAGGGGTCTGACCTGTGGATATTGAGAGGAATTATACGTATGAGTTCTATGGTACGTGACATGACTAAGGGAAATACCACGAAGCTCCTTCTGGAGTTTTCTGTTCCCATGCTTATCGGTAATATTTTTCAGCAGATCTACAATGTAGTGGATTCTGCCATCGTCGGTAAATTCATCGGTGCGGATGCTCTTGCTGCCGTAGGTTCTACGGGATCAGTAAATTTCCTTTTCTTCTCCCTTTGTATCGGAGTCGGAAGCGGTAGCGGTATCGTGGCATCGAAGTATTTTGGAGCCAAGGAGAAGGATAACGTAAAAAGAGTAGTGGCAAACAGCTGCTACCTCATGATGATCGCTTCCTTCATTATGGGCTTGTTGGGATTCTTCCTCTCAGGCACGGTTCTGCGCATTCTTAATACACCCGAGAATATCTTCGCAGGTGCAAAGCTTTACCTTGGCATAATGTGCCTCGGAATTCCTCTTGTCGGACTTTATAACTACGCTTCGTCGATGCTTCGAGCTCTCGGAGATTCCAGAACGCCGCTTATCTTCCTTCTTGTATCCTGCTTCATCAATATCGGTCTCGATTACCTTTTTGTATGCAGCTTCGGCATGGGAATCGTGGGAGCAGCTGCTGCTACCCTTATCGCTCAGGCAATCTCCGGAGTAGGATGTGTCATCTATTCGTATATCACCAACGAGTACTTCAGAATCTCCAGGAAATTGAGAGCTTTTAACAGCCGCATCATCAGAGAGTGTATCAGAATGGGTTCCATGCTCGCTTTGCAGATGGGCATGATCGCCGTATCCTGCATCGCTCTTCAAAGATATGTTAACGGCTTCGGTTCCACAGTAGTTGCAGCTTTCACCGCTACGGGACGAATCGAGCAGATAATCCAGCAGCCTTATAATTCACTCGGCATGGCTATCTCTACTCATGCCGGTCAGAATCTCGGTGCAGGCAACCACAGAAGAATCAAGGAAGGCTTCAGCAAGGGACTTCTTATCGCATTTATATTCTCCGTTCTGATGCTTCCCATAATGCAGATCTTCGGAGAGCAGATAATAAGCATCTTCGTAGACGATCAGGAAGTTCTTGCTCTCGGAGCAACAGGTCTTCGCATAACAAGCATATTCTACTTCGCACTCGGTTCCATATATGTAAGCAGAGGTGTCTTGAACGGTATCGGAGATGCTGCATTCGCCTTCATTAACGGCTTTGTCGAGATGGTCGGAAGAATCCTTCTTCCCGCACTTCTTGCAGGTTCTCTCTTTGGCGTATGGGGCTTATGGATCTCCGGCGGACTTACATGGTTTATCAGCGGTCTTTTTGCAGTAATCAGATACTACGCTAAGTTCGGCCGCAAGAAGAATTCCCGATTAGTTGAGTTCTAGAATAATAAAGTTCTCAACGAAGAAACCGCCTGACTTTGTTAAGTCAGACGGCTCCAAACGGGTGTTCAAAATGGTGTGATTATTCTTTATCAGTTTGCTTCAATGCTGACATCGTCAAGGTAGAAAGGACTCATATCTGAGCTCTCCCAGTAAACCTGAAGATAAGAAAGACCTGAAGGTACGAGGTAATCTCCTTCAACTACTACCCACTCACCTGAAGATGTATCGACCTCTGTGATGTGAGGCCATGAGCCTTCGATATCTGCTGTGAAGTTGACCATATCGGCGTCTGATCTTACGGCGAATGAATAATGGATTGAAACGCCTGCGAAGTCAGTTACGTCGATGCAGTATCCGTCATAAGTCTCATTACCGCCTGAATTCTCAAGGCAGTAGTCTCCGCTATAAGGATTATCATCGGAGATGCTCTGTGTAGAACTGTAACGAGGAGAGCCGATATATTCTTCGTCTTCGTAGTCCTCGCTGATGGGAGAAAGGTCAACCTCAACTACTACATAGTCGTCGGGTGTGGCGATCTCACCGCCTGTGATTGCACATACAACACCTTCAAAAGCAGGCTTGGGCTCGATGTTACCTGTGAAGAGGAGAGGAGTATTGGAAGATCTCCAGCTCATGTCATCTGTAAGACCCCAGAAAGTTACGCACTCGATAGGTGTTCCGTTGTCCTTAGCTTCAATGATTGCTTCGAAGAGGCTCTGCATGTAAACGCCCTGATCGTACAAGGGGTTGGCAGAGATAGGAGCGTTAACGTCGAGCTCTGTGATGTGAATTATTACGCCCAACTCATCTACATATCTGTTCATTGCTTCGATGTATGTTTCAGGCATTATCATGTTGCTGATGTGGCTCTGCATTCCGATACCGTCGATGTTGCCTGCTTCTGCAACTGGTCTTAAGAAGTCGAGAATCTCGTTCTGCTTGGATGTGAAATACTCGTTATAGTCGTTGTAGAAGAGCTGTACGCCTTCGGGAGCATGAGCTCTGGCGAATTCGAATGCTCTCTCAACATAATCTTCGCCGATTGTATCGATCCAGTAGCATTCACGCATTCCTCTTCCGTTGTCGTCTGCAGCTTCGTTAACTACGTCCCATGCATAGATGACACCGGGATAGTTCTCTTCGCAGTAAGACATAACGGAGTCGATGTAGTTCTCCATTCTTGTGAGCATAAGCTC
The DNA here is from genome assembly GCA_024403655.1 of Saccharofermentans sp. Taxonomy (GTDB): domain Bacteria; phylum Bacillota; class Clostridia; order Saccharofermentanales; family Saccharofermentanaceae; genus Saccharofermentans. Next base: position 2,519 of record JAKSRK010000038.1, on the reverse strand, counting down.
TCTGGATGCGAGTTCTCCGTTAACATCGTAGTCCTCATAGAAGAGCCATGAAGGAGTCTGGGAGTACCAGATAAGAGTATGGCCTCTCATGGCAATACCGTTCTCCTGGCAGTAAGAGAGGATGGGATCTGCAGCAGAGAAATCAAGTGCGGGGCACTCGTTGTACTCTTCGGGATTTGCAAGAGTAGTAGCTGCATCGAGAACATTCTCTGGCTTAAGCTCATTCTCAGGTGTAACGGAATTGAATTCTGTATTAAGAAGTGTAAGGAATTCCGTGTTGGGGTTATCGATTACTGATACGGGAAGACAAGTTCCGACTCTGAAGTAATCCGCATAAAGTTCCTTAAGGGAATCGTATCCGGAAGGATCCTGAAGCTCTGCGGGAGGAGTGTTTGTCAGGTCGTTGAAGTTGCCTTCGACTGCTACTGTCATTGAATTAACGGTGATATCTCTTACATCTGAAGATTCAACATAAACTGCGCACTCGGATGCGTTGGCGGGAATTGTTACCGTACCCGTAATTGTTCCGAAGATGCTTGCTGAAGTAGTGCCTTCTGCGATTCTTACATAAGAAGTATTACCGTATATGTTGTACTTTAAAGTAAGTGCTACATTGCTGTTCTCACTTGCAACGTTGGCAGAAGCTCTGATTGTGTTGCCTCTGAAGTTGTTGCAGGGAATCTCGATGCCGGCGTTGCTTGCGCCTCTGTCTGAGATAATTGCAGTGTTGTTCTGGAGAGCTACTTCGCACTCGCCGTTGATCTGCCAAAAATCGGTTGTGCCGTCGAAGTTCTCTTCGATTGTCAGAAGCAGTTCATCTGACTGTGCTTCTGTCTCGCTGGCAGATATTGCGATCGCTGTTGTCGCATCCGATGCAGAAGTAGGATTGCTTGCCCCGGAACAAGCCGTAAAAAGCATTGAACCTGAGATGGCCCAAGCCGCTACGTAGGGGATTTTCTTCTTCATTTCATAACCTCCTGAGGAAGTGTTTATTCACTACTAGATTTTCGCATAGTTCACAGGCATAAAAAACCCGACAAAAATCAGTGATATAATTCTCTGTGTGCACTGAAATACGTTTTTTATCGGGGTTATTCCGCCCTGTCCGGAAGAGTAGAATGAAAAAGCAACTTGCATCTTTAATTTGTATCTCACTTCTTTGGGTGAGCTCTTGTGAAGCTTCTCCCGCAGAAGAAAGCAACGTCGAAACGGTTTTGCAGACAACGACGGAAGAGACGACGACGAACACCACACTTTCGCCGACTCCTACTCCCATTCCTTATATTTATATGCCTTACGAAGGAAGTGAGGCGGCTCGTGCCATCTTAAGCGACATGACTCTGGAAGAGAAGGTATACCAGATGCTTATCGTTAACCCGGAGACGCTTACGGGCAACATTTACGATTACGATACTGTATTTAACGATGTTACATCGCAAGGAATAGCAGGGCATCCCGTAGGAGGGCTGATTTTCTTCGGAGGGAATATACTTAGCCCTGAACAGATAACGGAATTTATCTCTTCCTGCCAGAATGCGTCGGAAATCGGGCTCTTTATTGCCATCGACGAAGAGGGCGGAGACATAACGAGAATTGCATCTAACAACGAATTCGATGTAGAGGTCTTTCCTCCAATGGGGCAGATACAGGACGAGGAGCAGGCCTATATTGTAGGAAGCACGATAGGCGAGTACATAGCAGACTACGGCTTCAATCTGAATTTTGCTCCCGTAGCTGACGTTAACTCCAATCCGGACAATCCCGTCATAGGAGAGCGCTCCTTCTCCGGCGATCCGCTTATCGTGGCGCAGATGGTAAGAAGTGCCGTAAGGGGCTTTAACGACAGTGGTGTATTCTGCACTTTAAAGCACTTTCCCGGACACGGAGACACAGTCGCCGATACTCACATAGAAGCTGCATCCATAAGCAGGAGTTATAGCGAAATGCTAAGCTTAGAGCTTGTGCCTTTCGCTGCAGGTATAGAAGAAGGGGCAGACTTCATTATGGCGGCTCACATCACTACTCCTAATGCAGATCCTTCCGGGCTGCCTGCATCTCTTTCATATTTCTGGCTTACCGAAGTCTTAAGATACGAGATGGGTTTTGAAGGCATTGTCGTTACGGATTCCATGAGTATGGCTGCCATTACGGATAACTTCAGTCCTGAAGAAGCCGCCGTTATGGCCGTATACGCAGGCTGTGACATCTTACTTATGCCGGAAGATCCCGAGGCTTATGTGCGTGGTATTATTGCGGCAGTAGAAGACGGTATCCTCCCTGAAGACAGGATAGATGCAAGTGTTCTTCGCATAATTGACACAAAAATAGAAGGCGGAATTATACAGATATAAAAAAATACCTTTCCTGAAGTGAAAAATATGTTATAATCAATACTCGACAGCAGAATACTGCGTCACTGATTCGGCACGGAGAAGTACCCAAGAGGCCGAAGGGGAGGCTTTGCTAAAGCTTTAGGCGGGGCAACCTGCGCAAGGGTTCGAATCCCTTCTTCTCCGCCA
>JAKSRK010000037.1 GCA_024403655.1 Saccharofermentans sp. | reverse complement strand
GAAGACTACATACTCACTCCTTGAAGTAGGGGAATTCTTGCGTGATTTAGTTAAACCGGCATTTTTATCATAAAAGAAGCATCAAGCTTGAATAACTTGAGTCGCTGATTCAATTAATGAGTTATGTACTGATACAGATGCCGCAGCATTGGTAGCTCTTTCCAAATATCCGCTGATACCGATTGAGAGCACTCCTGCAAGAATAACGATAATAGCAATTACGAGTACCATCTCAATAAGTGTAAAACCTCTTTTTGACTTCTGAACCTTCTTCATTTTTGTATTCCCTCCCTAGAAACTCTTACGTTTGTGACCTAATGATACCAATCAAAATTTAATCTGCAACACTTTCTTCACATTTCCTTCACATTTTAATACATCTTTAAGAAACCCCTTAAATTCCTTAAGAAATCCCTTAATTATTTCAATTCAATTAATGTTTAATTCCTTAAAATCAAAAATAATTGTGAACAAATGTGAACATTCCTAATCTATGTCGAACAGTGCAGATTCGGTTCAAAAACGAAACTCTATCTCAAGATCCGACTTTCTGTTCCAACATAAAAAAGCCCGAAGCAAAATTCTTCGGGCTGAAGGTATTATTAAGTATCTTTATCTGATATCAGTTAAGAGCTTCTTCCAGAACCAAGAGATTATCGTTCATAACAGACAGATAAGTTGTACCGGAATTCATTTCTTCTGCCGTCACAGACTGAAGGGAATTAAGTGTAACTATCTGCTGATCGCCGTTAGTCGTATTCTCGATTACGGCCTGTGCTATAGTTCTGTCGTCATCATCTATTGTCAACAGTGCTCCTACACCAAGTTCGTCTACCCTGTCTGAGAGGAATACTATTGTCTCAAAGCTTGCTTCGGTCTCAGCGGAACAGCCTGGGAAAGCGGCATAGTAACTAAGATCGTAGTCTTCGACCATATATCTGAACGGGAATCTGTCTGCAAAAACGAGAGTATCGAACTGTGCGTCTTCTACCGCTTCTACGTATCTTAAGTCCAGTTCTTCCAGCATTGAATCGTAAGAAGCAAGATTAGCTTCGTAAACATCTTTATTGTCAGGATCTACGGAAGATATGGCTTCGCCTATGGATTCACAAAGTATTCTGGCATTACGAAGGGAGAGCCATACGTGCTCATCGTAAGCAGAATCCTCTTCTTCCTCTTCACCTGTCATGCCTTCAACCATTTCTTCTTCCACAGCTGCAGAACCTAATTCATCTATAAGATTAATGGTGACTCTGTCCTTGTTATCCGTAAGCTCCAGAGCATCTTCAACCCAGGCATCGGACTCACCTCCGACATAGATAAAAATATCGCAGTCGTATATCTTTGCAAGATCGTCCACAGAAGGCTGGTAACTGTGAAGATCGGTTCCGTTATCCATAAGAAGAGTAACTTCAAACTCATCCGCCTTATCGCCCAGGATATTCATTACCCAGTCATACTCAGGGAAGATTGTAGTAACGATTCTCTTCTTGGAATCGTCATTCGCACCTGAACTGCAGGCGCATAGTGACCCCATAAGGAACACTGACGCTAATACTGAAGCTGCTATTCTTTTCATTTATCTCTTATCCTGAGTCGGATAACCTTTCTTGAAACTGAGAATCGTTTTCATTTTATGCATCTTAGTGCATATTGTCAAGAAGACCGTTCAGGCAAAAGATATGCTCTTGTTGTAAACTATTTCTCATGAGTAAAGATAAGAGTAAGTTAAGAAACGGAGACTTCGGACACGGGTCTGTGGCACTCCTTATAACAAAGCAGGCACTGCCCCTCACTGCATCCCAGCTGGCGCAGCTTGTCTACAGCATCACGGACAGAATCTATATAGGTCATATTCCGGGTGAAGGTTCGGCTTCCCTCACAGGCTTGGGTCTTACCTTTCCCGTAGTGTCGATAATATCTGCTTTTACTCTGCTTTTCGGACAGGGCGGTGCGCCTCTATTCTCCATAAGCAGAGGCGAAGGCAACGACAAAAAGGCCTCCGATATTCTCTATAACTCTTTCCTGATGCTTCTTATCGGCGCATTCTTACTTACAGCATCCGGCTATATCTTCATGAAGCCTCTTTTATACGCTCTCGGAGCTTCCGATGCTTCCTACCCTTATGCTGCTTCTTATCTTAATATCTATCTTATAGGTACTCTTTTTACGATGCTTGCCACGGGTCTTAACTTCTACATAACGGCTCAGGGCTTCCCTAAGACTGCGATGGTGACCGTCTTATCCGGAGCCTTCCTTAATATGCTGCTCGACCCGCTTTTTATATTCGTCTTCGGTATGGGAATCAGGGGCGCTGCTGCTGCCACCGTCATTTCCCAGTTTGCTTCCTGCATCTGGGTTCTTATCTTCCTTACCGGCAGCAAGACAATTATCTCCCTTAAGGACAAAAAGCACAGCTTCAGCCTGAGATTATGCCTGAATATAATTACTATCGGCTTTACCGGCTTTGTTATGGAGATAACAAACGCTGCCACACAGATCGTATGCAACAGAACTCTTCGTAAGTACGGTCAGGAATTAAGTGACACCTACATAATGATCATGGCGATAATAAGCTCCGTTCGTTCGATAATGGGCGTAGCCGTCAGCGGCATCACTTCCGGAGCGCAGCCTGTAATCGGCTTTAATTACGGCGCGAAGCTCTACGACAGAGTCAAGAAAGGAATCAGGACCATGGCCCTCTTCGGCTTCGTCTACACAGCCTTCGCCTGGCTTATGGTATTCCTCTTCCCCGACTTCTTTATCAATCTCTTCAGCAAGGATCCTTCCGCCAATGTGATGGCAGTAAAATACCTTCACATCTTCTTTATGGCATATGTCTTTATGTCACTTCAGTTCGCGGGTCAGTCCACCTTTATGGCATTAGGCAAGGCTCCGCAGGCAATCTTCTTCTCGCTTCTTCGTAAGGCTTTGCTGGTAATACCTCTTACCCTCATCCTGCCTTTATACTTAAGCGATCCCATTAGCGGCGTATTCTGGGCTGAGCCCATATCTAACATAGTAGGCGGCACAGCAAGCTTCGTTACGATGTACTTTACCGTCTATAGAAAGCTTGGCAAAAAATCAGAATAAGCTTCCCTGTATATTTTCAATCTGCCAGTCTATCTCAGGGATATTATTTGCCTTCAAGAACTCATTACACTTCGCGAAATGCCCGCATCCCCAAAAACCTCTGTAAACTGACAAAGGCGAAGGATGTACTGTCTCGAGCACCAGATGCTTAGGGTTAGTTATAAGCTTCTTCTTAGTCTGTGCGGGCTTACCCCAGAGCATAAAGACAACTGGAGAATCCGACTCATTTACTTCTTTTATAACTTCGTCCGTAAACTTCTCCCAGCCCTTTCCTTTATGAGAATTGGCTTCGTGGGCTCTTACCGTAAGAACCGTGTTAAGAAGCAATACTCCCTGCTTCGCCCACTTCTCCAGAAAGCCGTTATCGGGAATATATAAACCGAGTTCATCCTGAAGCTCCTTATAGATGTTATTAAGAGAAGGCGGTATCTTCACACCCGGATTAACCGAGAAGGCAAGGCCGTGAGCCTGACCTAGATCGTGGTAAGGATCCTGCCCCAGAATAACGCATCTGGTCTTATCAGGAGGCGTTAATTCCAATGCTCGAAAGACTTTCTCTCTTGGAGGAAACACCTCGCCGCTTCTATACTCTTCTTCGACAAATTCCATCAGAGAAGCGAAATACTCTTTGGAACTTTCCTTCTTAATAAACTCGTTTATATCCATGCTGTCAGTCGGCGACTGTTATACTTCCGCCTAAGCCTTCCTTAAGTATCTCTTCGTTAATGCAGTGCTTAAGTGCTTCTTCCAAAAGCGCGATAAGTTCTGCTTTGGGCCTTACATAACCCAGCATCTTTGCAGTATCAGAAGGAATACTATCCTTAGGCATTCCTACTCCAACCTTTACTATGTATGAGACGGCATTAACGGCCTCTTCCCATGGAATATCAGATACATCTCTTCTTGTAGCCGCATCTGAAGCAGTTCTAACCTTCTTATAGGAAGAAGGCTCCTCATGCCACCAGAAGTCCTTACCGCTACGGCTTGTCTTAATTATCTTAGCCGACTCACATAAGTAGCTGCATCTTTCTTTTACTTTGGCTGTTACATTACCTGCGCCAACTGCCTGTGCCAGTCTTCTTGCAAGAAGGTCATTACTAATAGGAGCTTCCTGCACTAATATCTCGCGAATCTTATCCTGAAGAATACTGTTATTAGAAGGCTTCATGAATTCCTTATAGCCCAACTCCACAGAAGGGACAGACGCGATCTTGTAGGAAGTAAGAATATCTTCTGCAGCAGAAGAAGCAGATGTTTCCCCTGTAGCATCCAGAAGCTCAGGCTCTTCTTCAGCCTTTATCTCCTCTGTAACCGTTTCTTCTTTTACTTCTGCGACTTCTTCCTTTACGGGCAAGGGAGTCTTAATAAACTCTATTACCTTCTCAAGTGTCTTATCCGGATCCTCAAGGTAATCCAGGGACCAGACTCTCATGACCTTCCAGCCGAGACCTCCAAGAATACTTAACTGGGCAAGTTCTCTGTCTCGCGTCGTCTGCGCATTTTTATAAGAATCACCGTCGATAAGAATACCTGCGCAGTATCTGCCATCAGACTCTTCATCCACGATTCCGATATCAATCTTATAACCGGACTTACCGATATCTCTTGAGATCTTATATCCGTTCTCTTCCAATGCTGCCGCAAGATTGTCTGCAACGCCTGAGAATGCCTTACGAGGGCTTCCGGGAACATTATCGTTAACATAACTGTCCTCAAGACCGCTAGCCCATACAGACGATCCTGAAGCGTATTCCAGGAATCTCTTCATGGCCAGTACTCCCCTTGAGAGAGTATTGCTTCTGATCTGTTCGGGAAGGAGCGACGAGAATACCTTCATCTCGCATCTTGCTCTTGTAACAGCTACATTTAATCTTCTCCAGCCGCCTTCAAGATTAAGGGGACCGAAGTTCATGTAGATATGACCGTCTTCTATCTTGCCGTAAGCAACCGAGAAAAGGATAACATCTCGCTCATCACCCTGAACATTCTCAAGGTTCTTGATAAAGATCGGCTCCTCCGAAGAGTAGGCCCATTCTTCAAGTCCTTCCACCCTTTTACATTCTTCCTGCAACAGGTCGTCTATCTTGTTTTGCTGACTGATATTAAATGTAACTACACCTATGGACTGCTTCTTAAGTTCGGGGTCTTTGAATCGTCTTACGATATCTTCTACGACAGCCTCAGCTTCCTTAAGGTTAGTTCTCGTTCTGCCTCTGTCGAATATTCCTCCGACATCGACAAGAGTAACCATACTCTTACGGTCATCAGCTGACGGGAAAGTAAGAAGGCGGTTCTCGTAGAAGACCTTGTTACTGAAGTCGATAAGACTCTCGTGACGGGATCTGTAGTGCCACCTTAAGTATCTTGAAGGCATATTGACCGCGAGACAGTCGTCGAGGATACTCTCCAGATCTTCTATCTCCTGATTATCTTCATCGAAGTTCGCGGACATGAAGAAGGACGTCGGCGGCATCTGCCTTGGATCTCCTACGATAATCGCATTATCGCCTCTTGCTATTACGCCGACCGCCTTGCAGGTCGGAAGCTGGGATGCCTCATCGAATATTACCGTGTCGAACTTAAAGTCATCCAGTTCCAGATACTGGGCAACCGACATCGGGCTCATGAGCATACAGGGACATAAGAGCTGGAGGATGTTGGGAATCTCAGAGAAGAGCTTTCTTAGACTGATTCCTCTTGCATTGCCGGCTATAGCCTTCTTAAGCTTGGTAAGTTCCGAACCCGGAATACTTGCAGAAGATGCCGAAGGAATTCTGGAAGCAAGCTTCAGGTATATCTCCTTTTTACAAAGCTCCATATATTCTTCGCTTAATCTTCTGAAGACCTCTATTCTTCCTTCGAAGACTGTGCCGCTGAATTCGGACAGGAGACTTACGGAGTCGATAATGGATGTTACCAACTGATAAGAGTAACGCTTATTAAGAGCATCGCCTATGTTATCCTCATCTACTATGCCCTCATCGTAGGCCTGGGCAAGATTCATTGCACCGAAGCCCTTAAGCTTGGATATCTCCTTGTTATACTGCATTCTTATCTTAAGAAGTTCGATATTATTAAGAAGAGTGTCGCAGTATGAGATATCAGTTGAAAGGTCTGTAAGAGGACGAAGGGCCAGCATGGATTCAAGGTCCTGTCTTAAGTGCTTTACTTTATCGTAAGCATCGTACAAGGAAGAGTCCTTTACTATGGGATACTCTTTCTCTCTGTCGCTATACTCATAGAGCCTGTTAAGCTCATCCAGAAGAGTATCTTTCTTATCCTTCTTGATGTCGTATACGGCTACTTTCTTATAGACGGAACTGATGCCCATAACCTTAAAAAGGGCCCACTTCGTCTGCGCTTCCTTATATTCCTTGATAAGAAGTCTCGCATCTTCCTTTAAGAAGTCCTTATCCCATGAATAGAGTATTTCATCTCTCATCTTCGCCGTCTTACGGCCTTCTTCGTACTTGTCGCATTCGGCATTAATATCGGCTATGCTCTTGCCGGAAGCAAGTTCACTAAGCTTCATAAGCGCCTTTTTATACTCAGCCACCTGCAACGGCACCCTGTCGCGCATAGTCATCGCATAAGAACTGCCGTCTACAAAATCCAGCACAGATGCACCGGAAGACTTATACTGCTTTCCTATAAAGACAAGTTCCGTAAGCTCGCTTTGTATCATTTCGATAAAAGAAGCTTCAAGAAGAGGAAGTGTCTTCTCTCCAAAGGGCTCAATGTCAGGAGCATCCTTTGAAGTCTCATAGATACTTATAAGTTCGAATAAAGAATAGCCGCAGGGACGTACTTCATGAAGCTCCTTGGCGTAGCAGTCAAGAGCAGCCTTCTTCTCCCTAAGTTCTTTGCTTTTGCTCTCGAATTCTTCAGGAGAATACTTCTCCTTAAGCTTCAATACGCTGTCAAGCTGTGCCAGTACGTCGCTCTTACGTGCCTTGTTGGAATGAAGTTCAAGGCAAAAAGGCGCGAGGCCGATTTTGGATAATCTGTTATATACAACTTCAAGTGCCGCCTTCTTCTCTGCAGCAAATAAGACCTTCTTCCCCTGATAAAGACAGTTGGCAATCATGGAAGTAATCGTCTGTGATTTACCTGTTCCGGGAGGGCCGTGAAGGACGAAGCTCTCCCCTTCATAAGCGGCATTAATAGCTTCAAGCTGGGAGCTGTCTGCAGGAAGCGGCATCAGGGCCTTGCTCTCGTCAGGCTTATTAGTATCAGTCTCCTTGGGAGCCGTTGCCGCTCCTTCGTAGCTGCCGTTAACAAGAGAACTTACGATGCTGCTTTTAAGAATATCTTCTCCTCTTCCTTTGAGGTCATGCCACATTACAAACTGAGTAAAGGAGAATAAACCTATATAACCGGATTCGAGTACCTCCCAGGAAGGCTTAACTTCAATCGCAGCTCTTACTATCTCAAATACCTTTTTAAGATCAGTACCATTATCGTCAGTAGGAAGCTCCTCAAGGCCTTCAATATTAATATCGTACTCTGCCTTGAGCTTCTCCCTGATGGAGATATTAAACATGGTATCTTCTTCTCTGATTCTTATCTTATAGCCTAATGCAAGAGAGTTTCTTACTATCTGAATCGGAACAAGCAAAAGCGGAGCATAGTGTGCCGGCGAATCGTCGTCGCCTTCGTACCACTTAAGAAGGCCCATAGCCACATAAAGAGTATTCGCACCATTCTCTTCAAGAGAATTCTTATAGCCTCTGTAAAGCTTCTTTATTCTCTCATCAAGGTCCCTTTGTGTGATGGGAGCCATAATCTTCTTTTCTTTAAACTTCGCTGTTACGAGTTCTTCGAAGCCGCTTATATCGTGCATATCTTCAAAGTCGTATTCTTTACGCGGAAGTGCCTTCAAAGGCTCCTTCGAAGTAGCTTCCTCAGCTTCTCCCTTGACCTCTTCACTATTCTCTTCGCTAATCTCTTCGACGGACTCTTCATTAACTGCTTCAATATCTTCTGTCTTCTCTTCTATATCCTCTTCCTTGCCGGATATAACAATGAAGTCCTCGCCTGATATAAGCAGATCCTCAAATTGAGCAAGCGAAGGCACGAACAAGGGTATCGTCTTCGCATTAAGGTGCATATTTATGAGCTGATTTCTAAGGCCCAGATCCAGAAGCTTATGCTCCCACATAGTGATCTTCTCAGTAGTCATTAAGAAGTTTCCTCCGCATCTTATAGTCGGGCATTACACGCTCGACTTCTTTATAAAATCTCTGCGAGTGGTTAGCTTCAAGGAAATGAGCAAACTCATGTACGACAACATAGGCAGTACACTCCTTTGGCACCTCAAACAGATTATAGTTAAATGTAAGTGTTCCTTCGCCGGGTCTGCAGCAGCCCCACTTGGAAGTCATGGCTCTGAACTTAATGTCCTTAGGCCTTCTTACTCCTCTTGCTTCAAACAAGGGATAGTAGTAATCACACATCTCCAAGATATCACTTTTGATAAGAGATCTCTTCCACTTCTCATAAGTATTCTGACGAACCTTAAATGACGAAGGATCTTTTACGTATAAATAGATATTCGGGTATAAGAAGTCGACCTTGTTCTTAGAAGAAGGAATAACATATATTGTGCACCTTTCTCCGAAGACATTTACCTCTTCTCCGTCCTCATAAGAAGATGGACGTGCAGCCCTCTTGATTCTCTGGTCTACTCTCGATAAAGCCTTGATAAGAAAGTCGCTTCTCTCCCTTATAAATCTGTCTATCTCCTCAAGCGGGACACGGGAAGGTGCAGATACTGCAATAGTACCGTCATGTCTTATTCGCAGATTAAGATTCCTGACCCTCTTACGAGTCAGTTCGTATTCGATGACATTTCCGTTTATAACTGCAGTTCTAAGCATAAAATGATTATATCATTTTAAGGCACAGAAAAACGGTGCCAAAGACACCGTTCGTGCTGTTATCATCAGTACGGGGATACCCGTATCTGCTTTCGCCAAATAAATTATCAAAACGCCGATTCAAAGTCAATAAATCCGCATTAGTGCAAAATGCACACTTTATAGGGCTTTGAGGCTTATAAAAGGTCGCAGTTTATATCCGAATACTCGATCTCCGCAGAGTACATTCTGGCAACGTCTTCCATAGTCATCTTGTTGGCTACACAAAGCTCGGCAATAATCCTTGAACTGATGGCAGCAAGATAAAAGTCATTGTCGTGTCTTAAGAGGAAGTAACCCATAAGGTTTTTGAACTTCATGAGATTAGAATCGATAAAGCTGTCTCTGGCTTCTGCAGATACCTGCTGCTTAATCACCTTATCAAGCATCAGCTTCCACTCAGGCTCAAGAATCTCAAAAGTCTTAAGAAGCTTCGCGTGATCTGCGGGGCTGGCCTCATCAGGAGACAGGCTGTCGAGAAGCTCCGTAAGGCTGTCTTCGCACTCAAATACTCTGTCTACCAGAGGAAGTTCAAGAGGCGGAATAAGCTTAAACTGTTCCTTACGGTTAAGGATAAGATCACAGGCTGCTTCACATGAGATACCTACGCCTATGAACTCATCGTCACCTATCTCACTTATGTATCTGGGGTGATCCGTACACACATCGCAAAGCATGTCTTCACCATACTTAAGAATCATCTTGCAAAGTCCCTTCTCATTTAAGAAGGGGCAGTTACCGTCTTCCTTCAACACGATGCATCCGTCTTCAACATGCTCTGCAATATCAGGATGCTTCATAAATCTTTCAAGTGAGACTTCGTCAACATCTATCTCCCACTGGGCACAGCAGGTATTTTTACACTTATCGGCAATGCATACGAATTCATCGTAATAATCGGGTCTGTATCTCATATATAGTAATTAGTCCTCAAGTTCGGCAATGTAGTATGTATTAGTATCTTCGACAAATACTACCACACAATCCGAGTCTTCGACATGAATATAGACCTCGGCATCGTCGAAGTATTCCGAATCTTCATCGTCAATTCGTCCGACACGCATACCCATGACTTCTTCTGCATCATCTTCATCAACAGTAGCGACAACTATATACTCACGGTCACGGAAGCTAAAGGTCATAAGCTCTGCCACTTCTTCCTCCTTAACCTCATCCGAATCATCTTCGAAGCCGTCTACATCATCAGCCACGACATTACCTGCTGGCTGAACATCGCGTGAAGGCTCATCGCCTACTATCGCTTCAACTTCCTCATCCATACTGTTATGGCCTGATCTTGATCTCTCGGAAGCATAATCCTTGCTCATGTCGCCATTCATCGTGATAAATACGATACCGCCTATGACAAGAACTGCCGCTACAGCCGCTATAGGTGCTATAAGGGGCATGATGCGGGCCTTCTTCTTAGTCTTAACAGGCGTTACTACAGCCTTCTTCGCTTCGCCTGCTGCTTCTTCTATAAGATCTTCATCAATAAAGCTCATGGCATAGAAGATATCTTCGTTCTTCACAGCTCATACCCCTCCTTTCTCAAGTATTCGGCAAGACCGTTTCTGGTCCTGAAGAGCATGCTCTTAACCTTGGACTCGCTAAAGCCCATGGAACTGCAGATATCCTTAAGAGGATCGCAGTTGAAGTATCTTCTTACAAACACCTTACGCATGTCTGAAGATACTGTTCTTAAGTAAGCACTTATGGCTTTACCGAGATCTTGGAATTCGCTTTCATTATCCATGCTTCTTCCGGGCTCAAAGCCGCTCTCGGCAAGTTCCTGCAAAGACATCTCACACTCACCGCCGCCTCTTTTATCCGCATTCTTCTTGCGGTAGAGGTCGATAGCAAGTCTTCTTGTAATCTTGGCAAGGAAAGCCGACAGAATGTCAGGCTTATGAGGCGGCATGGAATTCCACGCATGAAGATAGGTGTCATTTGTCGTCTCATAGCTGTCATCCTCTGAGAAAAGAATGTTATAAGCTATCTTGTAAATATATCTCTCGTATTTTACCTGAGTCTGTACTATGGCATCTTCATTACGATCCCAGTACAGCTTTACGATCTCGGTATCTTCCAACATTTGCTCCTTTCACTACTATAGACGCAGGAAATATTCCGGGGTTGCAAAAAAATTATAAAAGATCTTCACTTGTGAAAGGAAATGTACAAAGTTCCTTCACCTTATACTCCTCGCGGTCCCCTTCTGTCGAAAAGCATACCACACTACAGTCGTCGTTGAAAAACTCAGATATAACCTGCCTGCACATAAAGCAGGGAGTTCCTATTTTGCCTGAACCCACCATTACGTAAAGAGCCTTTAAGTCTCCCTTACGCTTGCCGGCAGATACGGCCTTAAAAATTGCAGTCCTCTCAGCACAAACGGTAGCACCGTAAGATGCGTTCTCGATATTGACTCCGGTAAATACTTCAGAATCATGAGTAACGACTGCGGCACTTACGGGATAATTCGAATATGGACTGTAACTCTTCTTAAGGTTGTCTTGTAATATTGCAAATACTCTCTGTTCCATATATCTATCCTCCGTTGTTATGACAAAATTATATCATTTACAAAAGAAGGCGGTACCTGTCGAAGTACCGCCTCTTACACGACTTATTCTTTATCTTTTTTGTGACAGGTAGAACTCATCGGACAGCCACTGCATCCGCAGGAGCAGTTTCCACGTCCCGACTTCCTGTTTTTGACAATAGTTCTTATGGCCAAAAACAGAATAAGGGCCAGAACTATAAGCGCTCCTATATTACCTATATTGTCACGAATCAAGTTAAGCATAAGTATTCTTCTTTAACTATTACAATATTCATATCAGTATATACCACCAAAGAAGATTCTTTCTAATCACAGATTTTTTACAAAGAGTAATTTTACACTTTTGTATTATATGTTATACTCACGTCATTATGTCAGATAAAGCTTTTACAAAACTGTTAGTGATACTTCTTTTTATCCTTACTGCATTGACGATCGCTCATGCAGCATACGCTTTATATGCCTATGAACACTCTTCGGTTATTTACTTCATCTCAAAGGAGATATGGTAATGCGTAAGTATCAGACAGCAATAGTATCAGCAATTATCCTCACCTTCTTCGTTGCCAACTTCGGCATATGGTTCTATATCACAAGAAAGTGCGGCAACAACTACAGCGGAACATCTTCTCTTAAGATGATCGATGTCTCAAAGTATCTGCCCTATGAGCAGGATTCAGACCTTGCCCATATCGATACAGACATAATGCTTGAAGGTGAGCTTCCCGTCCTGGACGGAGCTGCGGCTCTTGTTCCCGTCTATGCTTCGGTAATAGATAACATCTACCCTGAAGGATGCGTAACATACGAAGGCGGAGTCTTCAGCGACGACAACTACTACGGTGAGAACTTCGCCGAAGGAAGTGCCATGAGATACAGGAATACCGTAAGAGGATTTGAGGCCTTGGTTAACGGCGATGCGGATATCTTCTTCACTGCACAGATCTCAAGCGAGCAGATGGAATATGCCGGAAGTCAGGGTGTTGAACTCGTTATGGTGCCTATCGGCTTAGAGGCCTTCGTCTTCTTTGTTAACGATTCCAATCCTGTAACTGATCTTACGACAGAGCAGATAAGAAATATCTATAACGGTACAATTACCAACTGGGCAGAATTAGGCGGACCCGGCCGTCCCATCAACCCACTAACCAGAATTCAGGGCAGCGGCTCCCAGACAACGATGGAAGCTTTTATGGGTCAGGACAGCATAGCTCCCAGAAGACCCGAATCCATCTTCGGAGCAGGCATAGGCTACTCATTCCGCTTCTACTTAACAGGCATGGTAGATAACCCCAATATACAAATGCTCAGCATTAACGGAGTAGCGCCTACTAATGAGAATATAAGAAACGGCAGCTATCCGATTATATCCGAATTCTACGTGGTCTACAGGGCGGATAACACTAATCCTAACGTAGATATAGTAGTAAACTTTCTATTATCAGACGAAGGTGCGCAGCTGATTGAAGCATGCGGCTACACTGCAATAGAACACTAATATGTAGATAATATAAGGAGACAGACAAAAATGAACTTACTACCTTCAATGCTGCTTATGGCAGCCGAATTCAATACCCCGGTTATTTATTCAGTCGCTGTGGCTGTCTCAATAATCTGCGTATTTCTTACATTAATCCTGGCAGAGCTTATCGGCTGGAGCAAAGGCAGCAAAAAGAATCTTATTGGCTACCTTATATCGAGTGCAGCGCTCATAGCTTATACGATTATTACCAGCATTTATATAAACACTTTGCCCAAGAGAGATTATGATATCTTCTACTACGGTGTAATAACCAACCCGTTTATATACATCCTCGGCGCATTTGCAGCTTGCCTGATTCTTACTATAATCTTCTTCATCAAGTCAGCTAAGGAAAAGAAAAAAGGCGCACAGATGAACAAGAGAAGACATACTACCTTTATCGTATTTAAATGGGTATTCTTTTCCTTAACCATCTTCTCGATATTAATCATAATCCCGCTTATCATTCTGTCTTATCTCATCATGTCGTCCATGTAATGAATAAACACAAATAAAACCAAACATAAAAAGACCCGTCCCACGATAATGTGAGACGGGTCAGTTGTTATCTTATAAAGCAGATAATCAGACGTCGTGTCTAACCTTGTTGTCAACGATCTCCTTAAGCTTGGAAGCGAATTCATCAACAGGCATTGTACCCATATCGCCTTCAAAATGAGCTCTTACGGCAACAGTCTTATCAGCAGACTCCTGGTCACCTACAACAAGCATATACTGGATCTTGTCCTTATTAGCTTCTCTGATCTTCTTACCGATCTTCTCGGATCTGTCATCTACTTCTACTCTGAAGCCAAGCTTAGCAAGCTTATTCTTAACTTCGTAAGCATAGTCGATGTGAGCATCGGAGATAGGAAGGATACGAGCCTGCTCGTAAGCCATCCATACGGGAAGCCATCCTGCGTACTTCTCGATGAGGTAAGCAAGTGTTCTCTCATAGCAGCCAAGGCTTGTTCTGTGGATGATATAAGGTGTCTTCTTGGAACCGTCAGCATCTACATATTCCATACCGTACTTCTCTGCAAGGAGCATATCGATCTGGATTGTAACAAGAGTATCTTCCTTACCGAATACGTTCTTGTACTGGATATCAAGCTTAGGTCCGTAGAAAGCAGCCTCATCGATACCGATGTCATACTTTACGCCAAGGTCATCGAGGATTTTGCCCATAGCATCCTGAGCCTTCTCCCACTGTTCCTTGCTTCCCTCATACTTATTCTTGGGGTTAGCCGGATCCCACTGTGAGAATCTGAATGTACAATCCTCAAGAAGACCAACTGTCTCAAGACAGTACTTGGCAAGGTCAAGGCACTCCTTGAACTCCTCTTCAAGCTGATCAGGTCTAATGATGTAGTGGCCCTCAGAGATAGTAAACTGTCTTACTCTGATAAGACCGTGCATCTCACCTGAATCCTCATTACGGAAGAGCTTGGATGTCTCTGTAAGTCGCATGGGAAGGTCTCTGTAGGAACGCTGTCTGTTAAGGAATACCTGATACTGGAAAGGACATGTCATGGGACGAAGAGCGAAGCACTCCTTTGTCTCATCGTCCTGGTCAGCCTTATCACCCATAACGAACATGCCGTCACGATAGTGATCCCAGTGACCGGAAATCTTATAAAGATCACGCTTAGCGAAGTAAGGTGTCATTGTAAGCTCACAGCCTCTTGAAGCCTCGAGATCCTCAATCCATCTCTGCATAACCTGAACAGTCTTTGCACCCTTGGGAAGAAGGATGGGAAGTCCCTGACCGATATAATCTACAGTTGTGAAATACTCAAGCTCACGACCGATCTTATTGTGGTCTCGCTTCTTTGCTTCTTCGAGCTTATCGAGGTGCTCCTTAAGCATTCCCTTATCAGGGAAAGAAGTACCGTAAATTCTCTGAAGCATCTTATTGTTGGAATTACCTCTCCAGTAAGCGCCTGCGATGGATGTAAGCTTAAATGCCTTAATCTCACCTGTAGACTCTACGTGAGGGCCCTTACAAAGATCCGTGAAGTCACCCTGCTTATAGAAAGAGATAGTAGCTTCATCAGGAAGGTCATCTATAAGCTGAACCTTATAGATCTCACCCTGCTCTTCCATGAACTTTCTTGCTTCTTCTCTGGGAAGCTCATAGTACTCAAGAGGAAGATTCTCCTTAACGATCTTCTTCATCTCGTCCTCGATCTTCTTAAGGTCGCCTTCAGTAAAAGCCTCCTCGCGATCGAAATCATAATAAAAACCATCGTCGATGGCAGGACCTATAGCAAGCTTTGTCTCGGGCCAAAGTCTCTTAACTGCCTGTGCCATGATGTGGGATGTGGTGTGTCTGAAGCGAAGTCTGTCTTCAGCGTTGTTAAAATCTACCATTACACAATACCTCCTGTAATATTTGTACGGGAGCATATTAAAAGCCATGCTCCCAAGAATTACTTTGGGATGCATGGCTGCACGGTTCCACCCAAATTGCGCCTTCATATAATCTACTAACGACCCGAGTCGGTCTTCGTCTTTGAAAACGCCTCTTAATTAACCCTTAACGCAGATATACGGCACGGATTGCTTCCTCTAAGGAAGTGTACTCCTGCAGCTCGAGGGTTGTATGCTTACCGCTGCTAATCTTCGAAGCTCTCAGCTTATAACTTCGACTCTCTGTAAGATGCAAATCACGGGGCACTTGTCCCTGTCAAAGCTTTTAATAGTGAGATTTTGTCACTTTTGCCCTTGAAAGTCAACGTCAGATTATTATATCCGTGTAAAAGTCGTCGATGTTATGCTCAAGGTATAACACGTGACATCCGTCGTACTCGTAGATTTCTCTTCCCTCTTCAAGGATATGCTCAGGGATAAACTCCGCTTCCTCATCGTCGCTGTAGATAAAGATAACGGGACCGCTGTAGTCTTCCGGATGGTCAAGGTAAGAGCTGTCGCCGAAGTGATAGATCATGTGTCCTGCGCCGGTATCTACAACAGACTTATATACATGCTCCGTATCGAATACACGCATATCACGGCTGTCGCAGAAGATCTCCTCACCGAAGTTATATACTATCTTCGCATCTGTCGCGCTAACGGCAGCGATAAAAGCATGGCATCTGTCTACTCTGTCGTTATCGTTATACTTCATATACACATAAGCAGAGCCAAAGGAAGATATAATGATTCCTATACTTGCGAGGAAGATAAGAACATCCTTGGAGTAAAGCTTAAATATCTTCCTTTCGAAGAGAAGGCCAAGAGTAATAAGCGATATAAGGTAGATAAGAATAAGGTATCTTACTTCGTATATAAGTGCTCCCCACTTTGCAGAGCATACAAAGAAAAGGAAGAAATTCTCTATTACTGTTGCCATCAGAACCTGTACTGAAGTATCTGCTGAAGTCTCCTTGTCTCTCATAACATAAACAAGTGAGAACAAAGCGAGGCATGCAACAATAAAAAGCACCAGAGTCGCGATTCCTATAAAAGACAGAAGCTGACTGTCGGCAATGCCCATGCCTCCGGCTACTTCAAAGTAACCCATAATGACATTACCCACATTCTTCCAGAAGTCCTGAAGCTTAATCATCTTCATAGCGGAATCTATCGTAGGATGGCCTAAGACAACTACCATAAGGAACTGGCCCAGAAGAGACAGCACAGCAAGGAAAACCGCATACAAAAGAGCCTTATCCTTAAGAGGCACCTTTATATCCTTCTGCATGGCATCAAGGCCTATTCTCCAGATAATAATAGGTGCTACGGAAGTAACGAGTATCCAAAAGCCGCTGGATACGGCACTAACCATAACAAGAGCAGCAGTAACAATAAGATAAGCCTTATTTACCTTGCCTTTAAGAAGATCGATAGAACACAAAAGCACAAGAAGCGCAGTTATGGTCTTCACCACATAAGCGGCATTATCTATAAACATTACGGAACCATACTCAAGTGAGTTATACACCATATAGTAGTTCGCGAAATGCAGTCCCAGCGAAAGGTTAATAAGCACCAGCTTCGTCTCGAAGCTTATCTGGAACCTTCCCATAAGCTTCCAGAAAACAAAAGAGAAAGCACCCGTAAGGATGATATTAGTAATACCGTAAGCAACAAATACATCACGAACGATACCGTAAATCAAAGCCGCCAGAGGCACCGGAGAATCAAGTCCGAATGTCGTCTGATACATCCAGTCATCAAGCAAAAGCTTCTTCTGCTGCCAGGATACAATCGTCTGATAGAGATAAACCGTAGTGTCATGTCCCATATGGTTGGACAGCTGTGTAAGATTTAAAAATATAAGAATAGCAGCCTGAAAACCCAACACAATAAAGAGAATCAGACGCGATGTTCTTTTTGTCATATTACCCCTCCATATCAAAATCCATCGCAAAAAGTATATAACAAATCACGGGGGATTTATACAGGGAGAAATGCTTCGATAATCTTATTTACTTCTTCCGGCCTGTCATCGTTGGAGTTATGGGCAGCATCAGGAATAACCTTCAGAGG
>JAKSRK010000036.1 GCA_024403655.1 Saccharofermentans sp. | reverse complement strand
GAACAGTCTTATAAGAATATTCCTTTTTACATTACGGATAATGATCTTGGTGTCTTTGTTAATCATTCGGAGACTGTATCATTTGAGGTAGCAAGCGAGAATGTATCCAAGGTTCAGTTCTCGGTAAAGGGTGAATGTCTTGAGTATTACCTTATCGCAGGTTCTTCCATGAAGGATGTACTCACATCTTATACGGCAATAACCGGCAGAGCACCGCTTCTTCCCGAGTGGTCCTACGGTTTATGGCTGTCTACTTCTTTCCTTACCGATTACGATGAGAAGACGGTACTTTCCTTTGTAGACGGAATGCTTGAGAGAGGAATAGATCTTAAGGTATTTCATTTCGACTGCCTTTGGATGAAGGATTCTCACTGGTGTAATTTTATCTGGGATGAGGATATGTTTCCTGATGCCAAGGCTCTTATTGCCAAGATACACGAGCGCGGAATTAAGGTGTGCGTATGGATTAACTCTTATATAGCACAGGAGTCAGAGCTTTTCGATGAAGCTTCTGAGAACGGATATCTTATTAAGAAGACGGACGGAACTACATGGCAGACCGATATGTGGCAGCCGGGTATGGGTATTGTCGATTTTACTAATCCTTCTGCCAGGGCATGGTATCTTACCAAGCTTAAGAATCTTATCGATATGGGTGTTGACTGCTTCAAGACTGACTTCGGTGAGAGAATACCTTCAGAGGGCGTAACTTACTTCTCAGGTCAGGATCCTGAAAGAATGCATAACTTCTATACTTATCTTTATAACGAGGCTGTATATTCGCTTTTGTTAAAGGAGAAGGGTGAAGGAGAAGCAATCCTCTTTGCAAGATCTGCTACGGCAGGCGGGCAGAAGTTCCCTGTTCACTGGGGTGGTGACTGTAAGTCTGATTATGTATCAATGGAGCAGACGATAAGAGGCGGATTGTCGCTTATGCTTTCAGGCTTCTCTTATTGGAGTCACGATATTGGCGGCTTTGAGGATAAATCTACGGCAGATGTTTATAAGAGATGGGCCGCATTCGGTCTTATGTCTTCACACAGCCGTCTTCATGGTTCTACTTCTTACAGAGTACCGTGGAACTACGACGATGAGGCTGTCGATGTAGTAAGATTCTATACGGAACTTAAGAAGAAGATTCTTCCTGACATTCTTAAGGCTTCATCTGAAGCTCATGAGTGTGGAGTTCCGGTTATGCGTCCTATGGTTCTTGAGTTCGAGGACGATCCTGCATGTGCTTTCCTTGATAAGCAGTACATGATTGGCGATAAGATACTTGTTGCTCCGGTCTTTGACGAGGACGGATATGTTGAGTTCTATCTTCCTGCAGGAAGCTGGAAGGATATCTATTCGGATGAGGTTATAACTCTCGCGGAAGGCAGATACTTTAAGCAGACACGAGACTATCTTCATATGCCTGTTTATATCAAAGCGTAAGTTTATTTTGTGTTTATATTTTGAAGGGTCATCTCTGCGGAGGTGACCTTTTTGTATGTATATGGCAACTTATGTATTCAAAATGGCAAGTCATGTCGAGCTTTATTGTGACCTGAAAACAGCGGTGCTAATGTATGGCCATCAAGCTTAAAGGAGCGAAGACGGACATGATTAACTGTAGGAACGTAAGTAAAAGTTTTAGCAGCAAAAAGATTCTCAAGGGAATCAATATGGATGTTAAGAAGGGTGAGATTTTTGGCCTTCTCGGACCGTCGGGTGCAGGTAAGACTACTCTTATAAAGATACTTACCGGACAGTTAAAGGCTGAAGGCGATATCTCGATTCTCGGGATGAATCCACAGAGTCTCAAGGGCGATGACTACAGAAAGATAGGAATCATGATGGACAGCTTCGGAGTATATGAGAGACTTTCCTGTATTGATAATCTTAGAACTTTTGCGGATATCTATGGTATCCCGCAGGATAAGGTACTGGCAACACTTGAAGATGTAGGGCTTAAGGATGCAGCTAAGACTGCTGCAGGTAAACTTTCCAAGGGAATGAGAGGCCGTCTTCAGTTAGCCAGGGTGTTTATGCAGACTCCTGATATCATTTTCCTCGATGAACCTACAAGCGGACTTGATCCTCAGACGGCTGAATCCATAAGAGAACTGATCAGCAGTAAAAAAGAGCAGGGCTGCACGATCTTTCTTACTACTCATGATATGAATGAAGCTGCGGTTCTTTGCAATCATCTGGCACTTCTGAATGAAGGCCGAATCGTAGAGTATGGAACGCCGGAAGAAATATGCAGACGTTATAACCACCAGAATAAGATAGTGATTCATCTTTATGACGGAACTGATATCACTTTGGAAAACGATGGTACGGGGGCTTTGCAGATTGCTGAATTATTAAGCCTGAAAATGGTGGAGACAATTCATTCGACCGAACCGAATCTTGAGACGGTTTTCCTGGAACTTACAGGTCGCGGATTTTGTGCCTGATTTATCGTATAGGAGAGGATATATTTATGAGAAATGTAATGGTTATTTTCAAAAAGCAGATTAAGGATACATTCAAGAATAAGACGATTCTTATACAGTTTCTGATGTTTCCTATGATGACAATATTTATGGGAAATGCTATCCATATTACAGATATGCCTGAACACTTCTTCGCGAAGCTCTTCTCAATAATGTATATCGGAATGGCACCGCTTACTTCAGTTGCTGCTATTATCTCGGAAGAGAAGGAGAAGAATACATTAAGACCTCTTATGATGGCTAACGTTAAGCCTGCTGAGTATCTTGTCGGCATAGGTTCGTATGTCTGGCTTATCTGCATGCTTGGTGCGTCGGTTATAGCTGTGTCTGCAGGATTTACGGGTACTGAGTTCGCATTCTATATGGCTGTTATGGCAGTTGGTTTTATCGTATCGATTCTGGCCGGAAGCGCCGTAGGAGTCTATGCTGAGAATCAGATGAAATCAACATCCCTTGTTATGCCGGTTATGATGATTCTTTCTTTTCTGCCGATGTTTGCAATGTTTAATGAAACAATAGAGAAGATTGCCAGATTTACATATACTCAGCAGCTCAGCAGGATTCTGGGTGATTTTAATCTGGATAGCGTATCTAATACAGATTTTGTTATTATTGGAATTAATGTTGCTGTTTTTGCACTTCTGTTCAACCTTGTTTACCACAAAAAGGGATTGGAGAACTGATGAAAATAGAGATAGACGTTAATGAGAATTATGACGATATGAAGGTTAGGATTGAATGTCCTAACCTTACGCCTGATGTAGAGAAAGTATTGTCTGTGCTCCGCATGATGGATATGCAGATTGCTGCCCGTAAAGGTGATGAGATGCATATTCTCGATGCGGCGGGAGTTTTATATGTTGAGGCAGTAGACAGAGAGACTTTCCTTTTATACTCAGGGGAATGTTTACGAATCGGAACTGAAACTCTATGAACTTGAGAATCAGCTCGGCAGTAAGGGCTTTTTCCGCGTAAGCAAATCCTGCCTTATCAATCTCAAGAAGATTAAAAGCCTTAAGGCGGATATTAACAGGCGAATTTTAGTCACGATGGTGAACGGTGAGCAGATTATCGTATCACGTATGTATGCTGACGAATTACGTAAAAGGTTAGGTGTTAAGTGATGGACGATAACAAAACTGTTTTTAGTTATTTGGGACAGATTTTAGCTACTTTTGGAAATATAGTTATTATCTTCATGGTGTTTACTTTCGCTCTTGGAAAAGTGGCGCACGGCTACTCTTCTTTCTTTGTGTTTGAGGATAAAGCGATAAGTATTGCCACGCTGGGACAGCTCCTAGCTGTGTCTGTACTGCTTAAGTGTTTTGAGTGGGCCTTTCTGACAGCTAAGTTCATTAAAAAGATGGCGATGGCATTAAGATATGTGCTTTTCTTCGCGACCGCTTTTGCTACAATCGTTGTATTCAGTATTTGCTTTAAGTGGTTTCCGCTGGATTTGGCAGAAGCATGGATAGGCTTTGGAGTCTCGTTCATTATCTGTACAGGTCTTAGCATACTTTTCTCAACCTTAAGGACAAGAGTAGAGGACAGGAAGATGGAGCAGGCTCTCAGGAGATTCAAGGCAGAGGAAGAGGAGATAGGCTGATGCCGCTTTTACCGGATTTGTTTTTGACATTTTTTAAGATTGGGCTTTTCACCTTTGGCGGTGGTCTTGCCATGATTCCTTTTATCGAGAATCTCTGTGTAGAGAAAAAGAAGTGGATAAGCCACGAAGAGATGATGGATATAACGGTTATAGCAGAATCTACGCCGGGACCTATCGCGATTAACTGTGCTACTTATGTCGGAAACAAGAAGGCGGGTATATTGGGAGCACTTATTTCTACTCTCGGAATGGTTCTGCCTTCTTTTGTTATTATCCTTGTTATATCTACGATTCTTGACAGATATCTTGAGATTACATGGGTAGCAAAGGCATTTATGGGCATTAAGATTGTGGTAGGTATTCTGATTACCAATGCCGGACTTACGATGCTTAAGAAAATGAAGAAAAAGCCGCTTGGGATTGCTTTTATGCTTGTTTCACTTGTGCTGATGCTTGCAGTTAATATTTTCTCCATTAATTTCTCTTCGGTCGCACTTATTATCATCACTGCAATACTCAGCCTGATTATCTATGCGGTAAGAGGTCGTAAAGGCGGTGCAAGATGATCCTTCTTGATTTGCTTATCGGTTTTCTGCGTGTAGGGCTTTTCTCGTTCGGAGGTGCATATGGTGCGATTCCGCTGATAAGAGATGTCGTTCTTGAATATGGCTGGCTTACTGACGAGCAGCTCTCAACCATGATTGCCATCAGTGAGAGTACTCCCGGTCCGATAATGGTTAATATCGCTACTTATGTCGGAAGCTCCCAGGCGGGAATTTTGGGTGCTGCAGTAGCAACACTGGCTGTTATTACTCCCGCGTTTGTAATCGTACTTCTAATAATGAATATCCTTAAGAATGCTCTTAAGAACGAATATGTTAAGGCGGTCCTTGATGGCCTTAAGCCCTGCATTATAGGTATAGTGCTTGCAACCGGTTCTTACATGGTTCTCGAGAATATTGTGAAGAAGACGGAATCTATTGTGCTTGACTGGAAGTCTCTTATTCTTTCAGTGGTTATCGTAGCTATAATGATTGTTTATAAGATGCTGACAAAGAAAAAGATTTCACCGATTCTTCTTATCGTAATAGGCGCTGTCTGCGGAGTAATTGTTTTCTAAGGATAAGTTGTTTGTCCCATTAATAGGATTGAAACTAACCGGACAGGGTGGTATTCTCCTTTAAAGAACAAATGTTTGTGGAACAAGGGAGGATATCAGGTGAGGACAATACTTCATTCGGATATGAATAACTGCTATGCGAGTATTGAGCTTTTGCACCGGCCTGAACTCAGGGGGCGTCCGCTTGCCGTAGGCGGGGATCCGGAGGCGAGGCATGGTATAGTGCTTGCCAAGGATCTAATCGCCAAGAAGGCAGGAGTTAAGACGGGTATGGCCCTATGGCAGGCAAGGGAAGTGTGTCCTGATGTTGTATTTGTGCCGCCGAGGATGGATCTGTATCTTCGATTCTCAAGAAGAATTCGTGACATATATGCAGAATATACTGATAAGCAGGAGGCATTCGGTATAGATGAATCCTGGCTTGATGTTACAGAATCCGTTACTTCTTCGAAGGACGGATATCTTATCGCGGAAGAGATAAGAAGAAGGGCCAAGGAAGAACTCGGTGTAACGGTAAGTGTAGGTGTCAGCTGGAATAAGATATTTGCCAAGTTCGGATCAGATTATAAAAAGCCTGATGCAGTTACAGTAATCGATAAGGATAATTACAAAGATATTGTCTGGACAAGTCCTGTCGGAGATATTCTATATGTTGGACGAAGCAATGCCCGTCGTCTTAATGACATAGGAATAATGACTATAGGACAGCTGGCATCTGCCGACAGGAATTATCTTAAAGAATCTATGGGCAAGATGGGACTTATCCTGTCTGCTTTTGCAAGAGGCGAGGATCAGACTCCTGTATCGGCTGAAGGATATTCGGCTCCTATTAAAAGTATTGGTAACAGTACCACAACTCCGCGAGATCTTAAGACAAATGAAGACGTCAAGATTGTTACTTATCTTCTTGCAGAGAGTGTATCTGCAAGACTTCGTGAGAATAACTTCAAGTGCCGTGTTGTCGAGATATCAGTAAGAGATAACAACCTTTATACTTTTACGAGGCAGATGAGGACAGAATCACCGACTAATATTACTTCGGAGATTGCCTCATATGCCATGAAGCTTTTTACAGGGAGTTACGATTGGAGTAAGCCGATAAGAAGTGTCGGAGTAAGAGGAGTTGATCTGGTAGATGCATCAATCCCCATTCAGCTTAATATGTTTTTGAATCAGGAGGAGAGGGATAAGCAGCATAAGATAGATCTGGCTATTGATAATTTACGCGGAAGATTCGGCTTTTACAGTGTCCAGAGAGGGATGATGTATCTGGACAGAAGCTTATCCAAACTTAATGCCAGAGAAGATCATGTGACTCATCCACGCGGATATTTTGCCAACGGAAATCAGTCGGGAGTGGGCTAGTGATATAATTCATATGCGAGGTATGCATAAATGAACACAACTGAGAAGTTTTTAAGATATATAAGTATTGATACAACATCTTCGGAAGAAAGTGGAGAGTCTCCCAGTAGTATTGGGCAGTTTGATTTGGCCAAGATTTTGGTTATGGAGTTCCTTAAGATGGGAATCCCAAGAGAGGATTTGTACTTCGATGAAGAACACTGCTATATCTATGCCAAGATAAGAGCCAATACTCCGATGAAGCTTCCTGCTATCGGATTTATCGCTCATATGGATACATCTCCGGAAGCTTCCGGCAATGATGTTAGAGCACAGTTTGTATTCGATTACGACGGTGATGATATTGATCTTAAGGCCGGTAATGTATTAAGCCCTGAAGTGTTCCCTGAGCTTCTGCTTTATAAAGGAAAGACTCTTATCACAACAGACGGTACTACACTTCTTGGTGCGGATGATAAGGCAGGAATCGCAGAGATAATGTCCATGGCTGATTATTTCCTGGAGAATCCTGAGATTGAGCACGGAGATATATGTATTGCATTTACTCCGGATGAAGAGATTGGAGAAGGAACCAAGTTCTTTGATATAGATCGCTTCGGAGCAGACTATGCTTATACCGTAGACGGCGGAAGATTAGGTGAGATATCCTATGAGAATTTCAATGCTGCATCAGCTGATATAACAATTGAAGGTTGTAATGTACATCCGGGCGAAGCCAAGAATAAGATGATTAACGCCATGAGAATAGCATTGAAGATAGATGCGGCTATACCTGAGAATGAGAGACCTGAGACTACATGTGACAGGGAAGGCTTCTTCCATCTGTGCTCAGCTGATGGCGATGTATCCAAAGCTCAGCTGAAGTACATCTTAAGAGATCATGACAGAACTAAGTTTGAAGAGAAGAAGGAACGAATTCAGACTATATGCGCAGATATTTCTGAAGAATACCCGGGATGTCATATAGACTGTGAAGTAAAAGATTCTTACTACAATATGTATGAGAAGATTTATCCTGATAATATGCATATAGTCAACAGAGCAATTCGTGCTATGGAAAAGCTCGATATAAGTCCGGAGATAATGCCCGTAAGAGGAGGAACTGACGGAGCGATGCTCTCATATCAGGGGCTTCCCTGTCCGAATATATGCGCGGGCGGCCATAATTTCCACGGAGTATATGAATATATATGTGTTGAGTCTATGGATAAGATAGCGGAGCTGTTGGTCTCTATAGTTACATGTGGTATTTGATTCGCTGACGAATTTACCGTTCATTCATAATGTCATTGGAACTATATTGTAAAATGACGCTGTAGGGGATAGAAATGGAGGGATTATGGATAGATTTGCAAAAGAGTATTTGAAGATACTAAAGACAGACAAAAATCGGAATAAGATGATACTGATTCTGGTATTGGTTCTTCTTATTCTTTCTATGCCGGTGTTGTTTCTGCTTCTTGGAGGCCCCGAGAAGATTGCGAGCCTTAGTAAGCGTGAAAAGAAGCCTATAGATATAGACGGCGAGGCTGTAGTCAGTAAGGTCAACCAGGGTATCACTGAAGTTGTTGGAACAACGGCAGAGCCTGAGGTTGAGCAGCAGGATACTACTGTAGAAGATATTGTAAGAATAAGTGAGCTTCAAACATTGGAATACAGCTACGATGCTATTTGCCCCGTGTATGATAATGGAGAGGTTGTTTACTATATTGCCTACGAGTCTACCGTGTCATTAGGTATCAACACTTCGGATATACAGTTTATTTATCCCAGAGGAGACGAGAATGTCGTAACGGTTATTCTTCCACCGGTAGAAGTTCTTGGCATAAATGTAGACGCCGGCAGCATGGACTACATATTTATGAACAGAGATTATGATAATTACTATGCTTCCACATCTGCTCAGCTGTTCTGCGAAGAAGATGTAAATGGCAAGATTAACCAGGATGAGACATTATTTGCAAGTGCAAGAGATAATACAGAAGCAGAGATAAGGGCTTTGACTGAACCTTTGATTGAGCAAATCTATCCGGATTATGATCTTGTTATTATTTGGGGGAATTAAGAGATATGAATAAGAGATTTTTGGCTTTATCTTTGTCACTTGTAATGGCAGTTAATGTATTTTGTTCCTGTGGAAAGAAGGATGACGATAGCAGCAACATAGTACTGGAGACAAAGTCTACTACGGTTGCTACTACCGCAGTTGTGGAAGAACCTGAACCCGATTTATCTACTGAAGAATGGCTGGATATGCATCCACAGGAGATACAAATCAGGAATATATGCGAGCTTGCTACTCTTGAAGTTTATTTCCACAGTGTCGCTAAGGCTGTGAAGCCTGCATCAAGTGGGCTTACCGGTGTAGGACAGGAGGACAGAAGATTCTGGTTTGAATATAGCGGTTCGGCAAAAATCGGCATAGATATGAGCCGTGTTGTTATTACAATAACTGATGACTCGGTAAATATTCTCATACCTCATGCTTCGATAATCGGAGGATTAAATATCGATTCATCTTCTTACGATTATAATTCGGTAATAATGGAGCCTGATTCAAGTAGTTTCTATACGGCAAATAACATAAGTGCAAGTGATGTTACTGCTGCAGTAGGGAGAGCCAATGAAGCAATAACCGAGGAGATAAGTTCAGATAATGTTCTAATGATGAGAGCGGAGACCAGAGCCGTAGAACTTATAAGGAAATATATCGAACAGATTTCCGAATACTCAAATGTGAATTATGAATTCACATGGGGATATATAGAGGAATAAATAATAGCCGCTGATGATAAGCGGCTATTACTTTGTATCAGAATATATCTTTAAGGTCTGAAAAACCGGCTATGCTTTTGTAAGGAGTTGCTACGCTTCCGAATCCGTAGCTGCAGAATATGAACTTTATTCCGGCCTGAGAAGAAGCTTCGTAGTCGCCTAAGGTATCTCCTATATAGAAAGTGTCCTCAGGATCCATGTCGTATTTGTTCATGAGGGTCTTTATCGTCTCACCTTTACAGGTTCTTGTCTGGCCGAAGCAGAGATGATCCTTAATAAGGTCTGCTGTTCCGGATTTGTCTGTAAAAAGTTCCGGATAACCTAACTGGCAGTTACTTACTATGTAAAGAGCATGTTTTTGGGCGAGTAATTTAAGTGTGTCTTTGACATCAGGGTAGATGATTGAATCTGCAGTCTCTCTGCTAATCTCATCAAGTCTGATGTGCTCGTATTTGCAGCAAAGATCTATAAGGATATTCCTTTCGCTTAATAAAGGCACGTCAGTGAAGATGTCTTCTGCGATGACGTCCATTGTCTTGCCGAATTCCTTTTTAAGAAGGTCAGCTGTAATAACGGCTTTGGTCTTGCCGTAATTATCAGCAGCTTCCTGCCAGGCAGAAGCTACGATGCCGGTGGTGTTCCATAAAGTTCCGTCGATGTCAAAAATTAAATTACACATGTCAGTGATTTTACCATATTAAAGCTGATTACGGGAAATGCCCTTCTGGGTTATAATAGTAGGCATGATTATTCGCAAAAAGACAATAGAAAACAGCTTTATGCAATATCTTAATAACTTAAGCCTTAAGAGAAAACTTTGGCTTTTGTATACTTTCTGCGTAATAATCCCGCTCGTTATTACTGACAGTCTTTTTGCTGCAGTCTTTATCCACAATGCGAAGATGGATATGCAGAAGAGTATGGAGATGGCTGTATTTAACGCGCAGATTGATTTCCAGAATGCTTTCGATCCCGCCAACAATCTTGCTAACAGTATCTATATTAATGAGAATCTAAATTACTTCCTTGAGAGGCGTTTCTCTTCTCCCAGATATTTCTACTCTGCTTCAAGAGATGCGAGGGAGCATGCCGGTTACAGCTCTATTCTTGCCGCCAACAACTCAATTCTGGATGTAGTTATGTGTGCTAATAATGCTTCCATCGTCAACGGTGGCGCATATTCAACTATTGAAAGAGTAAGTGATACTGACTGGTATACGGATTTTGTCGGCAATAACAGAGCCAACGCGATTTACTTTTACTACGTGGAAGGAGATGCAAATCTTCCGGTAGGAACCAGTGCAAGAAGAGTCTCTATTGTAAGAGACCTTGACCACTTCACGGAACTTCCAAGTGAGAAGGTACTGAGAATAGATATTTCCTACCAGAGAATATCCGAAGCATTCTCTGTAAGCAGATATGGTTCCGATATATATATTTGCGACGGCGACAGAATCGTAATCTCGACTAAGGATAAGCCGAATGAGACTTTGTCTTACAAGCAGATGAACGCCGTCATTATGAGAAATATCGGCTATGTCGGCCATATGACCTACCTCGGCAAAGAATATTCGATAATGGTTGAGAGGCCATCCGACAATTACTTTGTAGATACGGTAAGAGAGCATTCACTATTCTTTATTTTGCTCGTAACGTTAAACATATTCTTCCCGATAGTCCTTGTTAATCTTATTAACAGGTCCTTTACCGACAGACTGCAAAAACTGAGTCATGCCTTCCAGTCTACCAATAAGGGGGAGCTCGGGCTTAAGGAAGTAGACAGCATACAGGGTAAAGACGAGATCGGACAGCTGACAGAAGGTTATAACGACCTTGTTCGTCGTAATAAGCAGCTCATAAAGACAATCTACGAGGACCGTATCGTCCACCAGAAGGTAGAAATCGAGAAGCAGCAGGCAGAACTCTTGTCCATGAGAATGCAGATTAATCCTCACTTCATATTTAACGTCCTTGAGAATCTGCGTATGAACTGCATCGTAAAAGGGGAGACAGAGACTGCAATAATGATCGAAAGGCTTGCTGCGCTTGAACGTGAGAGCGTTGACTGGAAGAATGACGTTATACCTCTTGCAAAGGAACTTGAGTTCGTAAGGAACTACTTGAACCTTCAGGCCATGAGATACGGTGACAGATTCTCGTTCTCAATAAATGCTGACGATGATGCATTAAAAGCATTTATTCCTAAGCTTACGCTTACGACATTTGTAGAGAACTCATGTGTACACGGAGTTGAGAAGAAGAGTTCTGATGCCATGATTCTTGTTGACTGTTCCGTCAAGGACGGAAAGCTGATACTGGAAGTAGAAGATACCGGAGCCGGAATGAGCCCTGTAGCCTGTGCTGCTCTTGAGTCCAAGATGCAGCGTGCATCGTTCTCTCAGCTTCAAAGATCCAGTAAGCATATAGGAATGATTAACTCCTGCCTTCGCATTAAGCTGCTGGCCGGAGAAGAGAATACTAAGTTTACATTTGAAGGTGAGGAGAATGTCGGCGTATATTTGAGAATAGAAATGCCGATTATTAACCGACCAAACACAGAAGGAGACAATAGAGAGGATGCTTAACGTATTACTTGCTGATGACGAGCCTATGATTCTCAAAGGTCTTGCCAAGATTATTGATTGGGAAGAGGAAGGATGTCAGATTGTATCCGCGGCAAAAAACGGCCGTGAGGCTTTGGATTATATAAAGAATAATGATGTCGATCTTGCAATCGTCGATGTTCAGATGCCTGTTATGACCGGGCTTGAACTTGTAGAAAAGGCAAGACAGGCAGGAATCAGTGAAACTGACTTTGTCATTTTGTCGGGATTCAGAGATTTTGAATATGCCCAGCAGGCCATGCAGCTTGGTGTGGCGGATTATCTGACAAAGCCCGTTAAGGCTTCTCAGCTTGAGGCCGTAATACATAAAATCTCAGCCAAGCATCTGTCTGATGTCCAGAAGACGGACATGCATGAGAAGCTCAGAAGAGTCTATCTTGTCCAGTATATTTATTCTCTTATGATTGGTAAGGCTTCCCCAAAGCAGATTGAATATATCCAGGAAAACATGAAGCTTAACGGAAGTATTAATTATGTAGTAATTTCTCTTAATAATATAGCTAAGCTTGATGAGATGACTGATGAAGAAGTTGATGATCTTAAGCACCAGATAAGAGATAACGTCGAAGAATTCCTGGGAGATTATAAAGACCATTTCCTTGAAGAGAATGCTGCCGATGACAGCGGATATGACATGAGTTTTATTTTCTGCGACTCCATGGCATCAGACAAAGGCATGAGCAAAGAGGAATTCTTTGAAAACCTTCGCAAGAAGGCGATGGCTGGTGTGCAGATAGATCTTTCCATTCTTGTAGGAAAGACTGTTAATGATATTACAAGGCTTTCCCATTCTTATAGTTCCACCAATACCATGATTACTCTGCGCGGACTTCATAACGATAAGAGCGTATTCGTTTATGACAGCGATATTCATGTCTCTGCTCATAACCTTGCCAAGTCTATGGTCCATAAGGAAGAACTCGATAATCTTATTACTGCAATTGTCAGAAAGGATAACGATGCCATAGATTCCTGTGTTGAGGATCTGGTTGAACGTGCGGGAACAATTGATTTTAAGTCAATCGACCTTAATCTTAACTATCTGATGTTCCAGTTAATTCACCGAGCAGTCGAGATAGATGAACTTGTAGAACAAGATAATATACTACTATATATAGGGGATGATGTATTCAGCTCCGGAGGAGATACCAAGGTACAGCTCAAAAAGTTTTCTCTTGAATATGCCGAGTATCTTGAACAGTTAAGACAGAATGCAGCATCCGGCGGTCTTATTAAGGAGATTGAGCATGAGATCAAAGATCATTATGCAGAGAACCTTACTTTGAGAGATCTTGGAGCCAAGTACTTTATCAACAGTTCTTACCTTGGCCAGATATTCAGGAAAAAATTCGGAATGTCTTTTAAGGATTACCTGAATAATTACAGAGTAACAGTAGCTTCCGAAATGCTCATAAACAGTGACAGGAAGGTATCTGACATCGCTGCGGATGTCGGATATCGCGATGTCGACTATTTTGTAAGTAAATTTTACGAAGTGCACGGATGTACCCCCACAAAATACAGGAGGAATTATTGATTCTGACAAATAAGTGAATTTTGTCGGGGTTATTCTTGAATTTGTCCCTAATACAACTTTACGTTTTCTTAATATAATATTTCCAATGACATAACCTAGAAAGGAAGGGTTGTATTATGAAGACAAGAAAGATTGTTTCAGTTGCAATGGCTGGCCTTATGGCTACATCTGCTATTGCAGCATGTAACAACAAGACTGCTGGTGGTGCAAAAGAGTTCTCATCATTCTTCTGTACAGCTGCTACTGTAGAAGTAACAGATGACAATGAGATCAAGAAGATCATCACAGAGAAGATCGGTGCAAGCTGTAAGGAGACATGGCTTACAGGTCAGGACGCTGGTGAGGCTATCGGTGTATTGATGGCTTCAGGTGAGTATCCTGATTTCATCAACGGTGGTGACTCCTCTAAGCAGCTTTACGAGGCAGGAGCTCTTGTAGCTTGGGATGATTATATTGACAAGTATCCCAACATCAAGGAGTTCTACACAGATTACGAGTGGGATCAGTTCCGTCAGTCTGATGGACATATCTACTGGATGAACCCCTTCGATAACATCTACGGTGAAGACAGAACAACAGAGCACTCCGGTGAGGCTTTCTGGATTCAGGTACGTGTTCTTGAGTGGGCTGGCTATCCTGAGATTAGAACACTCGACGAGTACTTCGATCTCCTCGAAGATTACAACGCAGAAAATCCTGAGACACCCGAGGGTGCAACAAATATTCCTTATACTATCCTTTGCGAAGACTGGAGATATTTCTGCCTTGAGAATGCTCCCGAGTTCCTTGATGGATATCCTAACGATGGTTCTTGTATCGTAGATCCTGAGACAGAGACAATCGTTGACTACAACACAACTCCTACAGCACGTGCTTATTTCCTTAAGCTTAACGAAGAGTACCACAAGGGTATCATCGATCCTGAGTCCTTCACACAGACATACGATGAGTATATCTCTAAGCTTTCTACAGGACGTGTCCTCGGCATGGTTGATCAGTGGTGGGATTTCGCTTATACAATCAATGATATCTTTAAGTCATCTGACACAGAGCAGTACGGTTACAACTACGTACCTGTACCTATAACAATCGACGGTCGTGACAATCAGTGGTATACACCTGGTGGACAGCTTAACGTTTCTTCCGGTATCGCTATCACAACATCTTGTAAGGATGTTGAGGGCGCATTCAAGTTCATCGATGACCTTCTTGGTCAGGAAATCCTTGATCTTAGAAACTGGGGTGTTAAGGATACAGACTATTATGTAGACGCTGATGGTCTCTATGCTAGAACAGATGAGCAGGTTGCTAACTGTGCTGATACAAACTACAAGTCAACACACATGTGCCCTTACTCATACTTCCCTAACTATTCCGGTACATCAAGAGATGGTATCAATGCTATGACACCTTCTCAGCAGCCTTCACTCTTCATGGCTACTCTTCCTGAGCCCGTTAAGGCATGCTTCGAGGCTTACGGTGCAGAGACATATGTTGATATGCTTCACTCCGTAAACAACGCTGGTGTTTGGTTCCCTATGTGGTCTTACTCCAACAACATGAACACATCCACAGATGGTGGTACAGCCTTCACAAGAATGGGTGAGTGCAAGCACGAGTGGCTTCCTGTTGTTGTAATGTCTGACGACTTCGATGCAGATTGGGAAGCTTATCAGGCAGCATATGCTGAGACAAAGCCTGAGGACTTCATCGCTGAGATGCAGCAGGAGCTTAACAACAGAATCACTAACTACAATAACTTCATGGATGCAAATTAATAATTGCAGATATAAGTACTTTGTAATATTATAGTGCAGGGTTGTAGCGGGGCGACCATAAATGAATTATGGTCGTCCCGTGTTTCCCTAATTTCTTGAAAAAAGAAGGTAAAGCAATGGCAACTAACTTCACATCCTACTCTTCGCCTAACTTTGACAAAAAACTGTCAAAGCGCGAACACTTGAAAAAGGAATTACCTAAGCAGGGATTCTTACTTGTAGCCGCTGCATTGATCCTCATCTATGGAATTATTTTCTACTATATTCCGTTGTTTGGTTGGATTACTGCATTCCAGAACTACAAGCCCGCAACTGGTTTCCTTCATTCCGAATTTATCGGATTTAAGAAATTCCAGATGCTCTTTGAGGATAAGACATTCTGGCAGGTATTCAGAAATACTGTCTGCATGGGTATCATTAACCTCATTCTTCACTTCGCAACAGCAATCATCTTTGCATTGTTGCTCAATGAGTTGAGAAACATGGTAGCTAAGAAGTTCATTCAGACAATTTCTTATCTCCCTCACTTCCTCTCATGGATCATCGTTACAGCTATCGTTCACGATGCTCTTTCTTCTGAGGGTGCTATCAATGAGCTCCTTCTTAATCTTCATATAATTGATAAGGCTATAAGCTTCTTCTCAGTGAAGGCTTACTTCTGGCCTATTGTCGCTTTATCAAATGTATGGAAGGAGACAGGTTGGAACGCTATCATCTATCTTGCTGCGATTACTTCTATCGATCCTGCTCTCTATGAGGCAGCTGAGATTGACGGTGCAGGCAGATGGCAGAAGATGGCTTATATCACACTTCCTTCTCTTAAGCCCACAATCATGATCCTTCTCCTCATCAATATCGGTAACGTATTGAATGCAGGTTTTGAGGTTCAGTACATTTTGGGTAACGACGTTATCAGAAGCGTATCCGATACAATCGATATTTACGTTCTTAAGTGGGGTATCTCACAGTTCGACTTCTCACTTGGTACCGCAGCCGGTATTTTCAAGAGTGTAGTAAGTATTATCATTGTATTCGCTGCTAACTATGCTGCGAAGCTGTCGGGCGAAGAAAGATTATTCTAATTGGAGGCAAATTAAATGAAAAAGAAATTATCAACAGGTGATATTGTCTTTGAAGTTTGCCTTGTAATCTTCATGGTACTCTTTTGCCTGGTAACACTTTATCCTATCCTTAATACCCTCGCTATTTCATTTAACGATGGTTTCGATTCCATTAAGACTCGTGTACACCTTTGGCCTCACCAGTTCTCATTGGATAACTACAAGACGGTACTTTCAAAGCAGAGTCTTCGTCAGGGTGCTCTTATCTCTGTATTAAGAACAATCGTTGGTACATTTATCTCATTGTTCTTCAATGCTCTCCTTGCTTTCGTAGTAAGCCGTAAGAGATTCCTCTTCAAGAAGGGCGTTAACCTTTTCTGGGTTATCACAATGTATGTAAACGGTGGTCTTATTCCTACATATATCCTTATCCAGAAGCTTCACTTGCTTAACTCTTTCTGGGTATATGTAATCCCCGGTGCAGTAAGTGCTTTCAACATGCTCGTTATGCGTAACTTCATGGAAGGCATTCCTGAGTCACTTGAGGAATCTGCTGAGATCGACGGTGCTGGTTACTTCACAGTATTCGTAAAGATTATCTCTCCTCTTTGTAAGCCTGTTTACGCTACTATCGCACT
The DNA here is from genome assembly GCA_024403655.1 of Saccharofermentans sp. Taxonomy (GTDB): domain Bacteria; phylum Bacillota; class Clostridia; order Saccharofermentanales; family Saccharofermentanaceae; genus Saccharofermentans. The sequence continues at coordinate 1,007 of JAKSRK010000036.1, read as the reverse complement.
CTTCGTTGCTGTATATCAGTGGAACTCATGGTTCGACACAATGCTTTACAACAAGATGGCTGATAAGTACACAGTTCTTCAGTACGAGCTTATGAAGATGCTCCAGACAGCTATGAGCCAGTCTGGTTCAGTTGAGAATCTTAAGCACGCAGCATCACACGTTACACCTAATGCGATCAGAGCCGCAGCTACAATCGCTACAATGGCTCCTATCGTAGCTTTGTATCCTTTCCTTCAGAGATACTTCGTTACCGGTCTTACAATCGGTGGTGTAAAAGAGTAATTTCTCTTTATACGTAGAATTAATCGGTAGGGAACATAATGGGTTTTTTAAGATATGACAGTCCTTTGATGCGTCTCCTTTCTAAGGCAGCGGATCTGATATGGTTGAACATTCTTTGCCTGTTATGTTCCCTTCCTGTTTTTACGATAGGTGCATCCTTTACAGCTATGCAGACTATCTTTTACAGACTCTTGCATAATGAAGATGTATACGTAACCAGAGAGTATTTTGCTTCATTTGCACGTAACTTTAAGCAGGCTACACTTGTATGGTTTATCTTTTTATTCATATATGCATTTCTTGGTTTTGATTATTTATTCCTTATCGATGACAGTGATGCATTCGGATTCTTCCTTAAGACTGTAGCTGCAATTCTTTTGGTTATTGTATTTCTTATTTCTTTATATGTATTTCCCATATTATCGAGATATGAGAACACTACAAAAGAGACTTTGAAGAATGCTTGTATTATCGCTATATCTCATCCTTTCAGATCGATAATTATGCTTCTTGTATTTGCATTCAGCATATTCGTTGAGATAATAATGTCATTCAAGTTATTACCTGTTTTATTTGCTTTCTGTATCTCGGTTCCGTTCTATTTCTGTTCGATGGTTTATATGCCGATATTCGACAAGTTAGACGGTGTCACTCCGGGTCAGCCGAAGGAAATTGAATAACTGATATAGTCTTTACGGTTGCCTATTGGCAGCCTTTTATTTTG
>JAKSRK010000035.1 GCA_024403655.1 Saccharofermentans sp. | reverse complement strand
GTAAGAAGCCCCCACTTCAAGCATGGAATGCTAAGTGGTGGGAGCATGTCACAATGAATAATAACCTTAGTATTAAACGTTGAATCTGAAGAGAACTACGTCTCCGTCCTTCATTACGTATTCCTTACCTTCGGATCTTACAAGACCCTTCTCCTTGGCAGCAGTCATGGAACCGCTGGATATAAGATCATCGTAAGCAACAACCTCGGCACGGATGAATCCTCTCTCGAAGTCGGTATGAATTTTACCGGCAGCCTGAGGAGCCTTTGTTCCGACTTTGATTGTCCATGCACGAACTTCCTGAGGTCCTGCTGTAAGGTAGGAGATAAGACCAAGAAGCTTGTAAGAAGCTTTAATCATCTTATCAAGACCTGCTGAATCGATTCCGAGATCTTCAAGAAACATATCTCTGTCTTCGGGATCGAGCTGACCTAACTCGTCCTCAATCTTTGCAGAGATAACAACTACTTCGCTGTCGGACTTAGCAGCAATATCCTTAACTACATTTACGTAGTGGATATCAGGATTCTTAATATCATCTTCAGCGATGTTAGCACAGTATAATACGGGCTTCATGGAGATAAGCTGAAGTTCCTTTGTGTACTGCTTCTCTTCTTCGTCGAGCTCTACAAGACGGGCAGGCTGCTCAGCTTCAAGTGCAGCATAAATCTTCTCATATACAGCAAGTTCAGCTGCAAAAGACTTGTCGCCGCCCTTCATCATCTTCTGAGTTCTTTCGATTCTCTTCTCCATAATCTCCATGTCAGAGAGGATGAGCTCTAATTCGATAACTCCGATATCTCTTGCAGGATCTGCGGAGCCGTCTACGTGAACTACGTCTGGATCGTCAAAGCATCTTACAACATGGCAGATGGCATCAACTTCTCTTATGTTGGAGAGGAACTTGTTACCGAGACCTTCGCCCTTGCTGGCACCTTTTACAAGACCTGCAATATCAACGAATTCGATTACTGCCGGTGTGTACTTCTCAGGGTTATACATCTCAGCGAGCTTATCAAGTCTCTCGTCGGGAACGGATACAACGCCGACATTAGGCTCGATGGTGCAGAAAGGGTAATTAGCAGACTCTGCTCCTGCCTTGGTAATGGCATTGAAGAGAGTACTCTTACCTACATTAGGAAGTCCTACGATTCCAAGTTTCATTTATAAACACCTCTTTTATATAGCAAAAATCATACAGCATTATACCAAAAGTGTTATAATTCTTGAAGTTTATCTTTATTTTTATTTTAGAGGAGAATCTCTCATGCATAAAGAGTTCATGATGGGCAATGAAGCCATTGCTATGGGTGCCGTTGCGGCGGGCGTAAATCTCGTGGCCGGTTATCCCGGAACGCCTTCTACCGAAGTACTGGAGACTGTTGCAAAAGCCAATGACGGAAGTATTTACGTCGAGTGGTCCGTTAATGAGAAGGCTGCTATGGAGCTTGCTGCAGGTGCCGCTTATTCGGGGGCGAGAACTCTTGTTACCATGAAGCAGGTAGGACTTAATGTGGCTTCGGATCCTCTCATGAGCCTTGAATATGTCGGCGTAAAGGGAGGAATGGTAATTCTCGTTGCAGATGATCCCGGTCCCATCTCCTCACAGACAGAGCAGGACACAAGAACTTTCGCCATGTTTTCAAAGGTGCCCTGCTTTGATCCGACTTCCGCGCAGGAAGCTTATGAGATGATAGGGGAAGCATTTGACTACTCCGAGAAATACAATACTCCCGTATTCTTCCGTCCTACTACAAGAGTATGTCATGCCTATGCTTCAGTTGAAGTAAAAGACGAGCGTGACTACTACTATAACCGTCCCGAAGGCTTTGTTAAGGACTCATCAAGATGGGTAATTTTCCCTAAGCTTTCCAATAAGAACCACGCCCTGATAGAGAAGCGTAACAGGGAACTTCAGGAAGTGTTTTCTTCTTATTCCCGAAATGCTTTTATTAAGGGCAGCTGCAGAAAGGGTATTGCTGCTAACGGCATCAGCTTTGCACATACTTTGGAGACAATAAAGGATAAGGAAGAGAAGCCTTCTGTTCTTAAGATTGCTACTCCGTTTCCTTTCCCTGAAGCTTTGGCAGTTGAATTTTTAAAAGCAAATGATGAAGTGCTCTGCATAGAAGAGTTAGATCCCGTCATAGAGCGTGAGCTTATATTTGTATGCGGTAAGTACGGCCTTAATACAAAAATCAGGGGTAAGCTCACGGATGATATTGCTTTATCCGGTGAGAACTCAAGAGATGATGTCACAGGCTATATATCTAAGTTGATGGGATGGGAGATGAAGGCTTCTGAGATTTCTTCTGATGCTCCCGAGCTTCCCGTAAGACCTCCCGTGCTTTGTGCCGGCTGTCCTCACAGAGCATCCTTCTATGCTGTTAAGAAAGCGATGAAGGGCAGAGATACAATATTCGCAGGAGATATAGGCTGCTATACCTTAGGTAATGCAATGCCACTTGATATGGTAGATACCTGCCTTTGTATGGGTGCAGGCGTTAATATTGCCCAGGGCGTTGGAAGAATCAGACCTGATACCAAGACCTTCTCATTTGTAGGAGATTCAACTTTCTTTGCATCCGCTATCACGGGTGTAGTTAATGCCGTATATAACGGAGCTGATACTACGATAGTTATACTGGATAACTCTACTACGGCGATGACAGGCCATCAGCCGCATCCCGGAACAGGTAAGACCATGATGGGTGAGATTAATTCCAGGATTGATATAGAAGCTGTCTTAAGAGGAGTAGGCGTTCAGACTGTAGAACGAATTAATCCCTTAGAACTCGATAATGCTGTTGAGTGTGTTAAGAAGACCGCAGATAAGCCCGGAGTCAAAGCAATAATTTTTGAGAGTCCCTGCGCAATGCTCTTTAAGCCTAAGAAGGCTGCAGCTGTGAATCACGATAAGTGTATCGACTGCAGGAAATGTATTAAGGAGATCGGCTGCCCGGGTCTTGTTATTCAGGATTCAAAGGTAGTTGTCGACTCTTCTTTATGTAACGGATGCGGACTTTGTTCGAAGATTTGTCCGGTTGCCGCGATTGAGCTTTAAGGGGGTATCTAATAATGAGTACTAATATAGTTTTATGCGGAGTCGGAGGTCAGGGAACTGTCCTTGCAAGTAAACTCGTAGCTGCAGCTGCCATGAATAAGGGCTTTGAAGTAAAGTCCGCAGAGACAATAGGTATGGCTCAAAAGGGCGGAAGTGTTATGAGTCATCTTCGTATAGGCGACGATGCCTTAACTCCCATGATCGGAAGTGGAGAAGCTGATCTTATTATCGGTTTTGAACCTTCAGAGACTGTAAGAATGCTGCCTTATCTTAAAAAGGGCGGAGCTGTAATAACTTCAGACAGAGCTGTTATGCCTGTAACGGCAGCACTTAAAGGGTCTTCTTACAAGGGCTCGGATATGACTGACTATCTTAAGAATTCCAATCTGATTGGAAGACTTGTTATTGTTGATACTGAGGAAGCCGTAAAGGCTGTCGGTTCTCCCAAGGCCATGAATATGGTTCTTCTGGGTGCTGCTTCGAGAGCAGGACTTCTCGGTCAGATTACTCACGAAGATATAATCGAAGCAATGAAGCGTAAAGTAAAGCCTCAGTTTGTTCAGATGAACACTGAGGCTTTGGAGTACGCAAAAATCTAAATCGGTTTCAGATTAGACAAGGGGCTTGAAGAGCGGAATATCTACATCCGGAAGTTCATCCGGGATGATATTGTCATCAAGTAAATCTCCGTAATCGTTCATTTTGATGCCCTGTTTTGCATATGATCTTAATCCGTGATCTCTAAGGAACTGATTCTTATAACTTTCATTCTCGTAAGTATTCTTGTAGGTGAATTCAACATGTTCGGGGCAGACATCATCAAATGTTGAAGTGCTGTCTCCGATATTGTTGGATTTATCAAGCATCTTACTGAATATTGACAATGCAATGGCAGCTCCCATAAATAATCCGAATGCTCCGGCAAGTATCCATAAAAACATAATATTATCCCTGCCTTTTCTTAACGTATTTAAATGTCTGAGCTGACTTGGTAAGACTCAGGTTCAGGAGGAATCTCTTCATTCTTCTTATTGCAGCAAATAAAGCGGTACCGGCTGCTGCTCCGACATACAAGAACAGACTGAGTCCGTCGCTACTGCCTCTTCTTGAGTGGTGGTAGTAACTGCTCTGCGGGAAAATGATATCAAGAATTCCTTTTGCCATTATCGTGATTACAAAGGCACATAGCAGAGTAACTAATACAGTGAGAGCTATGAACAGCTTCTTGTTGAAAGGAAGAGTACATACAACCTTACCTGACTCACCGTTAACAAGAATTGTGATAGGATCACCCTTGTATCTTGTAGTTACAAACCAGCAGGGCATCATGGCATATACCATGTCTTCTTCAAGAACCGTATGTGGTTCTGAAGTAATGATCTGAAGGCTCTTCTTCTCCATTCTGAATCCGCGACAGTCATTCAGTGCCTCTTCGCAGAACATCTGGTCTGCACGGTAATTAGCAGCCGTAGCAACCTTAAATCCTTTTACGTCAGCGATATCGGAGTAAAAGCCTGTAAGGTAATTCTCGTCAAATTCTTCAAGCTCAGTAAGATCGAAGGGTTCAAGCTTCATGCTTGAGTTGTCATTTAATGCTTCTGAAGCATCAAGCGTCATATGTCTGATTTTGAATTCGCCTGCTCTGCCGTGGTAGATTGTCTCAACACGAGAACGAGAATTCCTGGAATTCGAGTTGCGCTCTGTGACTGTTTCCTTAATGAAGGCAGCGTTGTAGTGAGTACCGTTTACTATCCAGTAGGGGATATAGATACCTCTTACAAGTTCCGGGTCAAAATTCCTGATTTCCTTAGGTACAAAAAAGCCTTTTTTGACTTCCTGTCTGATGAGTTCAACCGCTCTTTCTCTTGTGACCTTAAAAGGCAGTATGAACTCAGGTCTTTTTTGTTTTGAGACTCTGTTGAATACAATAGTAGGATTACCGCAGTAGAGGCAGTATGTCGAAGACTCGGTTTTGTTAAGAATAACGTCACCGCCACAGCTGCTGCAGGTGTATATATGACAGTCGTAGTAACCTGCTGTATCAGCTCCGAATACTTCCTTTGCCGACAGAACCTTAATCTCTTCAAGTAGTTCTCTGTCGGTAATCTCAATCTCATTAACGTCAAAGGTTGAACCGCATATCTTGCAGTTCATCTTGCCGTTTGAGGGCTCAAAAATCAGAGGCCCTCCGCAATTTTTACACAAAGTTGCCATTTGAATTGTTCCTTTCCATCCCTAATTTCCTCGGATATTTTACAATATTCGCCATCACTCTACAATAAAAATCGTATGCGATTGAACGTTTTTTACTGCCTGTCCGGTTAGATTATTTTTATATGTTGAATTATAATAACTTTATTGCTTAACGGAGGCTCTATGGAGAGGTTGACTGAACAAAAAAGCTGGAAGATATCGCAGGGCATAGCGCTCCAGTTTTTTGCGATTCTTTTTATCTTTTTTGCAGGAGCATTTCTTCAGCTAAGACTGGGTCTTACAGGCCTTTGTATAACTGAGATTATACTGCTTCTTATGGCAGTAACGGTTTCTATTATTCACAAGACTCCTTTGAAGGAAGTTTTTCCCGTGAAGAGAATCTCATTAAGGGAAGCTATGGGTCTTGTCTTTTTCATTATAGGCGGTATTTTTCTTAACGTAGTTCTTCTCGGCATCAGCATGAGACTTATTCCTTCCGCTTTGGGTGAATCATCTTACATTCAGTCCTTCGTATCCGGCTATAATCCTATTTTGCTTTTTGTTAGCGTTGTTCTTCTTCCTGCAGTTTGTGAGGAAGCTCTCGAAAGGGGGGCGGTTCTGTCTCACTTTCGAGCAGTAGGCAAAGACTACGTCATAGTATTAGTAATGGGAGTATTCTTCGGGCTTTTTCACTTATCTCCCGGACGTTTCCTCAATACCATGTGTCTTGGTGCTATCTTGTCGTATCTGATGGTAAAAAAGAACAATATTCTTTTTCCTGTGATATTTCATTTTGCCAATAACTTTATAAGCATTCTGCCTTCCTTTGTGGGAGCAAATTCCGTTGAAGTAAACCCTCAGGATTATACTTTTGCTTTCTGCTTTATGGGAGCTATGGCTCCGCTTCTTTTTGTAGCAGGTAACAGCCTTTTGCTTCAGAATAAGCCGGGCAGAATTAAGGTCCTTGTTGCGACAGCATTAAGCATGCTTTTGCTTTTTATGGGAGTCGGTGGGTTATACTTAAGAACAGGGAGAGTCGTTGATGACAGCATAATGCTTACAAGTATAGTAAGGGAACGTGTATATGATGTGGAAGTAACTCAAAGCGGTGTGTATCTTGTCTATATCAGTTCCGACAGCGGAAGCTGTGCTTTGTTTGACGGCTGCGGAGATGAGATAGCTTCGGATGAGAAGGATAAAGGTCCTCATGTGCTTGGGCTTTACCATCTGGACGAAGGCATGTACAGCGTTGCTTATGATGTCGGAGATTCTACTAACGTCGAAGTGAATCTGGATGCGGTTTTGATTGAATTAATATAACAGAGGTGAATGTAAATGAGAATCAGTGACAAACAGATTGAACAGGTTAACAGCAGAATTAAGGCTTTAATCTCTGCCGGCAGCTTTTATGGAAAGAAGCTTCAGGAAGCCGGAGTGGAGAAGGTGGAAACAGCCGAGGATTTTGCAAAGCTTCCTTTCTCGGAGAAAGCAGATCTTAGAGAAGCTTATCCTCTCGGTCTTATGACGGCACCCGAGGAGGAGATAGTTAGAATTCATTCTTCTTCCGGTACAACAGGACTTCCTGTCATCATTCCTTATACTGCAAAAGACGTAGATGACTGGGCTACCATGTTTAAGCGTTGCTATGAATTCGCGGGCATAACAAATACGGACAGAATCCAGATTACTCCCGGCTACGGCCTCTGGACTGCCGGTATCGGCTTTCAGGCAGGTGCCGAGAAGCTTGGTGCGATGGTTATCCCCATGGGTCCCGGTAATACAGACAAGCAGCTTCAGATGATGATGGACATGAAGTCCACCGTTATATGTGCCACTTCTTCTTATGCTCTCCTTCTTGCAGAGGAGATTGAGAAGCGCGGTATAAAGGATAAGATTTGCCTTAAGAAGGGCGTAATCGGTTCTGAGCGCTGGGGCGAGAAGATGAGAAAGAGAATCTCAGGTGAGCTTGGTATTGAGCTTTACGATATCTACGGACTTACGGAAATATACGGTCCGGGAATCGGAATCAACTGTAAGTACGATACTGGTATTCACTATTGGGATGATTATCTCTACCTTGAGATAATTGATCCTGAGACAGGTGAGAATGTTCCTGACGGGCAGTGGGGTGAAATTGTTATAACTACTCTCGTTAAGGAGGGTGCTCCTCTTATCAGATATCGTACGCATGACCTCTCCAGAATTATCCCCGGAGAATGTCCCTGCGGCTGCTCCTATCCCAGAATAGACATCATTCAGGGAAGAACAGATGACATGATGAAGATAAAGGGTGTTAATGTATTCCCAAGACAGATTGAGGAAGTCCTTAAGTCCTTCTCTGAGTTGTCCAGCGAATACCAGATCAGGATATCTCACCTCGACGGAAGAGATACTATGAGAATATATGTAGAGACAACGGGTGAATATGACTTCGAACTTCTGTCAAAGAGAATCGCCGAGTCCGTAAAATCCAAAATCGGCTTCACACCTATTGTTAAAGTAGTTGAGCTCGGACTTCTTCCGAGATCAGAGAAGAAAACACAGAGAGTAATTGACGAGAGATATTCATGAGTAATTTTACCAAGTGGGTTGCCTGCTGGGGCAATGCAACATCTGTTACAGACAGAACTGCAAGTTCTTATGCGAAGGATATTACACTGCGCTATCCGATAAAAATGTGCTTTGATGCGGATAAGATAAGGATCAGATTCAGCAATCTTACAGGTACAGAGCCTGTTAAGCTTAAGGCTGCCGTAGCTTTGAATATGGCAGAAGATAAGGCAGATATTGCTACTTTGAAGACTCTTTATCTTGGCGGTTCGGAGGATCTTCTTATAGCTCCCGGCGAAGAGATAGTGACCGATTCCGTCTCTATGGATATCAGAAGAGGTGACACCATATCCGTAAGTATTTATCTTGAGGATTATACTCAGATGAATGCCGGAGTTCTTATAACAGGACCCTTGTCTAAGGGCTGGTACAGCTATGGTAATTTTATCGACAGCAGTACGCTTCCTGCCGATCTGACACGTAAGACAAGCTGGTTTTATTTTCTTAATACCATCGATGTCTTTACTGAAGAGAAGAATAAGGCTTTAATCTGCTATGGCGATTCCATTACCGCCCAGGCATGGCCTGATTTTCTGATTCAAAGATGCTTTGAAGAAGGATATGAGAATACTTCGATTATCAGAAGAGCAGTAAGCGGAACCAGGATATTAAGGCAGTATGACTGCATCACTTATGCTGCATACGGACTTAAGGGGAGTACCAGATTTCCCATTGAAATGAATACTGCAGGAGTCTCTTCAGTCATTATTCAGCACGGAATAAACGATATTATCCATCCGGTAGGAAGTGACGTTAATCCTTTCAGACCCTGGTCTGATATGCCGACCGCAGAAGATCTTATTGAAGGTGTAAAGGATATTTACGTTAAGCACGCACGTGAAAAAGATATTAAGATTTATTCGGGAACACTATTGCCAATCAAGGGGTGGAGGACGTATGCTGATTTCAGGGAGAAGATAAGAAATGAGTTTAATGACTATCTTCGTACTTCTTCCGATTTTGATGCTTGTGTGGATTTTGATATGGCCGTCAGGGATTCTGCCGATCCGTCGAAGTTCAAAGACGGATATGACAGCGGTGACCATCTTCATCCAAGCCTGTCTTGTTATGTTAAAATGGCAAATACAGTGAATAAGGAGATATTGGGATGAAAAAGATTTTTATTATCGAGGATGATCAGGAAATACAGAATGTATTGGGAATTCTTCTGAAAGGTAACGGATACGAGGTTGTAAGAGCTTATTCCGGTACGGAAGGACTTCTTGTTGATATCAGTGATGTTGACCTGATTCTTCTTGATCTCATGCTTCCCGGAAGATCCGGTCAGGACATAATTAAGGATCTTAAGGCCAAGAAGGATATTCCGATAATCATCATGAGTGCTGTTAATGATATATCCGCCAAGGTAGATCTTTTTGCTCTCGGAGCAGATGATTATGTAACTAAGCCTTTCCATAATGATGAGCTTCTTGCCAGAATTACCGCAAGACTTCGTAGCACTGCCGGTGGAGCAGCAGCTGCTGATGAGCGCATCATAAAGATTAAGAATCTCGAGATTAAGCCTAATGAATGGGAAGCTTATGTCAAAGGTAATCTTCTTGAACTTTCCAAGCAGGAATTCGAACTTTTATGTCTTCTCGCTGAGAACGGCGGCAAGACCTGTACCAAGAGCATGATCTTTGAGAAGGCCTGGCATTATGACAGCGAGGCTGACGATAATACAATCAATGTTCATATAAGCAAGGTCAGAAAGAAGCTCAAGGAATATGATCCCGACACCGAGTACATTGAGACCGTGTGGGGAATAGGCTACAGGATGAAGGCCGGTAACTGAGCAGGTGAAGTATTACTATCATTCCTTAATATCTGACATCTTCAGAGTGTTCAGAAATAAGATAATGATTATTGGATTCGTCATATATCTCGCAATCTCTTTTTATGCATTGTGGGATTACGGCCTTCTTATAAGTTATGCGGATTATGACATATCGTCTGCTTCCGAAGATATAGTAAGACATATTGACTACAGTGACGATGAGTATGTTTCCTTCGTAAAAAAGCGAGCTGAATATAATCAGGAGCATAGCGGAGCTGTACCCAGATCTGAACTTAAAAAGGTATTTTCCAGGTCTTCCTGGTGCCCTGATATAACAGTTGCCACAAGCGACTGGAGTATCGTGTTTTTTCTGTGCTTTCTGACGGATATCGTAATATCCGGAGAGAATGTCTCCTGCCTTGTCATTGACGGAAATACCAGACGGAGGATATATAAATCCAAGATTGTAAATACTTTTGTTATTGCGCTTTTGTTCCGTCTTCTGGCTTTCATGCTAATTTATCTGATGAACTTCGGACTGAACGGAATGCATCACTCTTCGATGCTTCTCGATTATATGGCTGCTTATATTCTCGGGCTGTTTCCGACCTTCTGCATTATTTGTGCTGCGGCCATGCTTATCTTTGTCGTCTGGAACAGATTTATCGTTTATATTATTGAGATAGCTTACCCTTATATTCAGATGCTGATTGCGGTTTATCTTATAACAAGGAAGGGTATTGTTCGTCCTGATATTCTCGATTACTCCATGATGGGCATGATGTCTGCCGTCTTCTTTAAGGCGGATGTCGGCTTCAAGTTCCTGTGCATGTTTTATCCGGTTGTAGTGTTCTTTGTTACTTACTTTATCGGTTATTCCTTCTTTAAGAGGAGGACGCTTAAATGATTAACAGCATCAAGGCGGATATGTACCGTTTATTCCGTTCAAAGACAGTATGGCTTGTTATTTGTCTCTTTTTGGCGCTGCAGGTAAGAGCTGTTTTTACGCTGAAGCCTTTCGAGCCGATTTTTGATACGCATTTTGTTGAAGCTTCGTCGCCTTTTAGTGACCTTAAGCTCATCTCGTATAATTATGGTGTTCTTATCGAAAGTATCTTTACTGTGGGTACGCTCGTGTGTTCGATGTATTCGGAAGGCCTTCTTAAGAATTCGATTATATGCGGGAAGAGTATTAAAAAGATTCCAATATATAAGACCGTTACTGCCGTATATATAAACACTTCGATTTTGTTTATACAAAACCTCACGATATATATTCTTAATCTTTTGCTTCATAAAGGATACAGGTCTACTTATTTCCCTAATGTTCTGCTAGTTACTTTGTGGCAGGCGGTTCCTGTTATTGGCTGGACTTGTTTTCTTATTTTTATCGCTGCTGTTGTCAGAAAGTATTCTTACTTTCTGGCGGCGATATTTGTCCCTCTGATAGCTCTGTCGAGCGGTATCAGAACGGGATATTATCTTCCTACCGTAATCATGGGATATATTGTTTACGAGCCTTATGTCGGCTTTAGAATATATGTGGCGCTTTTTGCACTGGCGCTGTCTTTAATCTCGGTTTTTCTGTTCTGGCTTCACACCAACAGAAGAACGGAATAAGGAGAAGTTGTTATGAGAGACGTCGTTTTAAGAGCAAACGGAATAGGAAAGAACTATAGAAAGACAAGAGCGCTGAACGATATTAACTTCACCGTTTACCGCGGAGATATATGCGGAATAATCGGAAGAAACGGTGCAGGCAAAACTACGATGCTTAAAATCTTCTCAGGTCTTATAACAAACTATGACGGCAGCTATGAGATGCTCGGCGTTAAGGATACCGAGGCGGAGAGAGTTCGTTTCAGAACAGGATCCATGATTGATACCCCTTCGTTTTTTGCAGAACTTACTGCTTATGAGAATCTTATGTATTTTTGCATACAGAAGGGTGTTGCAGATGAGCTTAAGGTTGATTACATACTGAGAGTTACAGGCCTTGCCGAAGATAAGAATAAAAAGTTCAAAGCTATGTCCATGGGTATGAAGCAGCGTCTGGCTATAGCTTTTGCGCTTATGGATGAGCCGGAACTTGTATTTCTCGATGAGCCTTCCAATGCTTTGGACCCTATGGGAATAAGCTCCATGAGAGAACTGTTCAGACAGCTCAATTCTGAATTTGAGACTACCTTTGTTATCTCTAACCATATTCTTACTGAGCTTTATTCGGTAGCAAACAGGTTTATTATTCTTGATAAAGGCAAGATTATTAAGCAGCTTACCAAGACGGAACTTAAGGAGCAGTGCAAAAGAGGTCTTTATATCAGATGCGACGATGTTAAAAAGACTACGCTCGTTCTTGAGAATGAACTCGGACTTTACGACTATAAAATCGCGGACGAGAACAGGCTTATTATCTACCGCTTCTCTGACACTAGCGAGATAGTTAAAAATCTTGTTTATAAGAATATTAGAATTTACGGTGTGCAGGAGACGGGTATCTCTCTTGAGGATTATTATAAGAGTGTTCTCGAGGAGCAGGGATGATGTGTGATATATTGATTAATGTAAGGCAAACGAAGGAGGACATATGACAGCGGCGGTTATTATTCTGGCGGCAATATGCCTGTTTCTTCTTGTTACACTTCTTCTTCAGACTCACGTCCTTAATAATATCCGTGAATCCCTTAAGCGTATTAATACGACAGAGAGCAGGGAGAATCTTCATACGGTAGTAGGAACTCCTGCAGAGAAGAGCGTTGTAAATGAGATAAACGATCTTCTTGATGCGTATAAGGATGAGAGAGTCATGTATAAGCGTAAGCGTCATGACCTCGATCAGATGATGACCAATATTTCTCATGACCTCAGAACCCCTCTTACCTCTGCTATCGCGTATATAGATCTTATGAAGAGAGGCAATATCAGTCAGGACGACCAGGAGCAGACTCTTGAAGTAATCTCAGAGAAGCTCGACCGTCTTTATATGCTTACGGATTCTTTCTTTGAATTTTCCAAGATAATCTCCAACGACGCCCCTCCGGAACTTGAGACCATCAACCTTATCGCAGTTCTTGAGGACTCCATCGTAGGCTTTTTTGACAACTTTTCCAATTCCGACAGACAGATTGTCTTTAACCACGAAGGCAATTCCTGCATGATTCTTTCCAATAAGATAATGCTCCTCAGAGTATTCGATAACATCATAGGAAATGCTTACAAGCACGGTAAGGGCGCTCTTACTATTAATCTTGATACAGAGAATAAGAGGCTTGTATTCCGAAATGAGATAGCCGACGATGAGAACCTGACCGATACTGCACACGTCTTTGATGAGTTCTATACAACAGATGTGTCACGTACAAAGGGAAGTACAGGTCTCGGCCTTGCCATAGCAAAGCAGTTCATTCTTATTCTCGGAGGGAAGATCTCTGCCGAAGCAAAGGACTATATCTTTACTATTACAATAGATCTCCAGAATCAGTAAGGTTTTAAATTTATTATTTGAGCAAAAATAAGCAAAAGAAAAGGTCAGGTGTGATACCTGACCTTTATTGGTGACCCCAACGAGAATCGAACTCGTGATTGCGCCTTGAGAGGGCGCCGTCTTAACCGCTTGACCATGGGGCCGTTTCAAACGCTCAAGTATGTTAACATAGCTTTTGAGACTTGGCAAGTATTTTATTGTACTTTTTTTTATATGTGTTAAACTATGACCTGTAAGAATAACCGAACATAAATTCTATATGAGGATTCAACTGATGAAAGAATATAAGTATATAAGGGTCAAAGGTGCCAGAGAACATAATCTTAAGAATATAAATATCGATATTCCGAGAGACCAGCTTGTAGTGCTTACGGGCTTGTCGGGATCGGGCAAGAGTTCTCTTGCATTCGATACGATATATGCTGAAGGTCAGAGACGCTATGTTGAGTCTTTGTCTTCTTATGCGAGAATGTTCCTCGGTCAGATGGAGAAGCCAGATGTAGATAATATAGAAGGATTGTCTCCCGCCATATCAATTGATCAGAAGACTACCAGCAAGAATCCCAGATCTACCGTAGGAACCGTAACCGAGATATACGATTACTTCAGACTCCTTTATGCACGTGTAGGCCAGCCTTACTGCTATAAGTGCGGTAAGCACATTAAGTCGCAGTCCATAGACCAGATAGTAGATAAGCTTATGTGCTATCAGGAAGGAACCAGAATGATCATAATGGCTCCTGTAGTAAAGGGCAAGAAGGGCGAATTCGTTAAGCAGCTCGAAGCCTATAGGAAGGACGGTTATGTAAGAGTCCGTATTGACGGTTCCATGTATGAACTCGACGAGGATATTAAGCTCGATAAGAATAAGAAGCATGAGATATATGTTGTAGTTGACAGACTTGTCGTAAGAGAAGACAACAGAGGCAGAATCAACGATTCCTGTGAGACGGCACTTAAGCTTGCCGAAGGTACACTTGTTGTTGAGGTACAGGTTGCCAAAGAAGACGAAGACGGACTTAGAACATATGATGTATCAGAGACCGTATTCTCTCAGAATCTCTCATGCCCTGACTGCGGTATATCCTATGCCGAAGTCTCTCCGAGAAGCTTCTCCTTTAATAATCCTTTTGGAGCTTGCCCTGAGTGTTCCGGTATCGGTGTGCTTACGAGAGTCGATCCCGATCTTTGCATCAGTGATCCCAAGTTGTCCATAAATGACGGTGCCATCAGAGCGGGCGGCTGGAACTTCGACGATCCCAAGAGCTGGGGCCGCGGATTTATCGTTGCTATATCAGAGAAGTACGATTTCTCACTTGATACACCATACTGTAAGCTTCCCAAGAAGATTCAGGACATTATTCTTTACGGTAATGACGGCGTTAAGATGAAGATTGATACCAGCAACAGCATTTACGACCGTAAAGGTGATTACTATGCTGCCTGGGAAGGTCTTGTTCCCAGCATAATGAGAAGATATAACGAATCTTACTCTGAAGATGCCAAGGCAAGTTATGAGCAGTATATGAGCATAAACCTGTGTCCCTGCTGCGACGGCATGAGACTTAAGAAGGAAAGCCTTTCGATACGTATTAATAAGCTTAATATATCCGAGCTTACTTCAAAGTCGGTAAGGGACTGCAGTTCTTTCTGTGAGAAGCTTACTTTTGATAAGCGCAGCTCACAGATAGCTGATCCCATCTTAAGAGAGATTAATGCTAGACTTCAGTTCCTGATTGACGTTGGTCTTGACTACATGACTCTTAACAGACCAGCGGCTACTTTGTCAGGCGGTGAAGCGCAGAGAATCAGACTTGCTACCCAGATCGGTTCAGGCCTTCAGGGTGTTCTTTATATTCTCGATGAGCCTTCCATAGGTCTTCACCAGAGGGATAACAGCAAGCTTTTAAATACACTTACCAAGTTAAGAGACCTGGGTAACTCCGTTCTTGTTGTAGAGCATGACGAAGATACCATGAGGGAAGCAGACTTTATAGTTGATGTGGGACCCGGAGCCGGCGTTAACGGAGGTA
This sequence comes from Saccharofermentans sp., assembly GCA_024403655.1. Taxonomy (GTDB): domain Bacteria; phylum Bacillota; class Clostridia; order Saccharofermentanales; family Saccharofermentanaceae; genus Saccharofermentans. Next base: position 3,731 of record JAKSRK010000035.1, on the reverse strand, counting down.
ATATAGTAGCTGCAGGAAGTCTGGACGACATAATGAAGTGTGAGCAGTCCGCTACCGGTCAGTACTTAAGCGGCAAGAAGTTTATTCCCGTTCCTTCGGACAGAAGACCTGTAGGTGACAGTAAGCTCAGTATCTTAGGTGCTAAGGTTAATAACCTCAAGAATATTAATGTCGATATCCCTTTGGGTCTTTTTACATGTATTACGGGTGTATCGGGTTCAGGTAAGAGTTCACTTATTAACTCAACTCTGGTTCCGGTATTGTCACATGAGCTTAACGGTGCGAGAAAGTATAAGGTTAAGTGCTCAGATATAAAGGGATACAGTAATCTTGATAAGATTATCGTTATAGATCAGTCTCCCATAGGAAGAACTCCAAGAAGTAATCCTGCCACATATATCGGAGTGTTTGATCTGATAAGAGCTTTATATGCAGGGACTCCCGATGCCAAGAAGAGAGGCTATAAGAACGGAAGATTCAGCTTTAACGTTAAGGGCGGCAGATGTGAAGCCTGCAGCGGTGACGGTCTTAATAAGATTGAGATGCATTTCCTTCCTGATATCTACGTTAAGTGTGACGTATGTAAAGGTAAAAGATATAACAGGGAGACGCTTGAAGTTAAATACAAAGGGAAGAATATATCCGATGTACTCGATATGAGCGTAGATGAAGCGTGTGAATTCTTTGCTGCAGTGCCTAACATTTTCCGCAAAGTTCAAACGCTTAAGGATGTAGGATTAGGTTATATAAAGCTGGGACAGCCGTCGACTCAGTTGTCGGGCGGTGAAGCTCAGAGGATCAAGCTGGCAGCTGAGTTGTCAAAGAGATCCACCGGCAAGACGTTATATGTGCTTGACGAGCCTACTACAGGACTTCACATAGCTGATGTTCACAAGCTTGTTGACATTTTACAGCGTCTTACAGAAAATAAGAATACTGTTGTCGTTATTGAACACAACCTTGATGTGATAAAGACGTGCGACTATCTGATAGATCTTGGTCCCGACAGCGGAGACCGCGGAGGAGAGATAGTAGCATGCGGCACACCTGAACAGATAGCCGCTACGGAGAATTCCTACACGGGTATGTTCTTAAAGCCTATACTTGCTTCGGCAAAAGAGAAGGGACAGTATGCATCAAGAATGTCATTTATCGACAATGAACGACTTGAGAGCGAGGCATTTGAGATTGAGACCGGACCTCGAGTCAGACGTAAAGTCAAAGAGAACGGAGTATAAATATGTCATTATGTTCAGTTTGCGGTAAGAGACAGGCGATTGTCTTTACCAGCCGCTATGAGAACGGCAGACGCATAGATGAAGGTTTTTGCATCAAGTGCGCATATGAATCCGGATATGCCGGCTTGTCGGATATGTTTTCCGCTGCAGGTATAACGGAAGAGAATATTGACGAGATGAGTGACAAGCTCGAGTCACTTGCCGGCAATGCAGGAATCATGAATGATCCTACGGAATTCTTTAAGGCAATAGCTAATGATGATTTCGGCGGACTCGGAGATGATTCCGATGATGAGGATTTTGATTTTGAAGACGACAGTTCCGGTGTCGGCGTAGCTGATATCGGCGGCGGCGAAGATGTCCCTTCCGACGATGAGGATAAGGAGCATCACGCTTCGGCTAATCCTTTCGAAGCTCTTATGAATTCTATAGGAATGAATAAGAATAAGAAGAGTTCCGACAAAAAGGACGGCGGCAAGAATTCCAAGAGAAGACTTAAGTTCCTTAATGAATTCGGTACTAACCTTACTGCAAGAGCTGCAGAAGGCAAGATTGACCGTATCCTCGGAAGAGATAAGGAGATTGAGAGAGTTGTTCAGATTCTTAACAGAAGAAGCAAGAACAATCCCGTATTAATCGGTGCTCCCGGTGTAGGTAAGACAGCAGTTGCTCAGGGTCTTGCTACAAAGATTGTTAACGGTGAAGTACCTGCTAAGCTTCTTAATATGCAGGTATGGCAGCTCGACCTTCCGGCAATGGTTGCAGGAACTCAGTTCAGAGGTATGTTCGAGAGCCGTATTAAGGGTGTCATTAATGAAGCCATGAGAGAAGAGAATATCATTCTCGTTATAGATGAACTTCATACGATTATGGGTGCAGGAGATTCTGAAGGATCTACCAATGCAGCCAATATCTTAAAGCCTGCTCTTGCGAGAGGTGAACTTCGTATTATCGGTTCTACAACAACTGCAGAATATAAGAAGATTGAGAAGGACTCTGCTCTTGAGAGAAGATTCCAGAAGGTCATTCTTGATGAACCGTCGGTTGAAGTAGCAATTGATATTCTTAAGGGTATCAAGGATTACTACGAAGAGCATCACTATGTCACATATTCTGATGAGATAATCGAGTTCGCAGTAAAGGCTTCCAAGAGATATATAACTGACAGATATCTTCCCGATAAGGCTATCGATCTTATCGATGAAGCAGGTTCAAGAGCTAATCTTAACAATATCAAGCTTGTAAAGATTAAGGAGACAGAAGAGAACCTTAATAAGGCTAATGCAGAATATTCTGCCATGGTCGAGAAGCTTGAAGAATTGGATCTTGAGGAGCGCGAGAAGTACTACGAGAAGGTAGCTGAGCTTCGCGCCAAGGCAGAGCAGTCCAAGAAGGACTACGATGACTTAAGAGATTCCATGAAGCCCGATCCTATTACCAAGGAGGATATTGCCAGGGTAGTAGAGATGTGGACAGGAATTCCTTTGAAGTCTATTTCTGAGACAGAGACCGAGAAGCTCATCCATCTTGAAGAGAGACTTCATGAGAGAGTTATAGGTCAGGATCAGGCTGTAAAGGCTGTTGCTGCCGCTGTAAGAAGGAACAGATCCGGCTTTGCCAAGAAGAATAAGCCCTCGTCCTTTATCTTTGTTGGTCCTACCGGTGTAGGTAAGACTGAGCTTGTTAAGGCTTTGTCTGAGGTAATGTTCGATACTGAAGATTCTCTTATCAGAATCGATATGTCCGAGTATATGGAGTCTCATTCCGTAAGTAAGCTTATCGGTTCTCCTCCGGGCTATGTAGGTCACGAAGATTCCGGTCAGCTTACAGAGCAGGTAAGAAGAAAGCCCTACTGTGTAATTCTATTCGATGAGATTGAGAAGGCACATCATGACGTCTTTAATCTTTTGCTCCAGCTTCTTGATGAAGGTCGTCTTACTGACAGCCATGGTCTTCATGTTAACTTTGAGAATACGATTATCGTCATGACTTCCAATGCCGGCAACTCCGCTAAGGCTCCTACTATCGGTTTCTTCAGCGGTACGGAGGAAGCTCTTGAGTCCAAGGTTGATTCCGCTCTGAAGGAGACATTCAGACCTGAGTTCCTTAACCGTGTTGACGATACGATTATATTCAAGGAGCTTACAAAGGAAGAAATCAGAAAGATCGCCGACATCATGATGAAGGAGGTCTATACTCAGCTTGAAGAGAAGGGCATTAAGGGTAAGATGACTGAGGCTGCGGGCGACCGTCTTGCTGAAGTAGGATACGATCCCAAGTACGGTGCAAGACCTTTGAGAAGAGAAATCAGAAAGAACATAGAAGACAAGCTTGCTGATATGTATCTTGAAGGTGAACTTAACAATTGTGCAGGCCTTACGATTGACTACGACGGAAAAGATTTTGTTTTCTCTGTCATAAAGAATAAGGACGTCAAGGTTAAGACTCCTAAGAAAGTTGCGAGCAAACAGGCCGAATAACAGAACTATTAAG
>JAKSRK010000034.1 GCA_024403655.1 Saccharofermentans sp. | reverse complement strand
AATTTTAAGAAATTGTTTTGTGTACTCGGTTGATGTGCTCGGGTTTCCATTCGGTTTATTCTTCGGATGCAGTATAAAAGAGCAAGTCAGCAATCCGGTTGCCGGTCAGAAGTCTGTCCGTTTTTTGCTCGTAAAAAAAGCCGCCTGCTCTGCAGACGGCTCAAAAATATTCTAATGTATAATTCAGCTGAAACTGATGTTGCTGAGAGTACTCTGAAGATCTTCATCTGTGAAGCAGTTTACTGTAATAACAACCATTGTGTTGTTGTTGTAATCGATTACAGTTGCTGTCTTAATTTCACTTCCGTCTACATCATAGCTTCCGTAAGTTACGGCTACATCCTTGTCTCCCAATCTGATTGAATCGAATGTATCTATTCCGAGTACTGCGGAATAGTCTTCTTCAGATGCACCGGGAACGTATAAAAGCATAATGCTCATATAGTCTCCGTTGTCTGCCTTAAATACTGATTCGTAAGCAATATCGTTAAAGGAGAGCTCGTCATTTGCAGTTCTGATGTTATCGTCGTTGTTCCAGAAGGCTGACTTCTCAGTAGAGTTTAATACGCTCCAGCCTTCGGGAGCAGTAATTGTAAGACCGGAATTGGTGTTTGTGTATGTGCTGCCGGATACGGAACCCATTATCTGACTGTACTGAACAGTAGATTCCTGAATATTCGTTGTAGTAGTAGCTTCAGTAACTTCTGAATCCTGTGATTCAGCGAGTACGGAAGAGTCTGCATTCTTGCTGCAGGAAGTGCAGAAGAATACCGTAAAGGTCATAAATGCTGCAAGAGTAGTTAAAACTTTCTTATTCATAGTGCTTGCTCCGGTCCTATTAATATTTGGGATTTCTTTATTAACGCATTCAATATAACATTAAAAAGCCTTCAAACAAGTACTTTTATAATAGTTTGAACAAATATTTATCATTTCTTAAATACTTTGCCCAAATACATTGTTAAATCTAGTACTTGCAGATATTGAAGTCTTTTATTAAAATAACAAATTGTCAATAACTATGAACTAAAGCATTAAGCAAAGGAGATTATTATGATCAGTGCAGGCGATTTCAGAAACGGAATTTGCTTCGAGATGGACAGCCAGGTCTATCAGGTAGTTGAGTTCCAGCACGTTAAGCCCGGTAAGGGAGCTGCTTTCGTTAGAACAAAGTATAAGAATGTTAAGACAGGATCCGTAGTTGAGAGATCCTTCAACCCTAACGAGAAGTTTGAGCAGGCTCAGCTTGACAGAAGAGATATGCAGTATATCTATTCTGATGGTGAGCTTTACTATTTCATGGACCAGGAGTCTTACGAGCAGATCCCGATTCACGCAGAGTCTATCGGCGATGCTATCAAGTTCCTTAAGGAAGAGATGATTTGTAAGGTTCTTTCCTACAAGGGTGAGATTTTCTCCGTTGAGCTTCCTATCACAGTTGAGCTTGAGATCACAGAGTGTGAGCCCGGTGTTAAGGGTGATACAGCTAACAACGCTTCCAAGTATGCAACACTTGAGACAGGTGCTGTCGTTAAGGTTCCTCTCTTCGTTAACCAGAACGAGAGAATCCGTGTTGATACAAGAACAGGCGAGTATCTCGAGAGAGCATAATTATCTGTAAATCAGGTGATCCGGTGTAATTGCTGCACCGGATCACCATACTTTTTTATAAAGCAAGAGCGTACCTTATGAGTGAGAATATATTATCAGAATCGATAAAAGGCGATCGGTCGATGACGCAGGGCTTCGTAGCCCAGTATGCAGCTGAAGCTGCCATGCAGATCGACGGAGTAGCTGAACTTGTTCCGTCTTTTGCGGTAGCGCTTAAAGAGAAGGCAGGAGTAGTGCACGAAGGAAAGGGTGTTCGTGTTGTCTTTGGACAGACACAAAATGACATCACTTCCATTACTGTATATCCTGTCGTTTTTTATGGTAAGATTATTCCTGAAGTTGCTTGGGAGATACAGGAACGTGTTAAGTCGGATGTAGAGAAGTTTACCGGACTTGATGTTGAATCCGTTGATGTCTATGTTTGCGGAGTACGTGAGCTGCCGCAGGAAGAAGAGCAACAGGAGGTAGAAGAAGAATGAATGGTTTTATGAGAGTCTTGATGTTTATATACTCAGTGATTATTTCACTGTTATCCATCATCCTTTTGTATGCTCTTATTGATGACGGTATCTTTGCCGATATCCTGTCTCCTCTGGCATCTGTTGTTAATGATCCCAGAAGCAAGTTTGTATATCTTGCGATTCTTCTTATTGTAATCGTAAGTTGTGTAACTTCTATTTCTACACTTATTACTTCAGGAAGACTTTATAAGACTAAGCTAAGAAGAACCGATATCGGTTCAGTTGATATCGGAGCAGATGCTCTTGAGAGTATTGCTTTGAATTCCGCCAAGTCTGCTCAGGTTGGTATAAAGAGCGCTAAGGCTCGTGTTACTTCTGCAAAGAATGGTGCGATAAAGGTCAACATCAATGCGGTATTGTATTCCAATACCGAGATCCCTACTTCCATGTCCAAGGTACAGGAGAAGGTTAAGAAGGATATCGAGAGATATACCGGTATTATTGTAGAGAATGTATTCGTTAAGGTAAGCCGAGTTGAACCCGTCGTAGCAAAGGTTGAAGGCAGGTAATATATGGAAAGGTTCTTAACGAAGCTTTTTGAGAAGTTAGAGAATACCAAAGCAGGTGCACTTTGTGCTTTTGCTTTCTTTATAGCAGGTATACTTATTTGTGTCTTCGGTTTATTCAAGACACTTTTTATAATTTTGTTTACGGCGGTCGGATTCTTTGTTGGAGCTTTCCTCTTCAGCGATACAGGCAAGTTCAAGAAGTTCCTTGACAGAATACTTCCGCCCGGAGGAGTACGATGAGCAGAATCGAGACACGTGAAGCAGTAGTTTTCTTTATATACCAGACTGATTTCCGTAAGGAAGAACTTATGGATCAGCTTAAGATTTATCTTGAAGCCAACCCTTCTTTGGAAGACGATAAGGAATACTTCATGAGCACAGTGCTCGGAGTTATGGATAACAGGGAAGAGATTGACAACAAGCTTTCCAAATTCCTTAAGAAGTGGTCTATTAACAGAATTCCCAAGCTCGACAGAGCTATTCTTGAGACTGCCGCTTATGAGATTGAGAACAACGATGATGTCCACGTAAGTGTTACTATCAACGAGGCTGTAAGGCTTTCCAAGAAGTACGGTGCAGAGGATTCATCTTCTTATATTAACGGAGTTTTATCCAGCTACGAGAAGAGCCTTTAAGGGCCTGTCTTATGTATACTTTTGAATCTGTAACACAACTTAACAGCTATGCCAATGAGCTGCTCTCGAATGATCCGGGAACAGCTTCTTTGTCTGTTACGGGAGAAATATCCAATCTCACAATTTACAGATCCAGCGGTCATGCATACTTTACATTAAAAGATGCAGAATCCCAGATAAGCTGTGTTATGTTTAAAAGCTATCTTCAGGGACTGAACTTTACTCCCAAGGACGGAATGAAGGTCGTTCTTACCGGAAGCTGTGCAATATATTCAGCTTCAGGCAGATTTCAGATTAAAGCTTTTGCAATGGCTCAGAAGGGTAAGGGTGATCTTGCCGAGCAGATGAAGCTTTTACACAGGAAGCTTTCAGCCGAAGGTCTTTTTGCCCAGGAACATAAGCTTCATATTCCTGTTCTTCCTGAAAGAATAGGTGTTATATCTTCACCTGTAGGTGCAGTTATTCACGATATCATTAATACCTTAAACAGGCGTAATCCTTTTTATTCGCTTCTCTTGTATCCGGCAGCGGTCCAGGGGGAAGCCTGTGCACCGGATGTAATGGCTGGTCTTGATTATTTCTCTTCAAGAGATGATATAGACGTTATTATTATTGCCAGAGGCGGTGGTTCTCTTGAAGACCTCTGGGGATTTAATAATGAAGAGCTTGCAAGGAAGATATACGACTGCAGAATTCCGGTAATATCAGCAGTAGGACATGAGACTGACTACACAATCTGCGATTATGTAGCTGACCTTCGCGCTCCCACGCCTACGGCTGCCGCTGAGCTTTGCATAGGTAAGTATGAGGAACTTATAACTAATCTTGCGAATAAGAAGAGTATGCTTAATCTGGCATTGATGAACTACGCTGAGCTTCAAAGAAGAAGGCTGGATGCTCTTAAAGACAGTAAGGCTTTATACTCTCCTATGGTTTATGTCGAATCCTTAAGAACTTCTCTTGAAGCTGTTAAGAAGGATCTTGATAATAGCGGTAAAGCACTTGTTAACGAACACCGATATAGACTTAAGAGTATAATTGACGGTATAGAGATGTTAGGCCCGATGAATGTATTAAAGAGAGGTTATTCTTATGCTACTAAGGATGACAGGGCCGTAACCGAAGTAAAAGGACTTAATATCGGAGACAATCTTGATTTTGTTTTTTCCGACGGTTCTATAAATGTTGAAGTAAAAGATATATATGAGGGAGATGCAAAAATTGGCTGATAACGATAAGTTTTTATACGAAGATGCAATTGAAGAATTAAGCAGGATTGTTGATAAGTTAAGTACGGGCAAGTGTTCGCTTGACGATTCTCTCGATCTTTACACAAGAGGTGTTAAGCTTGCGTCTCTTTGCGACAAGAAGCTTTCAGAAGTAGAGAAGAAGATTGCTGTAATTAACAAGGATTCTCTTGAAGAAGAGCCTTTCGCGGAGGATCAGTGACAATGGATGCCAAAGAATTAATTACCCTTGCGGGAGAATGGATCGAACCTTCTCTTAAAAAGGTTTTTCCTGAAGAACTCTCAGACGATATTACCGTCAAAGCTTCCATGTACAGCCTTCTTGCAGGCGGCAAGAGAATACGTCCCTGCCTTATGTACTTATTCGGCAGCCTTCTCGGATGCGACTTAAATGAAGTATTGCCTTATGCTACTTCTCTCGAAATGATACACACTTATTCTCTAATACATGACGACCTTCCCTGTATGGATGACGACGACCTCAGAAGAGGTAAGCCTACCTGCCATAAGGTATATGGTGAGGGTATCGCTCTTCTTGCCGGAGACAACCTTCTTAACAGAGCTTATGAGATTCTTTTCAAAGAGTGTATGAGCGGTGATCTGGCGAAGATCAGAGCTGCTTCATATATCGCATCCAAAGCCGGTATTGAAGGCATGATTGGCGGTCAGAGCATAGACCTTGATTCCGAAGATAAGACAATCGACACGGATCTTTTGTATGAACTTCAAGATAAGAAGACAGGTGCTTTGCTGTCAGCTGCATGTATGATTCCCTGTTTCCTTAAGGAGGCTTCCGCTGAGGTTGCTTCACAGGTTATGGAATATGCAATGCATATAGGTCTTTTGTTCCAGATAAAGGACGACATTCTTGATGTTGAAGCAGATCCTTCTTTGCTCGGCAAATCCACAGGCAAGGATGAGCGTGACCATAAGTCTACTTTTGTTACGCTTCTGGGTATGGAAGAAGCTCAGTCAAGGATGAACGGCGAGTATCAGGGCTGCCTTGATAACTTGGCTGCTCTTGAGAGCCTGGGTTACGATATAAAGGATCTTAAGATCATTACTGAATTTCTTGCAGAGAGGAAGTACTGATCTTGGATTATAAGTATTTAAATGACAATATAACTCCTGACTACCTTAAAGGTCTTAATAGTAAGGACAGAGCCGCTTTGTGCGCAGAGCTTCGCGAGAAGATAATATCAACAGTATCAACTAACGGAGGACATCTGGCGTCCAACCTCGGAACGGTTGAACTTACGGTCGCACTGTTATCTGTATTCGACTACAAGAAGGATAAGATTGTCTTCGATGTAGGTCACCAGTCTTATTCATATAAGCTTCTCACAGGAAGATTTTCCAAGTTCGATACCTTAAGACAGAAGGGTGGTATCTCAGGTTTCCCAAGAAGATCAGAGAGCCCTTACGATGTCTTTGATACAGGTCACAGCAGTACATCCATATCTGCTGCCGTCGGTATGGCAAGGGCAAGAGATCTTAAGGGTGACGATGACTATGTAGTAGCAATTATTGGTGACGGAGCCATGACCGGAGGTCTTGCTTATGAAGCTTTGAATGACTTAGGTCATGCCGGCAATAAGATGACAGTCATCTTAAACGATAATGAGATGAGTATCGACAAGAATGTCGGGGGTATGTCCAGATATCTGAAGAATCTTCGTATCTCATCAGGTTATATCTCTGCTAAGAGAAATACAGAGAACTTCATCGGTAAGAATCTTCCGATTATCGGGAAGCCGCTGGTTAAACTTATAATGTCGGTTAAGAATTTCTTCCGCTTCCTTGTAAATAAGCAGGTTCCGTCTATGTTCGAGGATCTCGGATTACTGTACTACGGTCCTATAGACGGTCACGATACGCAGGCTCTTATTAACGCACTTAATGCTGTTAAGGACCTGGGTAAGCCTGTTCTGCTTCATATATGTACAAAGAAGGGTAAAGGATATTCTTTTGCAGAGCAGAATCCTTCCGATTATCACGGAGTAGGGCCTTTCGATAAGGATAAGGGTGTAGCTTCAGCTAATAAGCTTACATATACTTCCGCTTTCTCCGGTGCTGTTACGGATCTTGCCGCAAAGAATAAGAATATAGTTGCAATAAGTGCAGCTATGGCTCAGGGTACCGGTCTGGACAGATTCGCTCATAAGTATCCGGACAGATTCTTTGACTGCGGAATTGCTGAAGAGCATGCTGTTACCATGGCTGCCGGTATGGCTGTATCAGGCTTTACTCCGGTTGTTGCCATTTATTCTTCATTCCTTCAGAGAGCGTATGACCAGATTATTCACGATGTGTCATTCATGAATAATCATGTAGTGTTTGCAGTGGACAGATCCGGATTTGTTGGTAATGACGGACATACACATAACGGACTTTACGATATTACTTATCTTAATTCTGTTCCTGGCATGACTTTGCTGTCTCCCAGAGACTATTCAGATCTTCGTAACTGTCTTGATTATGCCGTAAATGTATGTGAGGGTCCCTGTGCCGTAAGATATCCCAGAGGATCTTCTGTATTTGAGGATTCTCCTGTTTTGTATGAGCAGAAGGAAGATCTTATTAAGCCGCATATGTCCGAAGATAACGGAGAGGACTTTGTTATCGTATCCTGCGGAACAATCGCTCACGAGTGTGATGAAGCTGTTAAGGAACTTAAAAATAAGGGACTTAAAGGTAAGCATATCAACCTTACTCTGGTTTCACCGATTCCGGTTAAGCAGATACTTGATATGTGCGGTAAGGCAAGAAAGATATATACGGTTGAAGAAGGCGTAATAAGCGGCGGTATGGGTGAAGCTTTATGCGGACTTGTATCAGCTTACGATCCTTCTTATAACGTAAGAGTTTTTGCTGTGGAGAATCCCATGATCAGGGCCGGAAGCGTTAAGCAACAGCTTGAAGAAGCAGGTCTGGATGCTGCAAGTTTAAGAAGGAGAATCTCAGAGGATCTGCTAACTTAACTCTGTATTTTTATTCGTTTTAGTGATTAAATATAAACGCAGGAGGTAACGGAACATGCGATTCGGTATACATTCGAACAAGACCCGTGATATCGGTTATGAAGTAGCTGAGGAGCTTTCTTCCGTTATGCTTTCCCATGGTGCGACACCTGTCTTCAGAGAGTATATGGAAGGTACAAGTGTCAGCAGAATTAAGGGTGTTGAATTAGGCAGTTTTGAAGACTGCGATGTTATATTTACCATTGGCGGTGACGGTACATTCCTCGGAGTGGTAGCTGACTACAGAGACCTCGGCATTCCTTTTGTCGGTGTTAACAAGGGAAGTATCGGATTCCTTACTCAGATTTCCGAAGAGTCCATGGAAGATGCTGTTACAAGGATTACAGAAGGCAGATATAACATTATTGAGAGGATGCAGTTATCCGCTCAGCTTTTTGACAGTCAGGGCAATCTCAAGGGACATGATATATGTCTTAACGATGTTGCCGTATTAAGAGGTGACAAGCCTCATATAGTTAAGCTCAGTCTCTATATTGATCATGAGAGAGTAGAGAGATTTTACGGAGACGGTCTGGTCGTAGCTACCCCTACGGGTTCAACGGCTTATACGCTCGCAGCGGGCGGTCCGCTTCTTATGCCCGGTATGGATAATATAATCATAACTCCTTTGTGCCCTCATACACTTCAGAGCACCAGTTATGTTATTGGTCCCGAGAGTGAAGTCGAGATAAGACTCGGCAACTTCGAGACGGTACCGATTGTTACTCCCGACGGCCATGAATTCCCGACTCTGGCACCTTATGACGTATTGAGAATCAGGAAGCATCCTTCAACTGTTAAGACAGTTGATCTGGGTTATACGGGATTCTTCCAGAGCGTAAGACGTAAGATCGTAGCAAGAGGAAGTTTTTATGAGAACAGCCAAGAATGACAGGCAGGAAATGATTATTAAGCTCGTAAAAGAGCACGAGATATCAACGCAGGATGAACTTACTTCGCTTATGAAGGCGAACGGCTTTGCAATTACGCAGGCTACATGCTCCAGAGACATTAAGGAGCTTGGCATTATTAAGGTTACTCTTCCTAATCAGGCATCAAAGTATGCTGTACTGGACAGGACCGGCGATATTGCTCCGGGGCGTCTTCTCAATGTATTTGCCAACTCTCTTATATCCTGCAAGAGTGCCATGAATATGGTTGTTATTAAGACTCTGCCGGGTATGGCTCAGGCAGCTGCATCTGCTTTGGATTCAATGCATCTTCAGTATGTTGTCGGAACAATCGCCGGTGACGATACTGTATTCGTTGCTGCTCCCGGAGTAGAAGAAGCAGGCGCTCTTGTATCTACTATTGATGACATGATGAGTGCAGGAATCTCATCTTCGGAAGATTAATATATGCTCACAAGACTTGAGATTAATAATTTTGCTGTCATAAGCGAATCAATATTTGAACCTAAGGAAGGACTTAACGTCATATCGGGTGAGACCGGTGCCGGTAAGTCTCTTCTTATTGATGCCATAGATCTTATTCTCGGAGGCAAGGCTTCCAAGAATCTTATAAGAACAGGCGAAGACTATGCTTATGTAGAGGCAGTATTTGACATATCTTCAATTCGGGATCAAAGCCTTGACGATATTCTTAAGGACAGCGGAATTGATGCTGAAGAAGGTATGCTTGTTATAAGCCGTAAAGTGCAAAGAGACGGCAAGAGCATAGCCAGAATCAATCAAAGAACGGTAGTCTTATCTGTTCTTAAGGCGATAAGTGCTTATCTGGTTAATATTCACGGCCAGCATGACACTCAGGCCATATTTGACGAATCGTCACATGTAGCTCTGCTTGACAGCTTCGGCAAGGGAAGGATAGAACCTTATGCCGTAAAATACACGGAGCTTCTTAAAGAATACAAATCCATAGTTTTGCAGATAAGAGATTTGTCATTACAGCCTTCATCCAAGAACGGCCGTAAAGAATATCTCGAGTATGCCATAAAAGAGATAAACGATGCCGCTTTCGCAGACGATGAGGAAGAGCAGCTTACTGAACTTAACAGGAAGTTTAAGCGAATTGAATCTGACCTTGGTCTGCTTACTGAAGCTGATGAACTTTTAAGTGGTGAAGATGATTCCGGCTACAGCGTATCCGACAGAATCAGATCTGCATCTGTTCTTTGTGAGAAATTAGCTTCAAAGGACGATTCTTACAGGGATATCGCGGATAAGCTCAAGATATTGGCAGAAGAGTCAGCAGAGCTTTCTTCAAGAGTAAATGATTTGGCTACTTCCGTGGATTATTCCAAGGAGAAAGCAGATGAAGTTACTGCAAGGTTGGGACTTATCTACGATCTTAAGGCAAAGTATTCCTGTGCGACTCTTGCAGATGTATTGAAGTTCGCACGTGACGCTGCTGATGAACTTGAGACCATGAAGGACAGTTCCAGGAAGCTTGCGGAGCTTCGTAAGGTAAGAAGCGAAGCTGAAGGAAAACTCCTTGATGCTTCGGAGGCGTTAACTGCAATCAGAAAGGAAGTCGGAGAAGATCTTTCTTCCAGGATAATAGAGCAGCTTCGCGATCTTGAGATACCTTCTGCTGAATTCAAAGTAAACTTCGTAAGAAGATCCAAGGACCGTTTCTTTGCTTCTTACGGAATAGACGATGTTGTATTTATGTTTACCGCTAATCCGGGAGAAGAACCCAAGCCCTTGTCTTCAACAGCATCAGGAGGTGAAGCATCCAGAATAATGCTTGCCGTAAAGTGTATCCTTTCGGATGCAGACATGATTCCTACCCTGATTTTTGACGAGATTGATACGGGTGTATCCGGAAAGGCTGCTGGAGCAATTGCAGGCAAGCTTCGTATGCTTTCCGATAATCATCAGGTTCTTTGCGTAACGCATACTGCACATATAGCCGCAGCAGCAGACCATAACTACCTTATAAGCAAGGGTGTAGTAGAAGATAAGACAGTTTCTTCCATATTGAAGCTTGATACCGCAGGTAAAGAGAAGGAAGTATCGAGACTTCTTTCCGGCACGACTTCAGCTGAGTCCGTCGGTCTTGCAAAGAAGCTCATGGAAGAATTCCTCTGATAAGGAAGGGAAGAGCGCTCTCATATCTTCAGGAAGATCAGCAACGAAATGCATATTCTCGTGTGTCACGGGATGCTCGAAAGTAAGGCTGTAGGCATGAAGTCCCTGTCTTCCTATAATGCTGTCCATTTCCTTGGAATTCGGGAAGGTATCGTTAGGATTATCGTCTGAATTGGGTCCGTAAAGACCGTCTCCTACCAAAGGATGTCCTTTTGAAGTGGAGTGAACTCTAATCTGATGGCACCTTCCGGTAGCAAGGATAAACTCTACCAGTGATATTCCCTTTTCCTTCTCTTCGAGAATAGACCTGTAGTAAGTAAGGCATACTTTGCCGTCAGGATCGTCCTTGTCAGTAATATCCCTAATCATAACTGAGCCGGGTCTTCTCTTAATAGGATTGTCGATAGCTCCTGCCGGCTCATCATATATGCCGTAGACTGCGGCTATGTATTTCTTTTGAATCTTGATGTTAATCATGGCGTTGTGGATAAAGCCGTTTTTTGCAACAACCATAAGGCCGCTGGTCTCACGGTCAAGCCTCATAACGGGGTGCAAAGTCTTATCCGACAGCCTGGTAAGGACTGAATCATCAAGGTGATTATGGCAGGGATGAGTAACGATTCCTGCAGGTTTTATTACGACTGCAATATATTCATCTTCGTAGATGATAGGCACGGAAGGATCGTCTCTGAGTTTCTCTTCTTCTTCGCCGTAAGAAGCAAATACTTCATCTCCGGATTTTACTTTGTCTATAACTCTTCTATGCTCGCCGTTTACTTCAAGAATACCGTAAAGCTTGACTCTTTTGATCATTGCACGGCTCATTTGCAGGCGTTTTGCCATTATATCGCGGAGCTCCTTGCCATCGTCTTCGTCTGTTACTCTAAGGTTAAATTGCATGGCGGTCTCCTTGACATATCATCATATTATTTTTACAATAAATCTTGGCTTATCATAGCCCATTAAATAGAACTTTGACAACTAAATATTTGGAGGTGAGTACCAAATGCAGTGGTTATTTTTAATCATTGGATTGGTTCTCGGTGTAGCTATAGGTGCTATTTGTGTAATGACTTACTATAAGCGTGGTTTATCCGCGCAGCAGAAGCAGTTGCAGGAAGACGCAGTTAAGGCAGAGGAAAGCAATAACAAGCTTATTGCAGACGCTCAAAAGGATGCCGAGAATCGCAAGAGAGAACTCCTCTTACAGGCGAAGGAAGAAATTTCCAAGGCACGTGTTGAATTAGAGCACGATGTCAGAGAGAAAAGACAGGAACTTGCCAGAGAGAGGAACAAGCTGGAGCAGAAAGAAGACAATGTTGATAAGATGCTCGCTAACGCAGAACAGAAGCGTGCAGAACTTGACAAGAGACTTCAGGATGTTGCAGAAATGCAGGCCAGGACCAAGGATCTCGAGTTCAGAAAAGCTAAGGAACTTGAGAATATCTCCGGATTATCTATTCAGGAAGCAAGGACTCTTGTTCTTGAAGCAGCCGAGAGAGAGTACAGTCATGATATGGCTACAATGCTCAAGCAGATGGAAGAGAAAACTAAGCAGGAAGCTGACAAGATCGCTAAGGATATCATTGTCACATCTATTCAGAGATATGCTTCCGATTACGTATCTGAAGCTACGGTTTCAGTAGTAAATCTTCCCAATGATGAGATGAAGGGTAGAATCATCGGTCGTGAAGGACGTAACATACGTGCTATCGAGACAATCACCGGTGTCGATCTTATTATCGACGATACTCCGGAAGCCGTTATCCTTTCATCATTCGATCCCATCAGACGTGAGATCGCAAGACTTACCATCGAGAAGCTCGTTACTGACGGTCGTATACATCCCGCCAGAATCGAGGAGATGGCTAATAAGGCAAGGAAAGAAATCAACCAGACAATTAAGCAGGAAGGTGAGAGAGCCGCTTACGAGACAGGCGTTATCAACCTTCACCCTGAGATAATAAAACTTTTGGGTAAACTTAAATATCGTACCAGCTTCGGCCAGAACGTTCTTCAGCACTCAATTGAGGTTAGCTGGATTGCAGCGATGATGGCAGGCGAGTTGGGTCTTGATACTACTTTTGCAAAGAGAGCAGGTCTTCTGCACGACATTGGTAAGGCAGTAGACTTCGAACAGGAAGGTACACACATCGAGCTTGGTGCTGATATAGCACGTAAGTATCATGAGAACGATGACATTACAAATGCTATCGAAGCTCATCATGGTGACGTTGAAGCCAAGACTGCTGTTGCTGTTCTTGTTGCTGCAGCTGATGCAATCTCTGCTGCACGTCCCGGTGCAAGAAGAGAGAATCTTGAGACTTATATCAAGAGAATCCAGAAGCTCGAAGAAATTGCTACAAGCTTTGACGGCGTAGAGAAGAGTTACGCCATCCAGGCCGGACGTGAGATCAGAGTTATCGTTGCTCCAGAGAAGGTTAGCGATGACGAGATGGTTCTTAAGGCACGTCAGATCTGTAAGAAGATTGAGGACGAACTCGATTATCCCGGACAGATCAAGGTCAACATCATTCGTGAGACACGAGCAAGTGATGTTGCAAAGTAATGATTTATCCTTGAACATAAAAAAGACGGACATCTGCGGTCCGTCTTTTTTTATGCTCTGATTATTCTTCTTCGCTTGTGTTATTGAGTCTTGAGAGCTGCTCTCTGCACTTGGCTGTCGGTATTCTTATCTCGAATACAGCGCCGCCTTCAGGAGCGTTATAGGCTTTAATTGTGCCGCCGTGCTCCTCAGCTATTGATTTGGCAAGAGCCATTCCGATACCGTGCTTACCGTCCTGTCCTTTTGCGAATCTCTCGAACAGGTGCTTCTGGACTTCTTCGCTAATACCGGGACCATCATCACTGATTCTGAAAGTGACATGGGAAGTATCATAGCTGCACTTAAATGTAACGGAACTTTCTGCATATCTTAAGCCGTTGGAGAAGATGTTTTCCAACATACGGAAGATGTCATTCTCATTGGCAAAAATATAAACGTTGTCTATATCAAAATCATTAACGAGATTCTTACCTTCGTGGAGGAAGCCGCCTCTGACCTTGTCAATAACCGATTCGGTTATCTCTCTTACTTCAAGCATCTGCTTCTTAACTTCATAAGTGCCGCTTCTGGACATATCCATCTTGGAAATAGAAAGAAGATTCTCAACGAGCGTCGAAAGTCTTGTCGTCTCACTTATAATGACGTCTACGGCTTCTTTCTTGCCTTTCTCGTCGAAGATGTCATACTTAATACCTTCTGCATAACCCTGAATAGACATGAGGGGAGTACGAAGTTCGTGCGAAGCATTCTGGAAGAATGTTTTCTGCTCAATATCAGACTGCTGAAGCTTATTTGCCATTCTGTTCATGACGCCGGCCAGGTCTGCAAGTTCACGGCTTACAATATGTCCTTTTATGGGAGCAAAGTCGCCTTTACCGATTCTTCCGGCAAATCTGGAGAGCTTTCTTGTTGACAGGTAAATGGGGCTGGCAACGATAATACTTAATACAGCTGAACAGATAATGGCGATTATTATCGATCTCAAAAGAGCGAGCTGCATGGCTTTGGAGAATGAATAGTAAGCTCTGGAGTTAACGTAGATAAGAATATAGTATGTATCGTCGCTGCTTTCTCCGTCTTCATTCTCGACATTAACACCTACGAATCTGTAGTAAATCTCGCTGTCTTCGTATATGACGGTTTTGGTTGAAGCATCTGATATAAGCTTGGTAGGGTCGGGATTATCAACCAATGCGGCGTTAAATACTCCGTCGGCCATCTGATATGCATAAGAGCCTGAGTAGCTGGGCCACAGCAGGGAATAGCCTGTAAGTGAAGCATCGTCTCTTTTAAAAAGAACTACAGTCGCTTCATTGGTGACATCCGATCTTGAGATTACTTCTTTGAGTCTGTCTTCAACTGAAGAGACTTCATCGGAACTGAATATATCCGAATCAGGTCTTGAAGCTTCTGCGAATTTCTCACAGGACCTAACGGCAGAAGTGATTCTGCTGTTGCATTCAGAAGCAATATAAGATTTGAGAATAATAGTATTGGATACGCTTATCATGGAGACTGTTATAAGAGCAGTCAAAATAAGCGATGAATATATATGAAGTGCTATAGGTATCCTGAAGGAACTCTTATTACGATTCATTATTCTCTTCGTCATTCTTCTCTGTCAGACGGAAGCCGTAGCCCCAGACAGTAGTAATCTTTGCATCTGAATCGGTAAGCTTCTTACGAAGTCTCTTAACTGTGTCGTCAGCAACTCTGGTCTCAATCTCCGTCTCGTAGCCCCAGATCTTATCGAGAAGTTCCGCACGGGGGATAGCCCTGTCACGGTTAACGATAAGGTAAGACAGAAGAGCAAATTCATTGGGTGTCAGAGGAAGGTTATCTTCCTTGAGAGTAGCAGTCTTTGCCTTTCTGTTGATTCTGATGTCGGAATATACAAGTTCGTCATCTGAAGATGCCGGAAGTGCGGATTCGCTGGCAGAATCCTCGAGTCTTCTGAATACGGACTTGACCTTCGTAACAAGTTTAATAGGTGAGAAGGGTTTTGTAAAATAATCGTCGCTTCCCAGGTTAAGACCTTCTATGTAGTCCGCATCGGAGTCTCTTGCGGTAAGCATAATAATAGGTACGTTACTTATTTTTCTAATCTCACTTAATATAAAGAAGCCGTCTCTGCCGGGCATCATGACATCAAGTATTATCAGATCGCAGGGGTCTGTTATGAACTTCTTGAGAAGGTCGTCTCCTGTAGGGAACGCAGTTACTATGTAGCCCTCCCTTTCGAGGAAAGACTTAAGCAAATTTCTAATGTTATCGTC
Source organism: Saccharofermentans sp. (assembly GCA_024403655.1). Classification (GTDB taxonomy): domain Bacteria; phylum Bacillota; class Clostridia; order Saccharofermentanales; family Saccharofermentanaceae; genus Saccharofermentans. Next base: position 4,253 of record JAKSRK010000034.1, on the reverse strand, counting down.
ATCATCGGCGATGTAAATGAATTTTTCCATTTATGGTGTAATCTCCCATACTGTCGTTTTGTACTTATTTTATATTAAGTTTCCGTTTGCATGCTTTTTAAATGGTGAAATATTGTGTGAAAAGTACAATGATATTATTTGCCCGTTTGGTAGAATAGTAGGAGTGTTTGAACTATGGAGGTAGAAAATGGCTTCAGTATTGGTTACAGGAGGCATGGGTTTTATCGGATCTCATACTGTTATTTCTCTTTTTGAGAACGGTATGGACGTTATTATCTGTGATAACCTTTCTAATAGTAAAACAGAAGTGTTGAACAGACTCGAGACTATAACAGGCAAGAGATTTAAGTTTTATAAGACAGATTGCTGTGACGAAGCTTCTATGCGTAAGATTTTCGAAGAGAATGAGATTGACAGTGTCATTCATTTCGCAGGTCTTAAGGCAGTAGGCGAATCTGTAAAAATGCCTATAGAGTATTATTCAAATAATATAAACAGTCTTCTTACGGTAGTAACTCTTATGAAGGAGTTCGGCGTAAAGAAGATAGTATTCAGTTCTTCGGCTACGGTTTACGGCGAGAGTGAAGATGTTCCTTTCACAGAGGCAAGTCCTCTCGGTATGTGTACTAATCCTTACGGCTGGACGAAGTGGATGCTTGAGCAGGTTCTTCGCGACTGTGCAAAAGCTTATCCCGAGATTAAGGTTTGTCTTCTCAGATACTTTAATCCCGTAGGTGCTCATGAGAGCGGCCTTATCGGAGAAGATCCCAGAGGTATTCCCAATAATCTTTTCCCTTATATATCTAAGGTTGCTGCAGGAACTCTCGAGAAGCTTACCGTATTCGGCAACGACTACGATACTCCCGACGGAACCTGTCTCAGAGACTATATTCACGTTTGCGATCTTGCAGACGGTCATGTAAAAGCACTTAATTATGTTGCAACGCAAAGTGAGGGTGTAAGCGTCTTTAATCTTGGTACAGGTAAAGGCACCTCGGTTGTAGAAGCAATAAAGGCTTTTGAGAAGGCGTGCGGACATGAGATTCCTCACGTGTTCGGTCCGAGAAGAGCAGGCGATATTCCCGTATGCTACGCTTCAACAGACAAGGCTCGTGAAGTACTTGGTTTTGAAGCAAAGAGAAATATTGAGGATATGTGCTCTTCCTGCTGGAACTGGCAGACTAAAAATCCTGCAGGTCTTCCTGAGGATAAGTAAAGATTAATAAGAGAGGCAAAAAGAATGGATAACAAGAATAATTCTAACGAGTTTGACTTTCCCGGAAGATCAGCTTCCGGTCAGGATGGCAGACTTATAAGCAGGGAACAGCTTGAGCAGCTTAAGAACAGTTCTATGCAGGTTCGTCCCGGTACAGCAGGTGCTCCTCAGGTAAAGAAGGTAAATGAGGTTGCTTTAAAGGATTCTGATGTATCCGGTGATACAATCTCCGTTAACAGCATTAAGAGTGAGGTTGGCAGTGTAAGACCCAAGGAAGACGCTTTTGCAAAGCCTGCAAAGAGAACTGCTCCTACTCAGAAGGATGAAGCTAACAATCACGGCTTTATCGATGTTGCAGCTAAGCGTAAGAGAAAGAGAAAGAAGATTATTATCGGAATCGTATCCGTTCTTCTCGGACTTATCGTAGGATGTGGCTTATTCGTTCTTCATTTCCTTAATAAGATTGATACTATAGACGATGCTCCCGTCACTATCGTTGATGAGAGCGGTAATACTGTTAGAATTGCCGATATTACTCAGCCTACACAGCATGAGGTTATTCAGGAAGAGCACATTCATAACTTCCTTCTTATCGGTATCGACTCCAGATCTTCAGGTAGAGAGTCATGGGGTAACTCCGACGTTAATATCGTAATGTCCGTTGACAGTGAAGCCGGTACAATCAAGATGATTTCCATCGCAAGAGACTGTTACGCTCATATCCCCGGTTACAGAGATCAGAAGATTAACGCGGCAATGGCTTACGGCGGACCTGAGCTTCTTCAGGCAACAGTTGAGGGATGCCTTAGAATTGATATCGAAGGATATGCATTCGTTAACTTCTATAATCTTGCAAACGTTATCGATTCTGTAGGTGGTGTTGTTGTTAATGTAACAAGTTCAGAGGCTAATGCAGATCACGGTCTTAACATGTGTCTTGATGAGCTTGGCTATTCCTGCTTCGTATACACATATGGTGATGTTCTTCTTAACGGTCCTCAGGCAGTAGCTTACGGTCGTATCAGATACGTAGGTAACGGTGACTACGAGAGATCCGAGAGACAGGTTGAAGTTATGAGAAGCCTTTTGGACAGATTCATGGGACTTTCGGCTTTTGATAAGCTTGGTGCAGTAGATGACATCCTTGAGATGATTTCTACCAATATCCCCAAGACTGATATTGTTGGATATGTTACTGAATTTCTTCCTGCACTCGATAATCCTTCAATCCAGTATATGCAGCTTCCTATCGTTGATCCTAACAATAGTGGTAACAGCTGTTTCAATTCCGGAATGTACGGTAATGAGTGGAGTATCAGACCTAACTGGAATGCTGAGATTCCCTTCGTTCAGGAGTTCTTCTATGGTGAGCGAGCTGACTTCGACCCTGTAGATCCTATTGCTTCATCTCCTGATATCAGCAACTGTCCTACACCTGATACATTACCTGTAGAATCTCTTCTCAGATAATTATTAGTCAGGAAAGTTATCAGATAGAATGTTCAGAGGGGCTGTCTTAAAGAGGACAGCCTCTCTTTTTGTTATATTGGAAATAGTGATAATTTGTGAAAAGTAAGTTATATCAGATAGAATATTTAAGATTAGAGGATTAGTGTTACAGCTAAAGAAGATATAATGAAAATATTTATGGAATATAAAAGGGAGACTATTTATGGAACTGGTGTATAAAGTAGCACTGTGGTTATTGCGTTCGTAAATCAGAACGTCAAAAAGGATATGCGAAAGAAATGCTTAGATTGGCATTAATAGAAGCTAAGAAGATTGGACTAAGCAGAGTTTTACTTACTGTTGATAGCGATAAAACTGCATCCATAGCTAGAATGAAGAAAAACGGAGTTGTGCTTGAAAATGAAGTTCCATACAATGGTAAAATAACTCAAAGATATTGGATTGATTTATAAACTGTAATTACAGGGAACTATTAAGGGAAGAATAAGGCATTGGTTTATCATGCGTTAGAAGAAAGTATATGAGTGAGTTTATTATTCTTAACATAGTTGTATTCGTTGTTTTGTTTTTGATTTCTCGTTTTGTAGTTTGGCTGGCCAAACATTTTGGGAAACAATTGTCACTTTATAAAGTGTTCGGGACTGTAGACGTCTTTTGGGGAGTGGCGGTATTGATAGTAGCTATCATTGAATTCTTGATGCCAGGTGGAGATTTACACGGTCTCTTTGGCACGGTTATGCTATTGATATTCGAGCCCGGAGTTATTCTTTTTCTAATTGTTGATATTGTGCTATACAGGAAGCAATTAAAAGGAGATTCTGAAAAGTAAGTACAAAAATGCGAATGAACATAATCTTGAAATGAAATCATTAAGTGTTTCTTTATGGGGGAATTAAAGGCTTTTAGCGTTGGACATAAACAGCGAACGCCTGATTTTATTGGGTTTACCATAGATTCGCTGTTTGTGGTAAAGACTTTTTGAAGGCGTGGACGTAGAGTTAGGCCATCACCAAATCGGAGGCGACATTAATGGACATGGTACAGATGGGAAGCTTTCTTGCGGAGCTTCGTAAGGGACAAAACTTAACACAGGCAGAGCTGGGAGATAAGTTGGGAGTAACCAATAAAACCATCTCGCGTTGGGAAACAGGAAATTATATGCCCCCTGTTGAAATGCTGGAAGAGCTTAGCAATATGTATGGTTTGACCATTAATGAACTCCTGAGTGGTAAAAAACTATCCACGGAGGAATATAAAGAGATGGCAGAAACAAACATTAAAGAAACATTGAAGGCTAGTGCATTTAACTTAAAGGAGAAGCAGGATTACTTTAAGAAGAAATGGTTAAAGGATCATGTGGCTGTTATGGTTGTCATTGGACTTATCATTATCGGAGTATTTGTAACCGGCGCTGTTTTGAAAAATGTGTTGCTTGGTTACGTAGCTATCCTGATGCTTGTAATGGCACATGGTTGGAGAAATAACGCAATGATGACTTATGTTGAGAAATATGCTTTTGAAGGCACTATAGATGAATAATGCAGTGCAAGGCAGGAGTTTTGATGAT
>JAKSRK010000033.1 GCA_024403655.1 Saccharofermentans sp. | reverse complement strand
AAGCTGATTTGATATAGTAATAACGTAGTGATTTAGGCTTATGGAGGCGTATTATGTACTTAATTAAGAAGAAGCGTGTGCTTCACGATTCCATTTTCCTTATGGATATCGTGGCACCCAGAGTAGCAAAGTATTGTCAGCCCGGTCAGTTCGTCATAGTAAGAATCGATGAATTAGGCGAGAGAATTCCTCTTACAGTTTGCGATTATGACAGAGAAGAAGGCACAGTAACGATAGTTGTACAGACTGTCGGCGCGAGCACGATGCGTATGAAGGAATTAAACGAAGGTGAGTATCTCCATGACTTCGTAGGTCCTTTGGGCAAGCCTTCCGAATTCATAACTGATGATCTTGAGGAAGTTAAGAAGAAGAAGATACTCTTCGTAGCAGGAGGACTCGGAACTGCTCCTGTATATCCTCAGGTTAAGTGGCTTCACGAGAACGGTATCGATGCCGATGTTATCGTAGGTGCCAAGAATAAGGAACTAGTTATCCTTGAAGAAGAGATGAAGGCAGTAGCAGGTAATCTTTATATCACTACAGATGACGGTTCCTACGTCCGTAAGGGTCTTGTTACGGAAGTAATCGCCGACCTCGTTGAGAAGGAAGGCAAGAAGTACGATGTATGCGTAGCAATCGGTCCCATGATAATGATGAAGTTCTGTACTCTTACAACAAAGAAGTACAATATTCCCACAATAGTCAGCATGAACCCCGTTATGGTTGACGGAACAGGAATGTGCGGTGCATGCCGTCTTACAGTAGGTGACGAGATAAAGTTTGCCTGCATCGACGGTCCTGAGTTCGACGGATTCAAGGTTAACTTTGATGAGGCTATGCAGAGAATGAAGCTTTATCGCACTGAAGAGGGAAGAGCAATGCTCAAACTCAAGGAAGGCGATACGCATCACGGCGGATGCGGACACTGCGACGGAGGTGATAAATAATGGCAGCTCCAGGATTTGAAAGAGTAGCTATAAGCGAGCAGGAGGCATCTGTCAGAGCCAAGAACTTTGACGAGGTATGTCTCGGATATACTGAAGAAGAAGCAGTGCTTGAGGCATCCAGATGCCTTAACTGCAAGAATCCCAGATGTGTTCAGGGATGCCCTGTTAATATCGATATTCCCGCATTTATCATGGCTCTTAAGGAGCGTGATTTTAAGGGAGCTTACGATAAGATTTCTGAGTCCAGTGCTCTTCCCGCAGTTTGCGGTCGTGTCTGCCCTCAGGAGACACAGTGTGAGTCTCTTTGCATCAGAGGTGTTAAGGGTGATGCGGTATCAATCGGTAAGCTCGAGAGATATACAGCAGACAGAGCAAGAGAAGACGGCATCAAGCCTCATGTTGACTGTGCTCCCAATGGTCATAAGATTGCAGTTATCGGTTCAGGCCCTGCAGGTCTTACATGCGCAGGTGATCTTGCACGTATTGGTTACGATGTTACTATCTTCGAGGCTCTTCACGAAGCAGGCGGAGTTCTTACTTACGGTATTCCCGAGTTCAGACTTCCCAAGGAGACAGTAGTAGCAGCAGAGATCGAGAATGTTAAGGCACTCGGTGTAAAGATTGAGACAAATGTTGTTATCGGTAAGTCCGTTACTGTTGACGAGCTTATGGAAGATGAAGGTTTTGAAGCTGTATTTATCGGTTCAGGTGCAGGCCTTCCCATGTTCATGAAGATTCCCGGTGAGAATGCCAACGGTGTATTCTCCGCTAATGAGTATCTTACAAGAAATAACCTCATGAAGGCTTTCCGTGAAGATTCCGATACTCCTATCTTCAGACCTTCCAAGGTAGCAGTAGTCGGCGGTGGTAACGTTGCTATGGACGCAGCACGTACGGCTCTTCGTCTTGGTGCTGAAGTTACTATCGTTTACAGAAGATCTGAAGCTGAGCTTCCCGCCAGAGTTGAAGAAGTTCACCATGCCAAGGAAGAAGGCATCAGATTTGAGCTTCTCACTAACCCTGTTGAGATTCTCGAGGATGAGGAGCATAACGTTCGTGCCATGAAGTGCATAAGAATGGAACTCGGTGAACCCGATGCTTCCGGAAGAAGACGTCCCGTTCCTGTTGAAGGATCTGAATTCGAGCTTGAGACCAATGCGGTAATCATGGCGCTCGGTACTTCTCCCAACCCTCTCATCGCTTCCACAACAGAAGGTCTTGATACCAATAAGTGGAAGTGCATCGTAGCTTCAGAAGAGAACGGCCAGACATCCAAGGAAGGTGTATTTGCCGGCGGTGATGCTGTTACCGGTGCAGCTACGGTTATTCTTGCAATGGGTGCAGGTAAGGCTGCAGCCAAGGGTATTGATGAGTATATTAAGAGCAAGAATTAATAACTGAGTTTTATTAATTAATAGAAGATTTAAGAACGTGAATGGCATATGTCATTCACGTTCTTTTTTGGGGTATTCCTTCTTTATCAATTCTTATACTTTGAAAGAGATTTGCTTAAACTCATACTGTTAATATTGGTACGAAAGATAAAAGGAGGGGCTTTTTATGCTGACCGTAACCAACGTAACTAAGAAATACAAGAACTTTTTGGCTAATGACAATGTGTCATTTAGTATCAACGACGGAGAAGTAGGAGTTCTTCTCGGCCCGAATGGTGCGGGAAAGTCCACAATTATTAAGTCCATTAACGGTCTTCTTCGTTATTCCGGAACAATTGAGATTAACGGAATCGACAACAGAAGTATTGAAGCAAAAAGACAGATCGGATATGTACCCGAGATTCCTGCTTTGTATGACACTCTCACAGTTGCAGAACATTTGGAATTTATAAGAAGAGCTTATAAGGTCGAAGATGTAAAGAGAGCCGATGAGCTTCTTGAGAGATTCGAACTCTTAGATAAGAAAAAGAAGATGGGTAAGGAATTATCAAAGGGTATGCAGCAGAAGGTATCTCTCTGCTGTGCTCTGGTGCATGATCCTTCCGTAGTCATCTTTGATGAGCCTATGGTTGGTCTTGATCCTCATGCAATCAAGGAATTGAAGCTTCTCTTCAGTGAACTTAAGGCAGAAGGTAAGACGGTTCTTATCTCTACTCACATGATTGATACAGTAGAAGATTACTGGGACGTTGCTAATATCATGATGGGCGGAAGAATCGCCGCTACAAAGCACAATCATTCCGAGAACTCAGATGAGAAGTCTCTTGATGAATTGTTCTTTGAGATTACAGAAGGTACGACAAAGGAGGCCTGACCATGTTATCTGCAACACTTTACAGGATCAGGAAAGATCTGGCCAAGAAGCTCTGGGTTCCTATTCTCGCCCTTATTGCCTTCGCTTTTGCGATTTTTATGATATGGACAGGAAGTATGGCATCCGAAGATTCGGATGTAGTAAGAAATCTTGAACTTTCAATCGGTGCCATAAATGTAATAACTATTCTGGTATTTGATTTTATCTTCATGTCCGGCTTAAACAGCGGTGCAGTCGGTTTCTCTACTGCAGATGTTAATTTCCATATGGCGGGCCCGTTTACTCCGAAGTTTAATCTCATTCTCGCTTCAGGCGGAATTGCAAAGCTTTGTGCTCTTTTCCTCTGGGTTCTCTGCTGCCAGTCCACAACACTTTCGCTTATGTTCGGATTTAATGCAAAAGACCTTATTGCACTTATTCTGGGCAATATGCTTACGATGTGTCTCGGATATGCTGCAGGTTCATTCCTTTGCGCATTCTTTAACGATAATGAGGATGCAGTTCGCAAGGTAAAGATAGGATTTTATGCAGTAAATGTTATTTTTGTTGCAGTAAGCTTTGCGCTTCTATATAAGAGCCACGGATCAATAGATGCTATTAAGGCTCTTGGTATAAAGGGAATAATCTCCGGAATAGGTTCAGCTACTCCTGCAAAATTCTTCCCTTTCGCAGGCTGGATTAACCTCATTTATACAGGTATTGCTTACAAGAATTCTTTCTATCTTATTGTCGGAATCGTTGTAACATTGGCACTTATTGCTACTATTGTTGCTTTGTATCTTAAGTGTGATGTCGATTATTATGAATCTGCCATGGCAAGTGCTCAGAAGCTTGCTGATCTTAAGGAAGCAAAAAGAGCAGGTGTTGATACAGACACAGCTAAGGTTAATGAAAAGGTTAAGGTCGGCCGTGAGACTCTTACAAAGGGTTGGGGAGCATCAGTATTTACTTACAGACACTTCCTTGAGAATTCAAGAGCCAGCAAGCTGTTCTTCATTAATTATCTTGGAATTTTATATAGAATTATAAGCTTCGGTTACGGAATGATGATGGATAAGGTTATCGGAATGGACAGCCCCGAAGCTACTATAGTTGCAGTCATGGTTATGATGATTATGCTGAACGGTGTCGTATATGGTGGTGGTAAGACTATCCTTGAGTTCAACAGACCATATATCTTCATGATTCCGGAGAAGGCTTCCAAGAAGCTTATGGCATGTCTTAGTGCAAGTGTACCTGAGATACTTTTTGATTCCGTTTTGTGCGGCGCGATGGTTATGTACTTCGGACATATGGGTATCGCAGTAGGTATTTGTACAGCAGTAATGATGGTTGTATTCGATTTCCTTTTCCAGCTCGTAGGACTTCTTTCTCTTCGTATATTTAAGTCTCTCGGAAGAACGCTTCTTATTATGCTTCGCACTCTCCTGGGCTACGGATTAATTCTCGTATCCTTCATTCCCGCTCTTATCGTTTCCCTCGTTTCAGGCGGTGTAAGCATTGCGGTTATTTTCGCTGTGGCAGCTGCAGTAGGAGCAGTGATTACGGGAATTCTTATGATCTTTGCAAAGGATCTTATCGATAAGGTAGAATTTGTCTGAGTTTTATCCCTTCCTGTTGACTGTAACGGGAAGGGTTTTTTTTATACTCTTTTAAAGAACATATTTTCTCGCAACTGCAGTGATGTTATACTATTCCTATGTTTAAGTTAGTATCGGATTATAAGCCGTCGGGTGATCAGCCCAAGGCAATAAAGCAGCTGGTAGACAGCATAAAGAACGGAGAGCGCGCACAGACTCTTCTTGGCGTTACGGGTTCAGGTAAGACTTTTACCATGGCTAATGTTATCGAGCAGATTAACAGGCCCGTTCTTATCCTTGCGCATAACAAGACTCTGGCAGGACAATTGTACTCTGAGTTCAAGGAACTCTTTCCGGAGAACTGCGTCGAGTATTTTGTATCCTATTATGATTACTATCAGCCGGAGGCGTATATAGCAGCTACCGATACTTATATTGAGAAGGACAGCTCCATCAATGATGAGATAGACAGGTTAAGACACGCTGCCACAAGGAATCTTCTTACAAGAGACGACGTTATAGTTATATCTTCCGTATCCTGTATCTACGGTATAGGTGAGAAGGAAGACTATATGTCTTTGATGGTAAGTCTTAGAGTAGGACAGCAGATTACACCTGATGCCGTTATGGCAGAACTCATCAACATACAGTACGAGAGGAATGACTACGAACTTAAGAGAGGAACCTTCAGAACAAGAGGAGATGTCCTTGATATCTATACTCCTGATTCGGAGGATGTTCTGACAAGAATCAGTTTCTTCGGGGATGAGATAGAGAGTATAAGTTTTGTACATGCAATATCCGGCAAGAAGGAATATAGCAGAAGCTTTGTAGAGATCTTTCCCGCTTCTCACTATGCGACAGGAAGAGCCAAGCTTGAGCATGCACTGGAGACTATAGAAGAAGAACTTGAAGATCGCATTAAGGTCTTAAGAGATGAGGGTAAGCTTATTGAAGCATACAGACTCGAGCAGAGAACAAGATATGATATGGAGATCTTAAGGGAGACAGGTTTTTGCAAGGGTATCGAGAACTACTCGAGACATATCTCCCAGCGCCGTCCCGGTGAGGCTCCCTGTACACTTATGGATTTCTTCCCCAAGGATTTCCTTCTCTTTATAGATGAGTCGCATGTTACCGTACCTCAGGTAGGTGCCATGTATAACGGAGACCGTGCCCGTAAGGACATGCTTGTAGAGTACGGCTTCAGACTTCCTTCTGCATATGACAACCGTCCTTTGCAGTTCGCGGAATTCGAAGAGAGAATGGGACAGACTGTATTTGTCTCTGCTACTCCGGGAGAGTATGAGAAGAATCATTCGGGAGACGTTGTAGAGCAGGTAATAAGACCTACAGGTCTTCTTGAGCCTGAGATAAGTATTCGTCCTGTAGAGGGCCAGATTGAAGATATTCTTTATGAGATAAGAGAGAATAATAAGCGCGGTGAGAAGTCACTCATCATGACTCTTACAAAGAAGATGTCGGAGGATCTGACCGATTTCCTTTCCAAGGAGAATATCAGAGTTACATACCTTCACTCGGATATAGAGACCGTAGAGAGAATGGAGATATTGAATTCTCTTCGTTCGGACAAGATAGATGTTATCGTCGGTATCAATCTGTTAAGAGAGGGTATTGACCTTCCGGAAGTATCACTTCTGATGATTCTTGATGCTGATAAGGAAGGTTTCTTAAGATCAGAGAGATCGCTTATTCAGATAATCGGCCGATGTGCTCGTAACAGCAACGGACGAGTTATCCTTTATGCTGACTCTGTTACGGATTCCATGATGAATGCCGTAGCGGAGACTAACAGAAGAAGAGCAATACAGCAGGCTTATAACGAAGAACACGGCATTATTCCCAAGACTGTTAAGAAGAGTATCAAGGATGTATTCGAGACTGTCTCTGATTCTGTTAAGAGTGAGAAGATTAAGAAGCTTGATACCAAGAAGCTGCTTGAGAAGGGCGATGCAGGCTCTATCTCCGAAGACGATAAGAATAAGCTTATCGCAAAGCTTCAGAAGGAGATGAAGGCTGCTGCCAAGGAACTCGACTTCGAGAAGGCCGCAGAGCTTAGAGATGTCATAATTTCTCTTAAGGGGAATGGTAAATAATATGGCTGATGGCGGCTTCGTACATCTTCACCTACATACAGAGTATAGTCTCCTTGACGGTGCCATAAGAATCAAGGATCTTGTACCGAGACTTAAGGAGCTCGGTATGACTTCGTGTGCTATCACGGATCACGGTTCCATGTTCGGTTGTGTAGAATTCTATAAGGCTCTTACAGCGGAAGGCATCCGTCCTATTATTGGCTGCGAAGTATATGTCGCACCTTCTTCCAGATTCGATAAGAATGTAACGGGAACGACCAGACCTTATAATCATCTGATTCTTCTTGCGAAGAATAATGAAGGACTTAAGAATCTTAACCGTCTGGTATCTGCCGGATATACGGAAGGCTTTTACAGGCATCCGAGAATAGATAAGGAACTTTTGCAGAGATGGCATGACGGTCTTATATGTCTGTCTGGCTGTCTTGCAGGAAGACTGCCTGAACTGATAATGCAGGGGAAGGTAAAAGAAGCCGAGCAGGAAGCTTTATGGTATGACTCGCTTTTTGGCAGAGATAATTACTATCTTGAGATACAGAGTAATCTTTTGTCGGAACAGTCTGTAGTTAATTCCGCACTTGTCGGAATATCTTCCAGAACAGGTATCCCCCTGGCGGCAACCAATGACTGTCACTATCTCCTTAAGGAAGACAGTTATGTTCAGGATGTTCTTTTGTGCCTGCAAACCGGTGCCAAGCTGACCGATAAGGACCGCATGAAGATGAAGACTGATGACTTCTATGTTAAGTCGGAAGAAGAGATGAGAGCCTTTTTCCCTAATCTTACGGAAGCCATAGACAATACAGTTAAGATTGCATCAATGTGCCGGGCTGAATATGATTTTGATACCATTCATCTTCCTGAATATGATCTCCCGGAAGGCTATAGCGATAACAAAGTATATCTTGAACATCTGACCCGCGAAGGACTTAAGAAGAGATTCGAGATCAAGGGTAAAGCAGCCGAAGAGAATGTTTACTTTGAACGCGCCGAATATGAATTGGGCGTAATCGGAAGTATGGGATATACGGATTACTACCTTATCGTATGGGACTTCATTAACTATGCGAAGACTCACGGAGTAATGGTAGGTCCGGGAAGAGGATCGGGTGCCGGTTCTCTGGTAGCTTATGCAATAGGAATAACGGACGTTGATCCCATCAGATATAATCTTGTGTTTGAGAGATTCCTTAACAGCGAGCGTGTATCGATGCCCGATTTTGACGTGGATTTCTGTTATGAGAGAAGACAGGAAGTAATAGATTATGTAACTTCCAAGTACGGTGCCGATAGGGTCGCTCAGGTAGTTACATTCGGAACACTTGCTGCAAAGATGTGCATACGTGATGTAGCAAGAGTAATGGATCTTCCTTATGCAGATACCGACAGGATTGCAAAGCTCATTCCGGAGAGTATAGGAATTACTATAGGTGGCGCTCTTGAGATAAATAAGGAACTTAAGACGGAATATGAGTCTGACAATGCGATTAAGCGCGTAATAGATGTTGCCATGAAGCTTGAGGGTATGCCAAGACATACTTCAACGCATGCCGCAGGTGTCATTATTTCAGGTAAACCCATTACCGATATTGCCCCTCTGGCAGTTAATGATAATAACACCGTAGTTCAGTTTGCAAAGGCTGATATAGAGAGTGTAGGTCTTCTGAAGTTTGACTTCCTGGGACTTAGAACACTTACGGTATTAAGAGATACTGCCGACATGGTAAAGGACAGATACGGTAAGGATATAGTGTTCGATGCGATTCCGCTTGATGATCTCAATGTCTTTAAGATGATTGGTGAAGGTGACACCGTAGGTATATTCCAGCTCGAGAGTAAGGGCATGACTTCCTTCATGAAGGACTTAAAGCCGAACTCGATAGAGGATATTACTGCCGGTATTTCTCTTTACCGTCCGGGCCCTATGGATCAGATTCCGAAGTATATTAAGTGCAAGCACGATCCTTCGGCTATTAGCTATGACCATCCGCTTCTTGAGCCCATCCTTAATGTAACTTACGGATGCATGGTATATCAGGAACAGGTTATGCAGATAGTAAGAGACCTGGCAGGCTTCTCAATGGGCCAGTCGGACAACATAAGACGAGCCATGAGTAAGAAGAAGAAGTCTCTCATGGAAAAGTACAGACAACTGTTCATATACGGTGGTACTGACGAGAACGGTAAGACCGTAGAGGGTGCCATTGCTCATGGTGTTCCCGAGAATATCGCGGATAAAATCTACAGTGATGTTGCTGCTTTTGCAGGTTATGCTTTCAATAAGTCACATGCGGCAGCATATGCAATCGTAGGTTACTATACTGCTTATCTTAAGTGTTACTATCCTACTGAATTCATGGCGGCGATAATGAACTCATTCAGATTCAATATAGCGGCAGCCGCATGGTATATAAACTGCTGCGGATCTATGGGAATTAAGATTCTTCCTCCCGACGTCAATAAGAGCCGGGCCAAGTTTGCTCCCGAAGGGGAGAATGCCATTAGAATCGGATTGTCCGTTCTTAAGAATGTAGGCGAAGGCTCTGTTCAGGATATGACAGATGAGAGAGACGAGCATGGAGAATATAAGTCTTTTGAAGACTTCCTGGTAAGGTGTGCCAAGACGGATGTTAAGAGGAATATGCTTGAATCATTTGTATTGGCATCGGCTCTTGACTGGACAGGTATCAACAGAGCTTCGATGATAGCTACCATAAGGACGGAATTTGAGAAGCTTACCGGAAGTAATAACAGACAGGTTGAAGGTCAGCTGAGTCTTTTTGAGATGAATGATGATTCATCGGTAGCAGGACCTTCAATAAGGATCGCGCATTTTGACGAGTATCCTGATGCAGTTAAGCTTCAGCATGAGAAGGATATAGTAGGTATTTACCTGTCAGGACATCCGTTGAGTGCTTATTCAAAATATGTCGACCGCTTCTCGACATTTACGATGCTCGACTTAAAGGAATACTCGGATCAGGGCCGAATGGCGTCTCTTAATGATGATAAGACGGTAGTTATGTCGGGCATTGTCATGAGTAAGAAGCTGCGTACGACTAAGAACAAGACATCAATGTGCGTTCTTGCAGTCGAGGATATGTTCGGACAGTATGAGGCAGTACTCTTTGGAAGAATACTCGATGAGTATTTAAGGATAGTCGAACCTAACGAAGCTTATCTTCTGGTAGGTAAGAGAAGGGTAAGAGGCGAGGACTCTTTCTCTTTGTCCGTTGATGAGATTATTAAGATGCCTGCTTCCGATGAAGCTGCGAATGAGATAGAGAAGAAAGCAAATGTACGAGCTGCTCTGGCTACCAGGAACAGATTTGTTAAGAGCGATATTCCTCAGAAGCCCGCTAAGCAATTCTCGAACCCTCAAGGCGGGCAGAACCGGCAGGCTTTTAACGGATTAAAGATTTTATTTGACGGGAAGACCACAGATTCGAAGTATCGACGCCTTCTGAATCTTCTTTGCTATTTCCATGGGAATTTGCCTGTAGATATCGAATTTGTATCCGACGGAAGTGTAGTCAGAGTAGACCCTGTATGCTACGTTTCTTCAGATCCGGAGGTTATTGGGATAATCAGGGATTTTGTTGGCGAAGGCAACATTGTCATTTGACTTTAAGGAATTTAATATCTAATATAAACTGAATTCTTTAATTGGGTGGGGTTAATGAAGACTAAGAATAAATATCCTCTTATGTATATATTTATTGCAGGCATGATTATCCTTTGGATAATCGCTTTCATTAACGCCGGAACTATGGCCGATCGCGGTGTTTCTGTTATGTTTTTTAACGATCCGCTCGATTCCTGGATGGACTTCTTCAATCCTATTAATCACGCCGGTCTGGCTGACCCTTATATCGATACTGACAGAATATATCCGCCAATCTGCTACTGCTTCTTCTGGCTGATATCAAGATTCGTTCCCAAGGAGCTTTACGTCTCCTCCAAGATAATGAGAATGAAGTATCTGCAGCCTGGTGCGATTGTATTTACCATGTATATGGTAATTACGGTATACCTGTTCGTTACTATCCTTGAGAGATTCATCAGGTTGTCTTCCGATAAGGAAAGGCTTGAAGTATCTAAGAGCAGGGCAAGTACGGAAGAACTGATAATGAAGCTCTTTGTATTTACAATATTGTTCTCTTCTCCTTTTATGTATCAGTTCGAGAGAGCCAATATTATTCTTATCGCTCTGATGTTCCTTCTTCTTTATATTCTTCTTAAGGATTCTGAGAATAAGGTCTTAAGGGAATTAAGCCTTATCTGTCTTGCGATAGCCGCATGTATTAAGATTTATCCAGCCGCATTCGGTCTTCTCCTTCTTAAAGAGAAGAGATGGAAGGATGCTGTCAGAACGGTTATTTACGGAATAGCATTCTTCTTCCTTCCGTTCGCTGTTATGGGAGGCTTTGATAAGATCCCGAACTTCCTTGAAGCTATCTTCTTAAGCCCCGATAATTCGGATCCTCATATGTACGGATTCGGTAACAAGCTTAATTTCTCGAATCTTCTTTATGCAGTTCATACATTCTTCCTTAAGGATGGAGTTATATCTCCCGGTAATGCTAATGAGAATGCTTCACGTGCAGCGCTTGTTTTGACATTGTTTGCAGCAGGAATGGCTACTGTCTCCAAGGAGAAGTGGAAGATATATGCTCTTCTTACCGGAATTATGGTAGGATTCCCTGCGTTTAGCTTCATGTACTGCTCAGTATTTATCTGTATCCCGCTTGTAGCTCTCTTAACTCAGAAGAGAGAGAAGTTCAAGGTGATGGATGCCGTATATCTGATTATTTTCCTCATGATATTCGGAGTTCATATCTATAAGACTCCTGAATCTTTTGAGATGGCCAATGTGCGCTGGCCTTTTGTAGTAACTGACTTCATCCAGAGCCTCGGCGTATTCTTGCTTACTTCCGTCGTTTCAGCAGATGTATTCTTTACCGAAGCAATTCCGCTGCTAAAGAAGCTTAAGACATTTAAGAAGGCCTGATAGGAAATTAGCATATTATTATATATTTTTGACTTTTTATCGTTTTATTGATCCCGCTTAAGTTTAAGCGGGATCATTTTTGGTAGAATTAAAAGGTATGCGATGCATCTGCATATTAAGTTGAAATGAGGACGAATACATGGGAATTCAGGAAAGACCCGAAGTAATACTTCTCCCTGACGGAGCCAAGTTCTGGGAGCATACATACGATGACTTTTATCTTAAGGCATATATTCCCCCTACGGACATAAAAGGACAGGTTAATAACTACGGCTTCAGAGCACCTCTTCTTACAGTATTTGAAGAAGAACCTCAGAGCATCGTAGATGCCGCATGCTTTGCAAGGAACAGCGGTCTTGCCGATATCGCTTCCGCCAACGATACTGCAGTTTTATTTGTTTATCCTACATGTGAAGGCGGATGGGCAAATGCGGATGAACAGCTTTACAGATCTTTTATAGCGGAAGTAAAGATGGATCCCAAGTATGCTGACGGTATAGTAGAACTTATAGATTTCTTCACTCAGGAATTTAAGGGCTACTTCATAAGAGGAGCTAAGTTCAGAACGGATATTTACAGCTTCGGAGCTTCTGCCGATTATGTTGCTAAGAACCTTCTAAAGAAGATAGAAGGTGAGTTCTTATGGGGTCCCGGGGATATAACTCCTGCTATGTGCTCCATGGAGGGCTTAAGTGTAATGCCTGAGATAGAGCGCTATGACATTCCCGTAATTAGTGCTTTCAATTCAGATGAGATAAATGAAGCTTTCGATAAGTGTGAGCATGTTCTTATTAAGGAAGAAGCGGACTACATAGGAGACTTCATGTCTTTTGTAAGAAGATATAAGATGTGGTGCGGCAAGATAGAGCTTGAGCCTGACTTCGACGAACTTGAGATGGTAGAGGAAGCTGCTTCTATTACTGTTAACACATCCCCTGATAATCTCCTTATCAAGGATGAGCCTACACACGAAGCAGGATATTTTGCTTACTACAACAAAGGACTTCTTGAGAAAGGCAACGTTCCTTTGATGCTGGGCTTTCACGGCGGTGGAGATTCATCCATGTATCTTACCTTCGTAGCAGAGTGGTGGGAAGTAGCCCACAGGAACGATTTCCTCTTTGTATCCGTGGAGAATCATCAGTACCTTCCCGCAAGCGAAGTAATGCAGCTTTTGGAGCACCTTAAGTCAAAGTATCCCATTGATGAGAAGCGTATCTATGCTACCGGCTTTTCCATGGGCTGTGCCAAGACATGGGATCTTTATCACGAATATCCAGAGCATTTCGCCGGATTCTGTCCCGCAAGTGCACTCTTCCCCGTAAAGAATAATCCTTTCGGAAAGTGCCCGTCAGATCCCGGCTTCAATCTTAGCAAAGCGGTTCCTTTCTTCTATTCAGGCGGAGAGGATTCACCTCTTCCTGAGCTTCCTTTCCAGAATGACGGTTCTCTTGAGCGCGCTTTATATCTGGCGAAGACCAATGACTTCAAGACGAGTTTTGATGACATTAAGTTTGAAGAGAAGGATAGCTGGGAGCATAAGGTATATGGTCACGGCGGCCAGAAGTCAGAGAAAATCTACGACGACAGCAGAGATTCTTACCTTACTGTTGATTACTATGAGAGTAAGGACGGCGTCATAAGAACTGCGCTCGCTTCCATAAGCGGACAGGGACATGAATGCCGTCCCCATACTTGTGAGAACGCATGGAAATTCATATCGCAGTTTACACTTTAATTTAATAGGAGGAAGCTTATGCTGGATTTAAAAGATAAGTGGGTAGTTGTAACCGGTGCCGGCAGAGGCATAGGACGCCTTAGCGCATTGAAGCTTATCGAAAGCGGTGCGAATCTTATTCTTGTAAGCAGAGATAAGAGCCACACCGAAGATATCGAAATGCTTGCCGTAAAGGAAGGTCTTAAAGCCGTTAGTATCGGCTGTGACCTTGGAGTTAAGGAAGAAGTCGAAGCCCTTATAGAGGAGCTTTTGACCTACGACATAGACGTTGTTTTAAATAATGCGGGTATTCAGGTTACTTACAGAAGCGGCGTATGGGATACACCCTGGGAAGATTATGAGAAGTCTTTCAGAGTTAATACTATAGCTCCCATGATGATCTGCTATGCTCTTCTTCCCAAGATGAAGGAGAAGGGCTTCGGAAGAATAGTAAACACTACTTCCGGCATTGACCGCGATCCTTACCAGGGACCTTATTCTGCCAGCAAGGCTGCACTTGATAAGGTTACAAAAGACCTTGAAGTAACTCTTAGCGGCGAAGATATCCTCATATTCCTTGCTGATCCCGGATGGTGCAGAACAGACCTCGGAGGTCCCAATGCTCCCAATTCTCCTGAGTCTGCAGTAAACGGATGCATAGCAGGAGCATTCGCATCCAAGGGTGTTAACGGCATGATTATTCACGCTCAGGACTATGCTGATATGAGCCTTGAGGAGGCAGTAAAGGCAATCGAGAACAGCTGATGCTGTAAGAAGTAATTCGGATAAAAAAGAAGAACTCTTCGTTCCCGTTAATAGGGAAGAAGAGTTCTTTTATGCTTCAATTTTTATGTAACAATGTTATAAATTCAAGGTTATCAGTCCTGATTCTCGAAGTCTACGAGATGCTCCTGACCATAGAGTTTACGAAGCTTGGGCTTCTCAATCTTGCCGGTAGCATTACGAAGTACAGGAGCGAAGATAATCTTACGAGGTCTTTTATATCTGGGAAGCTGAAGACAGAACTCATTGACCTCTTCCTCGGTAAGTGTCATATCTTCCTTAACTTCAATGATGGCACCCTCAATCTCTCCGAGTCTCTTGTCGGGAAGACCGATTACGGCTACGTCCTTGATGGCGTTATTCTTCATGAGGAAATCTTCAATCTCGACAGGGTAGAGATTCTCGCCGCCGCAGACGATAACATCCTTCTTACGGTCTACGAGATAGATAAAGCCGTCTTCATCCTGTCTTCCCATATCACCTGTAAGGAGCCAGCCGTCCTTGAGAATCTCATTGGTAGCTTCTGGATTATTGTAGTAGCAGACCATTACGCCGTCACCCTTAACACAGAGTTCGCCGACTTCGCCCTGCTTAACTTCATTGCCCTTGTCGTCGATGATCTTGCACTCCCAGCCGTATCCGGGAAGACCGATGGCACCAACCTTATGGACATTCTCGACTCCGAGATGTACGCAGCCGGGACCGATGGATTCGGAAAGGCCGTAGTTAGTGTCGTACTGGTGGTTAGGGAAGTACTCGAGCCATCTCTTGATAAGTGACTTGGGAACAGGCTGAGCGCCGATATGCATGAGTCTCCACTGATCAAGCTTATAGTCTGAGAGCTTGATGTCTCCTCTGTCCAAAGCATCGAGGATATCCTGAGCCCAGGGTACGAGGAGCCATACGATACTGCAGTGTTCGTCTGATGCTGCCTGAAGTACGTACTGAGGCTTTGTGCCCTTAAGAAGGACTGCTCTTGAGCCTGCGACAAGGCTGCCCATCCAGTGCATCTTTGCTCCGGTATGGTAAAGAGGAGGGATACAGAGGAAGCAGTCGTCTCTTCCGGTGGAGTGATGATTCTGTTCTACCGCTGCCGCATGCATAAGGCTTCTGTGCTTATGAAGGATAGCCTTGGGGAAACCTGTAGTACCGGAACTGAAGTAGATGGCACCATAGTCATCGTCGCTGATATCTACATCAGGCGCGGTGCTTGAATAGTCTGCCGTAAGAGAGCGATAGTCTTCGGCAAAAGTAGGACATGTGTCTCCGACAAAAATCAGAACTCTCTTCTCGTGAAGCTGTGCTTCAATATTCTCGATTCGGCCGATGAATTCGGGACCGAAGAAAAGGATATCAAGTTCGGCGAGATTGGAGCAGTAAAGAATCTCATCTGATGTATATCTGAAGTTTAAGGGAACTGCGATGGCTCCGGCTTTGAGTATACCGAAGTAAATGGGAAGCCACTCAAGGCAGTTCATCATGAGGATACCTATCTTGTTGCCCTTCTTAATGCCTCTGCTTATAAGCATGTTTGCGAGGCGGTTGGCCTTCTCGTCAAAGACCTTCCATGTGATTTCTCTTCTGTATGCCTGTGATTCGGTAGACTGAATAAGTTCATACTCTCTCCAGGTAACTCTGGCAGGCTCCTGCTGTTCGGGATTTAATTCAACGAGAGCAATCTCGTCCCCGTAAAGCTTGGCATTTCTTTGCAAATACTCTGTAACAGGCATCTTGATATTCCCCTTGTATAAAAGATAAAATGCACTTGATTAGTACACTATTAGAGTATATCAGAAAAAGTAAAACTTGCCTTATTTAGCTTGGGTAAATAATAATATTGTGCTGTCTGACAGGATTAGGACAAGATATTTATAAAGAGTTAACTAATTGCTATTGTCATTAGGGTAATTGCATTTTAAGATTCAACGAGCCATTAATATAAGACGAGGAGAATCGTATGCCTAAGTTCAAGTTGCCGGCTAACTTTAAGCCCAGGCTAGTAATGACAATATTAGGAGTATTGCTTTGTTCAATAGCAGTAGGTTTCTTTAAGTGTTCACGCTTCGGAGTAGATCCCTTCCAGTGTTTTTCATGGGGTCTTTGGGGTAAATTAGCATCGGCCTTTCCTTTCGGAACATTTTACATAATAGTAAATGCCGTTCTTCTTATACTCGATTTGTTCCTGGATAAGCACTATATAGGAATAGCAACTTTTATTAATCTCTTCCTTACAGGTTATATCGTGTCTTTCTCAGAGAGCGTTATCACTCGTTTTGCTCCCGAGCCGACATTCGCATTAAGATGTATCTTCCTTGCTGTCGGAGTACTTATCATATGCTTTGCTTCTTCTTTGTATATGACTTCCGACCTCGGTGTATCTACCTACGATGCCATCCCGATCATTATCGCCAACAAGATGAACTGGCAGTTCAGATTCGTTCGTATCGGTACTGATATCATCTGCGTTCTTATCGGTACTATCTGCGTATATCTCGGTGCAAAAGACGGACAGTATCCCGGAGTGGGAACCATCATTTCCGCTTTCTTTATGGGGCCTCTCGTAGACTTCTTTAACAGGAAGTTCTCACGCCCTCTTCTTGCAAAGTTCTCTGAAACTGCAGAGGCAAAAGCCTGATTAATCTTCTTAGAGACAGTAATAAAGGAGTCTAACAGTATGAAAGAAATCGTATTAGGCAGAACCGGAATAAAAACAGCACAGAATGCATTCGGCGCACTTCCGATACAGCGTATAAGTACAGAAGACGCTGTTAAGCTTCTTCGCCGAGCTTACGACGGAGGCATGACTTTCTTCGATACGGCAAGAGCTTATTCCGACAGCGAAGAGAAAGTGGGTCTGGCTTTTGAAGGCATGAGAGATAAAGTTTATATCGCTTCAAAGACCATGGCCAAGACTCCTGAAGATTTTAAGAAGGATCTTGAGACTACTCTTAAGAATCTTCGTACGGACTATCTTGATATCTATCAGTTCCATTGCGTAAATCAGTGCTATCGCCCCGGTGACGGAACGGGAATGTATGAAGCAATGCTGGAAGCAAAAGAGCAGGGCAAGATAAGACACATAGGAATTACTGCTCATCTTATAGGCGTGGCAGAAGAGATTGTTCAAAGCGGTCTTTATGAGACACTGCAGTTCCCCTTTTGCTATCTTGCTACAGACCGTGATATCAGGCTGGTAAAGGATACAGTAGATGCCGGCATGGGATTTATCGCGATGAAGGGGCTTTCCGGCGGTCTTCTTACCGATGCCGATGCCTGCATGGCCTTCATGAGTGAATACGATGTTCTTCCTATCTGGGGAGTTCAGAGGGAAGAAGAGCTTGATCAGTGGCTTGGCTTCTTTGAGAAGGAAGCGAAGATGACTCCTGAGATACGAAGCTTTATCGAAGAAGACAGAAAGAGCCTCATGGGAGATTTTTGCAGAGGATGCGGTTACTGTATGCCGTGTCCGGCGGGAATTCTAATCAATAACTGTGCCAGAATGAGCCAGCTTATAAGAAGAGCTCCGTCGGCAAATTTCCTCTCGGAAGAATGGCAGGGAAATATGTCTAAGATTGAAGGCTGTATCAATTGCGGCAAGTGTAAGACCAAGTGCCCATATGGTCTTGATATACCGAATCTGCTTCGTAAAAACTATGATGATTATCAGAAAATTGTATCAGGCGAGATAAAAGTATAACAAGTTATTAATGTTGAATAATCAGGCGTCGGAATAATGCCTGATTATTCTTTTTTTACGCATATTTAAAAAGTATTATCCAAGATATATAATTAGTTTGCTTTACACAGAATTTATAGTAAAGCAGAGGGAGAGGTAAAAAATGGAAAAGCCTTTTGTTGGCAGTATTGAAGAGGTTATCAGTAAGCTTTCTACAGATACTGATAAGGGTCTGACATCTACCGAAGCGGGAGAGAGATTTAACAAGTTCGGCCCTAACTCTTTGGGTGAGGAGAAGAGTGTTCCCTTGTGGAAGAAGTTCCTCCTCCAGTTCGCGGATGCGATGGTAATAATTCTTATTGTTGCAGCTGCATTGTCCGCCGTTATGGCAATCAAGGAGAACAACGGATTTGAGGGCTGGATTGACGTATTTGTCATCGTTGCCATCGTTATTCTTAATGCCGTTCTCGGTGTGTATCAGGAAGGTAAGGCCGATCAGGCACTTGCTGCACTGAAGAAGATGAGTTCTTCTCAGAGTAAGGTCATTCGTAACGGCGAGCTTGTTATGGTTGATTCTGAGCGCCTTGTTGAAGGTGATATCGTTTCCATCGATGCCGGTGACGCCATTGCAGCCGACATAAGACTTATCGATTCGAATTCTCTTCAGGCTGAGGAGTCTTCTCTTACAGGTGAGTCCGTTCCTGTTGATAAGGATGCAAAGGCAATCCTTGATGAGGACTGCACAATCGGCGATCGTAAGAATATGCTCTTCATGGGTACAGCCGTTACTTATGGACGTGCCAAGGGTGTAGTAGTCGGTACCGGCCGTAATACAGAGCTCGGTAAGATTGCCGACAAGCTTACAAATATTGAGAATGAGACAACTCCTTTGCAGCAGGGTCTTAATGCTTTGGGCAAGATTCTCGCAGTTGTCTGCATCATTGTATGTATCATAGTTTTCCTCGTTGATATCTTCGTTCAGAAGCTCGGCGTAATGGAAGCACTTATGACTGCCGTATCTCTTGCAGTTGCAGCTATCCCCGAAGGTCTTGCAGCCGTAGTTACAATCGTTCTTTCCATCGGTATGACAAAGATGGCAGAGAACAATGCTGTAGTTAAGAGACTTCTTGCAGTTGAGACTCTCGGCTGCGTTGATGTAATCTGCTCCGATAAGACAGGAACACTTACACAGAACCAGATGACCGTTAAGGTAGTTTACGACGGCCTTCATGTATATGACGTTGAAGGTAACGGCTATGCTCCCGAAGGACGCCTCTTAGGTCCTGACGGTAAGGTATATTCACCTGAAGGCGTAAGCGAAATGCTCTGCCGCGCAGCAGTACTTTGTAATGACGCTTCCATCGTAAAGGGAGAAGACGGTTCTTATTCCTGCATCGGTGACCCTACAGAGGGTGCTCTTACTACACTTGGTTCTAAGTGCGGTATGTTAAGAGAAGAGATGATGAATCGCTTCAAGAGAGTAAAAGAGCTTCCTTTCGATTCCGATCGTAAGATGATGACAACTTATAATTCAGGAATTGTTGAAGGCAAGCTTATCAGCTTCACAAAGGGTGCTCCCGATATCGTTCTTAGCAGATGTGCTTTCTATATGGATAAGGACGGAGAGCATCCCATGACTCCCGAGTATCTGGACAAAATCACAAAGCAGAATCATGAATTTGCAAGCAAGGCTATCAGAGTTCTCGCTTTTGCATACAGAACACACGATAAGCTTGATATAGAGCCTGATTTCTCACACGAGAAGGACATGGTATTCGTCGGTCTTATCGGTATGATCGATCCTGAGAGAGAAGAAGCCAAGGCTGCTATTGCGGTATGCCGTGAAGCAGGTATCAGAACAGTAATGATCACAGGTGACTTCAAGGATTCTGCTGTTGCTATCGGTAATAACCTCAACATGATGGGGGACGGTGCAGGAGCGCTTTCAGGATCTGAGCTTGATAAGATGAGCGATGAAGATCTTCGTGTTGCCTGCGAGACTACTAATGTATATGCACGTGTTTCTCCTGAGCATAAGGTTAAGATCGTTACTGCACTTCGCGATAATGGTCATATCGCTTCCATGACAGGTGACGGTGTTAATGACGCACCCGCTCTTAAGGCAGCTGATATCGGTGTTGCAATGGGTATTACAGGTACGGATGTATCCAAGAATGCAGCTGACATGATCCTTATGGACGATAACTTCGCTACAATCGTTAAGGCGGTTGAGCAGGGAAGAATTATTTATGCAAATATCAGAAAGTTTGTAAGCTTCCTTCTTTCCTGTAATGTTGGTGAGATTCTTGTTATCTTCCTTATCTCACTTATCCCCAACACGGTTATCCCGGGTATCGCTGCTCCTCTTACGGCTATTCAGCTTCTCTGGCTTAACCTTGTAACTGACTCATTCCCTGCACTTGCATTGGGAAGAGAGAAGGGTGAGCCCGGCATAATGAAGCTTCCTCCCAGAAAGAAGGGGGAGCCTATTATCAACGGTTCCATGAAGGTAAGCATTGCTGTTCAGGCTGTTGCAATCTTCATAACTGTAGCTACAGCATTCCTTGTATCTTTGACATCCACATCAGGATTCTTCTTCTCTACTTCCGTAGAGAATATAGTGGGTGCAAGAACAGTTGCTTTTGCTACACTTATCCTTGCAGAGCTCTTCAGAGCATTTGCTTCAAGATCAGAGAGAATATCAGTGTTTAAGATTGGTCTTTTCTCCAACAAGCTTATGAATACCGCTGTCGGTGCATCGATTCTTCTGCTTCTTGCAGTTATTTACATCCCCGGTATTAATTCAATCTTCGATAATGTTGCTCTGAATCCTTTAGCATGGCTCGTTATCATTCCTCTGGCACTTATACCTTTCATTGCAAGCGAAGCATTTAAGGCTATCAAGGCTAAGAAAAACTGATATAAGCGCTATACCAAATAAACTCCCTGTGAT
>JAKSRK010000032.1 GCA_024403655.1 Saccharofermentans sp. | reverse complement strand
ACAAATACAGACCTCGCTACAAATGTAGTAGATCCTGTTTACAAGCACTTCTTCTGGGATGAGTTCGATTCCACAGGTAAGCTTGTTAAGGTTGGCTTCCACGAGGATGCATGCAACAAGTTCAACTTCGGTTTTGATGTAGTTGACGAGATTGCAAAGAAGACTCCTGATAAGACAGCAATGATGTGGGTTGCCAAGGACGGCGTTACAGACCACAGATTTACTTTCGAAGAGATGAGCAAGAAGACAAACCAGGCTGCTAACTACTTCAAGAGCCTCGGCATCAAGAAGGGCGATAAGGTAATGCTTATCCTTAAGAGACACTACCAGTTCTGGTTCTCTATCGTTGGTCTTGAGAAGCTCGGTGCTGTTGCTATTCCTGCTACATGCCTCCTTCGTGAGCACGACTTCGATTATCGTTATAAGGCTGCCGGCGTATCTGCAGTTGTTATGACACCCGACGGAGATACAGCTGAGGAAGCTTTGAAGGCTGCTAAGCAGATGGAGAAGAACGGCGAGGATGCTCCTACAAAGTTCATGATGGTTAACGGTGCTCGTGAGGGCTGGCTCGACTTCGATAAGGGAATCGAGGAGTGCTCTGATGTATTCGAGCGTCCTGAGGACTGCTCCTGCGGTGATGATCCTATGGTTATGTTCTTCACATCAGGTACAACAGGCTATCCTAAGATGGCTCTTCACTCACACAAGTATGCACTTGGTCACATCACAACTGCTAAGCATTGGCACAATGTAGATCCTAACGGTCTTCACTTCACAATCTCCGATACAGGCTGGGGTAAGGCTCTCTGGGGTAAGATCTACGGACAGTGGCTCTGCGAGGCTCCCGTATTCACATTCGACTTCGACAAGTTCAAGTCCGATGAGATTCTTCCCATGTTCGCTAAGTACGGAATCACTACATTCTGTGCTCCTCCTACAATGTTCCGTTTCCTTGTTAAGGAAGATCTCAACAAGTACGATCTCTCCTCTATCAAGTACGCTACAACAGCCGGTGAGGCTTTGAACCCTGAGGTATTCAACCAGTGGATTAAGGCAACAGGTATCCGTCTCATGGAAGGATTCGGCCAGACAGAGACAACACTTGCTATCGCTAACCTCGTTGGTGCTTCCATCCGTATGGGTTCAATGGGTAAGGCTAATCCCCTTTACGATATCCATATCCTCGATGCAGAAGATAAGGATTGTAAGCCCGGCGAGACAGGTGAGATTTGTATCAAGACTTCCGAGCATATTCCTACAGGACTTTATTCCTGCTACTACAGAAATGACGAGAAGACATCAGAAGCTTGGCACGACGGTTACTATCACACAGGTGATACAGCATGGATCGACGAAGACGGTTATATCTGGTACGTAGGTCGTATCGACGACGTTATCAAGTCATCCGGTTACCGTATCGGACCCTTCGAGATCGAGAGCGTTATCATGGAACTTCCTTATGTTCTCGAGTGTGCTGTTACAGGTACACCTGACCCTCAGGGTGTAAGAGGAATAGTTGTTAAGGCAACTATCGTACTCGTTCCCGGTAAGGCTGAGCCTTCTGAGGAACTTAAGAAGACAATTCAGAATTACGTTAAGGAGAAGACCGCTCCTTATAAGTATCCCCGTGTTGTTGAGTTTGTAACTGAGCTTCCCAAGACAATCAGCGGTAAGATCAGAAGAACTGAGATCAGAGCTAACGACAATAAGCAGGACTGATCCGGTAAACAACGGTTAAAGCCAAGAGCCCCGAGTTCAAACTCGGGGCTCTTATTATCTGCAAAAAATAAAAAAGGAAATAAGAATTAAGCGTGATTTCCCTCTGCCATAAATTCTTCAAGGCTCAGAGAATTCTCGTAGAAGTACTTAATTACAACACTTCTTGTAACGATACCTATAAAGTCTCCCCTGTCATCCACAATCGGGATGAAGTTACTTCCGAGAACCCTTAAGAGGAGTTCGTCTATCTTGGCGGTGATGCTGACAGGAGGATTCTTCTCACCTGACAGCTTAAGGTCTATATTGCTTATCTTGTACTTCTCAAGCTCTTCTATCTGAGTTGTACGTGCTTCTCCACCCTCGCCGTTTACGATGAGCCAGAGAAGGTCACCTTCGCTTAATGTGCCGACATACTTACCGTCGCGGGTAAGAACAGGTACTGCAGTGTAACCGTGATAGCACAATTTCTCAAGTGCCTGACGCACGGTAAAATCATCGTATACAAAAGCTACTTCAGCTTTGGGTCTAAGAAAAAATGCTATATTCATAAAAGTTATAACTCCAATCGTATATGTTATCCCTGTTTAGACTTATCATAGACATCAACAAATGCGAATGCCACATACGAACGAGTCAAATTTAAGGTATTATCGCAGAAGCGATTACTCGGGCATATTCTCAGCCTTCCACTCAAGATACTCGTCGTACTCCATTCTCTTATCAATGATACCGCCGGGAACGATCTCAATGATTCTGTTAGCTACCGTATTAACAAGCTCACGGTCATGAGAATAGAAGAGGATAGAGCCGGGGAACTTCTTGATTCCTTCGTTCAGAGCAGTGATTGACTCAAGATCGAGATGGTTGGTAGGATCGTCGAAGATGAGTACATTGGCATTAACGAGCATCTGACGTGAGAGCATGCATCTGACCTTCTCTCCTCCGGACAATACATTAGCCTTCTTGAGTGCTTCTTCACCTGAGAAAAGCATTCTTCCCAGGAATCCTCTGATATAGCTCTCAGTCTGATCCTTGGAGAACTGTCTGAGCCAGTCTGTAAGAGACAGGTCGCATCCGTCAAAGAATTCCGAATTATCCTTGGGAAGATAAGATCTTGATGTCGTAACACCCCACTTAACTTCACCCTCGTACTCACTCTCGGGAATCGTTCCTGCAAGGATATCAAGAAGGTTGGTAATAGCTACCTCATCCTTACTTACGATACCTATACGGTCGCCCTTCTCCATAGTGAAGGAAATATCATTTAATGTCTGCCTTCCACCCTTATTTGCAGTAAGGTTCTTAACAAAAAGAACGTCGTTACCGATATCTCTGTCCTGCGTAAAGGAAATAAAGGGATATCTTCTGGAGGACGCAAGAACCTCAGGCAGTTCCATATTCTCGAGGAGCTTTTTACGGCTCGTTGCCTGCTTTGACTTAGAGGCATTTGCAGAGAATCTTGCTATGAAGTCCTGGAGCTCCTTTCGCCTTGCTTCTATCTTCTTGGTCTGATCCTTAAGCTGTCTTAAAGAAAGCTGAGTGTACTCATACCAGAAGTCGTAGTTACCCTGGAAGAGCGTTACTTTACTGAAGTCGATATCAACGATATGAGTACAAACCTTATTAAGGAAGTGTCTGTCGTGAGATACTACAAGGACACAGTTCTCATAATCGAGAAGGTAATTCTCAAGCCAGCGGCAGCTGTTAAGGTCAAGGTGGTTAGTAGGCTCGTCGAGAAGAAGGTAGTCGGGAGCTCCAAAGAGAGCCTGCGCGAGAAGTACCTTCACCTTCTGGCCTCCCGTAAGGTCCTTCATGGGACGCTCGTAGTAATCTTCGCCGAAGCCTAAGCCCTGAAGAAGAATCTCTGCATTACTTTCTGCAGACCATCCGTCAAGCTCTGCGAATTCGCCTTCAAGCTCACCCAATAAGATTCCGTCCTCATCGTTGAAGTCAGTCTTGGAATAAAGTCTTTCCTTCTCCTTCATGATCTCGTAAAGTCTCTTATGACCCATAATGACAGTCTGTCTTACAGAATACTCGTCATACTTGAAGTGGTCCTGCTCAAGCACTGCAAGACGCTCATTCTTAGGGATATTTACAAAGCCCTTCTGAGGTTCAATCTCGCCGGAAATAATCTTAAGGAAAGTGGACTTACCTGCACCGTTGGCACCGATAATACCGTAGCAACAGCCCTTATTGAACTGTACATTAACTCCCTCGAAAAGCTTACGTGCGCCAAAGCGCAATCCTACATTAGATACGTCTATCATTCTTCTTCTCCATTACTTATTTTCTTTTTTTACATTCATAAACATGAGTATCAGTGATATGGGTACTATCTTCGATACTATATGCAGAAGCTTCTGCGAAATGCCGTATACATAAAGGCATCTTCCTCTTTTATGTGCAGCCAGAGAAGCCTTGGCAAGCTTATCAGGATCAGCCACAATCAGCTTGCGAAAGCCGGTAAATTCCGATGTCTTTCCGCCGGTAGCATTACTCTGGAAAGCGGTATTAACGGGCCCCGGGCACACTGCTGTAACCTTTATTCCGGAAGACTTAAGCTCCACATTAAGTGCTCTTGAGAAAGAGGTCACGTACGACTTGGATGCAGCATATACGGTAAAGGTCGGCTGAGGAAGAAAAGCAGCTGAAGAAGCTACATTAATAATCCCAGATCCTTCCTTCATATAAGGAATCGCACCTCTGCAAAGAAGCGTCAGCGCCCTGCAGTTAACATCAAGCGTAGCTGCCAGATCCTCTGCGGACTGTTCCTCAAGAAGAGCTCTCTTGCCAAGTCCTGCACAGTTTATCAGAAGCTTTACGTTATATTCCCCTGACAGGCAGGAAGACATATCGTCCATAAAGGAAGAGGAAGCCAGATTAGAGACAACAGGAACTATTCTGTCATCTTTAAGTTCATCCTTAAGCTCATTAAGCTTATCTTCTCTTCTGGCTACAATAAAAATTCTCTCGTAGGACGACTTGTCCTGCGCGAGAAGCTTTACATAGGATTTTCCTATACCGGAAGAAGCTCCCGTGACGATCGCGATATCCTTCATCTTTACTCCTGAATCTCTCTTTTACCGGAACAGTATATATGAATCACAGTCCCTTTTTCAAACAATTACCCACGAAGCATCCGCTTCATGGGTAAAAGCCGTTATTCGTTAAAACAATAATCTTACTTCTTCTTGAACAGATTACTTAATACTCCGCCCTGTCCGTTATTGTCATCCGAAGAATAGAACTGAGGCTGCTGCTTTCTTGACTCGGAAGCCGGAGCGAATGCAGGCTTAGCGTTCTTCTCATCTTCCTTCTTGTCGCCGGAAGCATCCACATTATTCTTAAAGGGATTAATCTTCTCCTTGGGAGTAAACTCTGTAGGCTTAAATGTAGACTGTCTTTCCTGACCTGCAAGTGCAGCAGTGAAGCTCATTCTCTCATTCGCCTTATGCTCTTCTTCGGGGATTACATCCTCTGCTACTTCATCAGCTGCTACGGCGTGATTTATCGAAGCGTTGACAGGTCTCTTAACCGGGGCCTTATTAGACTTAAAAGGATTAATCTCCTCCTTCTTCGCAAATCCCGGCACAGGAATAAATCCGCTGGCAATCGCAGGGGGCGCATCCTTCTTGGGAACATCCTTCTCAGCATCTGTTCCGGCCGCATTCTTAATCTGCTTAAAAGGAGAAGGAGCTGAAGATGACTTCTTCTCGTCTTCCTTTGCAAGTACCGGAGGGACAAAGCTTGTAGCTATGGCGGGGGTCTCAGACTTTCCGGCTACCGCCTTCTCAAAAGCCTGAGCTGCTGCTGTGGGTGCTGCGCCTGAATTAAGCATGGTGCTGTCAGGACGATTCATAGTATCTTTGGAACGAGCCACTAAACAGTTATCTCCTTATATGTTTATTCTTCTGAACTGATTATATCATCCGTCATATCAGATTGCTGTTCGATATTGTTAGACAAATCGACAGAATTATCTTCATTTGCGTTAGCAGACGCAGACTTTGCATCGGATGTATTCTTACTCTTCTCAAGTTCCTTTGCCTTATTTATGGCTGCTACATTAGAGAACTCGGGACGTATCGTTCTTGTATTGGATGTCTGAAGATATCCGTTAATTACCTTGGGCTTATCTTCTTCGACAACCGGAGTAATATCAGCGGTTTTTGTTCCGCGAACCTTATCTACAATATTACCGATAACTCTTCCGGGGATGAATTCATATATAATCTCATCCATATAAAGATCCTGAGCGGCAAGCTTACGATATCTTAAGGCAGAAGCAATAACTACTGCAGCAACAAGCAGTATCCACCAGGGGAAATGATTCTTCTTTATGCCTGCATCGTATATTCTCGGAAGAGGCGTAGGCGTAGGAGGATTGGTCTCTTCTGTCTCTTCTTCTACAGCCGCCATAACGCCTGTGGGGGAAGTAGGAATATCAAGCTCTTCACTAGTCTCGATAATCGTCTCATCAGTTGATTCCTCTGTCTCTTCTGTAGACTCGGATGTCTCCGAAGAAGTAGTAGCAGTAGTAGTTTCAGTCTCAGAAGGCTGTGCGGCATCAGGAGCAGCAGGTGCTGTCTGATCTCCACCTGCAGGCTGTGTAGCTGCAGTTGTTACAGGAGTACTATCGCCATCTCCTGCAGGTTTGGTAGTTGTCGTAGCAGTAGGAGCAGCTGTTGTAGATCTTGTGGTGGTAGCAGCAGTTGTTGGAGCTGCAGTAGTTGTAGCTGCCGTAGTAGGAGCTGCGGTAGTTGTAGTTGTCGGTGCCTCAGTAGGAGCAGGCGTTACCGACACAATAGAATAATCAACAATACTCGGGCCTGACATGGTCATTACACTTACTGACATAGTGCAGCTTGAAATTGCAGCAGTATAGGTAAAAGATCCGGTTATTACGTCTGAACCATCACTGACATTATAGGCCGCTCCTCTATCCGTTACGAATACTTCATTGTTATTAAAAACAATTCTGAAATTAATAACATCTCCGTCCTGGCAACCCCAGAAACCAAAGTTAAACTGATACTCATCGTTACCTATA
Organism: Saccharofermentans sp.; assembly: GCA_024403655.1. Taxonomy (GTDB): domain Bacteria; phylum Bacillota; class Clostridia; order Saccharofermentanales; family Saccharofermentanaceae; genus Saccharofermentans. The sequence continues at coordinate 14,453 of JAKSRK010000032.1, read as the reverse complement.
TCCCAGGCAGACGAAGAACACCACATACCCGCAGCGGCATTTACCTTACGCGAAGTCAGATTCGAACAAAAAACAGAGAATGCTAATGCTGCGATCAAAACCGAGACGATAAACCCGGATATACGCTTTCTCATTTAAGTATTTCCCTCCATAAAACCCAAAGCTTTGACAATAATCGTAAGCTACTTTTATAGTACACTCTCCGACGCAAGATTACTACATATCATCTGCAATTATTGACTTTTTCTTTGATTTTTAATCACGATGCCGACAACAATTCCTATAACCGCCAGAATGGAAGCAGCCGCGACGGCAAATGCAATCTTGCCGCCTCTGGTAACTTCAAAAATGGAAGCGTTGGAATTCTCCTGTGATCCCTTTGCTGCTTCTCCGCTATTGGTATGTATGGTCTCCTCTGATTCAGCATCAGACGAAGCACCGGATGCGGCGGGAGCAGGTGTCACGCTGAGGTCGATCATAACTCCGTCGTAATCCGACAGCGATATTCCGTTAACACCCAGGGGCACAACATGGTCAAGACCTATGAACTGACCGTCTTCGTTCTGCCAGAGAACTTCCCTGACGAACTCGTACTTCTCCTGATCCCAGGTGGTGAAGTCATCAAGGACCAATCCGCCTGTATCGCCCGAATTGGCATTAAAGCACCAGAATGTGTGATTCAGATGGTACTCACCTATAAGCTGTCTCATATATTCCATCCAGGTCAGATTATCGCCTGTCATGAAGCCTCCCCATTCCCCCATAAGAAGCGGAGCCGTGCCCGTATCGTCTATATAGAGCCAGGAATCGTACCAGTAGTCTTCGATAAGAGACTCATATGTAAATCCGCCTTCGAACCAAGGCTGCGCATATACGGCAGGACCGTAGTCATGGGGAGAATATACAATCTGTGCATTACGCTCGGGAGAACCAAAGTCAATGGGATAATCTGCCACTGCTCTAAGGTTACCTCCCCACCAGGAGTTGTAATAGTCTTCATCGTCCGTTGAAGTGAAGTTATTGCTTGAAGGATCGATGGGATAAATCTGAATACCTTCTATCACGATAAGTGCATAAGGATTGTTATCCAGAATAATATTGCCTGCTTCCTCGGCTACCCTCTTCCAGTTATTGTAGTCATCGGAATCATTCCATATGGCATGCTCGTCTTCAGATGCTTTACCGTGAGGCTCATTCTTAAGGTCGTAAGCTACGATCGTATCGTTATCTTTATATCTGTCGGAGATCCAGTCGAGAGCTTCGAGGTACTGCTCTTCCGTAAAATCGGATGTATACCACAAAGGCGCCATGTGACCCATGGCATCCGTATTGGCACTGTGGATATCGACCATAACTTTTATACCGTTAGCTTCGCAGACTGACAGAACATGGTCCCATATCTCGAGACTGTTCATACCGTCAAGATACGAGTTATAAGCGTGGTTGTAGTTAGCCTCAGGATATTCTCCGTTCTTCCACTGAAGCAGAAGCTCAGCCGACATGGGAACTCTCAGAAGATTAAAGCCGTGATCGGCAATAGACACCAGAGCATCGTCAAGGCTGCAGGCCCATACGCCGTCAAAGAGGTTAGAACCCGTGTTATAACCGAACCAGTTGCAGCCCGTAAGCCAGACTTCCGTACCGTTCAAATCACAGATATGATCCCCGCTTGTCGTCAGCCAGTCATCACCCTGAATTCCTGTAACAGCAGGTGGAGGCGGAACAGCAGCGGAAGCATCAGCCGGGTCTGCTGAAGACGCCTGGGAGCCGGAAGTTGAAGCCGCAGTCGGAGCAGGTGCAGGCGAAGAAGACGTTCCGCTTCCGTCTACGGAGACAAGACTTGCTCCGCTTATGTCCGAACCGTCTACCTGAATACCCACGCTGCCGTTAAAGCCCCATGAATTAGGTCCGTCGGCAGATACGGTTGCAGTAACCCTGTTGCCGCTTACAGTATAGGAATCAAAGCCCCAGCCGCTTGCTGAGCTTACCGTTCCGTTGAATTCAACAACTACTGTTATTGTCTGATAGCCGCTGCAGCCGGACAGGTTCAGTGAGACCTGGCCACCCGATCCCCATGTGTTGACATCGCTTAATTCTGCTTCGGCTTCCGCTCTTACTTCCTGTGAATATCCGGGCAAGACTATGGCTGCCGCAGGAATAACCACGGCAGCCATCAGTACTACGGATATTAGTTTCTTAAGATTCATTTGCTTAAGATTCTCTCCGTTAATTATTTCTTGAATCTGGAATCGATAACTCTTACCATCTTACCTTCTGATCTGGGAAGGGTTCTGGGTTCTACGAGCTGTACCTTCGCATGGATACCGGTGATGGATGCGATATCAGCCTCGATTGCCTTTGTAAGAAGCTCAATACCCTGAGCACTACCAACGTTAGCCTCGGGATTAAGCTCAATCTTTACGCTCAGGACGTCAAGATTATTTACGCGGTCTACATAGATCATGTAGTGAGGAAGAACTTCCTTATACTTCATTACCGCAGCCTCGATCTGAGTAGGGAATACGTTAACGCCTCTGATAATAAGCATATCATCTGCTCTTCCCGTGATCTTATCCATTCTGGGTGTAGTTCTTCCGCATGCGCACTTACCGTAGTGGATACGAGTAAGGTCGTGTGTATTGTATCTGATCATGGGAACAGCTTCCTTAAGAAGTGAGGAGAATACAAGCTCACCCATCTCGCCTTCGGGAAGGACCTCGCCTGTCTCAGGATCTACGATCTCAGGCCAGAACATATCGGAATTGATATGAATCTGATCCTCACAGCAGTCACAGGAACAGCCTACGCCGGGGCCAACGATCTCGGTAAGACCATAGATATCGAATGCCTTAAGACCGATTCTTGACTCAATCTGATCCTTCATCTCATGTGTCCAAGCCTCTGCGCCGAACAGACCGGAACGAAGCTTAACAAGAGACTTGTCGATACCGTTCTTCTCGATGGTATCGATGATATGAAGCATATATGTGGGAGTACAGCAGATAGATGCGGGCTGCCACTCTGTGATGATCTGAATCTGACGAGCTGTGTTACCGCCTGATACGGGGATAGCTACAGACCCGAACTTCTGGCAGGCATAATGGGGGCCAAGACCACCTGTGAAGAGTCCATAACCGTAAGCGATATGAACAAGATCACCCTTCTGCATACCGGACATGGCGAAGCATCTGCAAAGTGCTTCTGACCAGAGCTCAACGTCGTTAGCTGTATAACCTACAACCTTCATCTTACCTGTAGTACCGGAAGATGCGTGGAATCTTACAAGCTGCTCCTTGGGAACAGCAAGTGTACCAAAGGGATAGTTGTCTCTGAAATCAAGCTTGTCGACAAAGGGAAGCTTCTCTATGTCGTCAATGCCCTTGATATCGTCGGGAGATACACCGGCTTTATCAAGCTTTTCCTTGTAATAAGGAACATTATCGTAAGTTCTTCTTACGCAGTCTACGAGTCTCTTGCCGACGAGTTCTCTTCTCTCGTCCTCACCCATACACTCATTCTTTTCATCCCAGATGAACGTCTTTAATTCTTCTGCCATTGTGAGTCTCCTTCGAGTTATTTATAGTTCTATATCAATTGTCTTATTGGAATTCTTATACTGTCTGTACTTAACGCCCGCCGCATCAAGCATTCTTCTTGCGGCAGCACACTCGGGAGTGTCGTGATACTTATCACTGTCATAAACGATTTCTGTAATACCCTTCTGAATGAGGGCTTTGGTACATCCTTCACAGGGAAACAAAGAAACATATAGTCTTGTATTGCGAAGATCTGCCGTTCCGCAGCTCAGTATCGCATTAAGCTCGGCGTGACATACATAAGCATACTTTGTGTCATAAGGATCGCCGTCTCTGTCCCAGGGGAAATCATCGTCGGAACAACCCTTCGGAAAACCGTTATAACCTACGGTCATAATGCGATTCTCTCCGTTGACGATGCAGGCTCCGACCTGTGTATTGGGGTCTTTGCTTCTTAAAGCAGAAAGCTTGGCAACACCCATGAAATACTCATCCCAAGAAATATAATCTTCTCTCTTACCGGGCATATAATACCTCCCTGGAAACAGTCAAAAATAATTATAACTCAGAAATACCTTTTACTGCAATAAACGCTTCGCTTATACAAGCCTGGAGATTATAGCCTCCGGATATTCCGTCGACATCAAGCATCTCCCCTATAACATAAAGCCCGGGGACCAGCTTGGACTGCATATTCTTTCTCTCGATTTCCTTAAGAGCAACGCCACCTCGGGTGACATATGAAGTCTCGTAAGAGGGAGGATTGTCTATATGAAAGGACAGATGCTTAAGAACTCTGACAAGCTCTTTTCTGGCATCCTTATTCATCATCTTCGCACGAAGATTTGTAACTCCGGCTCTCTGTCCGAGCTTATCTGCTACAGACGAAGGAACATACTCTGAAGCAAGTGTCGTTACTTTGGAATCAGGGTGGCTCTCTATCTTACCGAGAAGTTCTTTATCAAATACTTCGTCGCTCTTATCCGGAGTAAAATCAAGTTCTATCCATCCTTCAGAAGAAGCGATATCCCTGGGAATCTCACGGGAAAGCTCCATAATGGCAGGACCTGACAAACCCTTATGGGTAAAAAGAACGCTGCCGGTTCCCGTCGCTTTCTTCCTGTTGTCACAGTAAAGATTTGCATCTGCATTAACACTTACGCCGCTTACGGCTGACGTAAATTCCCTGTCTTCCTTAGATACTTCGACAGAAGCCAAAGCAGGCACAAGGGATGTGATTGTATGTCCCATATTACCAGCAACCTTATAGCCGGTTCCGTCAGAACCGGTATCCGGAAAAGATCTTCCTCCGCAGGCCAAAATGACTTCGGAACAGTTTACCTTATCTCCCTTATCAGAAATAACGACAAAACCGTCCTCTGTCTTATCCATATCAATGCAGCAAAAACCCGTAATGATATTCTCTTCACCGACATAAGTTACGAGCGCACTTCTGATGCTCTCTGCCTGATCACTTACGGGAAATACTCTGTTATTCTCTTCTTCTTTGAGCTTTACATTAAGCTCCTCTTCAATGAAGCGTATTGCGTCTTCGGGAGGGAATGACTTAAGTGCGGAATAGATATAACTGCCCGCCTCGTGATATCCCTTCTTAAGCTCTCCCGGAGCTTTATTATTCGTGATATTACATCTGCCGTGACCTGTCAAAAGAAGTTTTCTTCCGGGTTTTGAGCCGCGCTCAAGTATAACGAAAGGCACACCTTCCTTCTTAAGAAAACAACCCGCAAACAGACCTGCGGCACCTGCACCGACGACTACTACTTTCTTATCGTTTCTTGCCGCCATTACTCTCCGCTCCTTGCGGAAAGTGCAATTCTTTCAACCAGATCATCGTATTTAATTCCGGCAGCAGAAGCTGCTTCGGGAACAAGACTTGTATCAGTCATGCCGGGAAGATTATTAGCTTCGATGAACCAAAAATCATCGAGTTCTTCATCGAAGAACATATCAATTCTTCCGTAAGAATCCATTCTGAGGATTGTGAAGAATTTCTCTGCGAGCTTCTGAGCTCTCTTGGTATGCTCCTCATCCATGGGAGCGGGGCAAAGGTGGTCAGTAAGACCTGCCTGATACTTATTTTTATAATCGTAGAAACCTTCGTGAGGTCTGATCTCGATTATGGGAAGAGCAACACCGTCAAGTACACCGATAGTAATCTCGCGGCCTGTGATGAACTTCTCTACGAGGATAAGCTGCTTATAAGCTGCAGCAAAATCAAGTGCCTTCTGAAGCTCGTCTTCGCTCTTAACTACGGATACGCCGCAGCTGCTTCCGCAGCCGATGGGCTTAACTACACAGGGAATGCCGATCTCTTCCTTTACCTTCTCTGCAGTGATCTTGTCATAAGGTCTGGTAATCCAGTCTGCAGTTCTGTAGCCTGCACCTGCGATAAGAGCCTTGGAAAGATCCTTATCCATGGCAATTGCACATCCGAGATAATTGCATCCGGTGTACTTTACGCCTGCAGAATCAAGTACAGCCTGTACCTGTCCGTTCTCACCGTGTGAACCATGAAGTCCGACAAATACGGAATCGGCACTCTTACATATCTCGAGGACACGGGGACCTACCCATTCTCTTCTGCCGCCATGGGAAGCGATGAGCTTCTCAAGATCGGGTTCTTCTTCCGGAACATCGTACTTATACTCGTTGGCGCTTCCTTCTCTGAAAAGCGTTTCCAAAGCGATGCTATCGTCTTCAATACCGTCATAAAGATCGACAAGCGCTACTTTATGACCTTTGCGCAAAAGTGCATTTGCAATAAGACTGGCTGAGCTTAATGATACATCTCTTTCGGGGCTTAATCCGCCGCCAAGTACTACTATCTTCATACGTGTTCCTCCTTGGGTTCAAAGTCGATTATAGCAATCTAATATTACTCACAACCCTTGATAACATTACATTTGTGTTACCTCTCTGAAGGGCACGCAAATAGTAAGAAAGATGTAAAAAACGAAGGAATTCTTATTGATATACTTAATAAAAATAAAAAGAAACTTCTTAACACATTCGGGGGAACAAAAATGCTGGCTATTTTATATCTGACACTTTGTCTGGTCTACGGCATATCGCTAATAACTTTATTGATACCGGACGTAAGGCGTTTGTTTGCCGCATGCTCTCCTTCCAAGAAGACGGTTTCCCAAATACCAACTTATACTTTCAGCCTTTCGGCAGGCTTCATTACAGGTATGCTTCTTGTTACTGCCTTCAATTACTACGTTACTCTTCTTATGAGCAGATTCTTTACTAACGGAGACTTCTGCAAAAGACTGTCCGTGCTTATCACTTTCGCCGTCTTTGTTATTCTCATCGCGACCAACCTTTCGCTGAGTCTTAAAAGAAACGGCAGCATTTCTTCGAACTCTTCCATACCCGAGTATAAAAACACAATCGGAAGCACCGTTTACTACGGCATAAGCACAGTCACCTTTACGGTTCTGGCGGCATTTCTGATGTTCTATACCTATAGAATATCCGACGGTTTCCTGCTGGCCGGTTTCTCGACCTTCTCGGATCTGTCTCCACACACGGCGATGGTATCCTCTTTCGGTGTCGGATTTAATTTCCCCACGCAGTATATGCACTTTTCCGGAGACGGTATCCAGTACCATTTCTTCTTCTACTTCTTCTGCGGCATGCTTGAGTATCTCGGCCTTCCCATCGATTGGGCCATCAACATTCCCAGCATCGCCGTAATGGTATGTGCGTTCGAGCTTATGGGACTGACTGCGGTACTTCTTTTCAGAAGAAGAGCTGCTTTTGTTACTGCCCCTCTTCTCGTTCTCTTCAGAAGTTCCTTCAACGTCTTTTTCCATTTAAAAGAACTCACCGCTTCAGGTCTTTCCTATAAGGCTGCCATAGAGAGCATACTGCACTCATCCGAGTGGTACGAAGTAACTCCTTACGATTCATGGGGAATATGGGCCGTTAACGTCTACCCTAATCAGCGTCACTTAATGCTTGGCGTATCCTGCATACTTATCCTGCTCCTTCTTACCATTCCTTTTGTAAGAAGAATGGGCATACGCCTTCTTAAAGCTGAGAACAAAGACCTTCTCAAAACTTTTGCAGCCACAAAGGAAGCCTGGCTCTGGGCCAAGAACGATCCCATGCAGCCCTTGGGCCATCTTATTCTGGCTTCGCTTATTGTCGCAGTAATGCCTTTCTTCCACGGCTCAGCCCTTATCGCAGTCCTTCTTGTGCTCTTTGTTATGGCAATAGTAAGTGAGAGCCGAATCATCTATGCTGCCATAGCAGCCGTTGCCGTTCTGTCTTCCTTTATTCAGACTGCAGTCTTCGCAGGCGGTGCGGGCAATGTCGTTAAATTCCAGAGTGCATACGGCTTCGTCGCAGAGGACAAAACTCCTTTGGGAATAGCAAAATACTTATGGATAGTAACGGGACTTACTCTTGTCCTCTCTATCGCCTTTGCAGTATTCCTGCTGGTAAGAGATATCTTAAAGAAAAAGCCTGTCTACAGAAGCCTTCTCGCGCTTGCTTTCATGGCACCGCTCGTATTCGCCTTTAACTGTCAGGTATCTCTCGAAATGCTCGCTAACCACAAGTTCATCCAGATTTCACTGATACTCCTCGACATCTTTGTTGCGGGTGCACTCAGCTATCTCTTTGTACCTCCTGTAAAGAAGAAGGACGAAGCCTTAAGCGAAGAAGAGAATAAGGGCAGATTTAAAAAATCCGTTTATATTCTTATCAGGACTGCCTGCATTCTTCTTGCAGTAATCCTCATTCTGCCGCTTACCGCTACCGGCGTGAGCGAATGGGCAACCTACATCAACCGCAACAGGAACTATCTCACACTTGATACAGAGTCCGAACTCGTAGCATGGATAATGAAGAATACCGATCCGGATGACGTCTTCCTCACCCCTCAGTGGGCCATGGACCGTTTCTATCTCACAGGCCGTCCCGCTTACTACGGACATGCTTACTACGCATGGTCTGCAGGCCACGACACAAGAACCAGAGAGCAGATATATTACTGGCTCATCTCCGGCTGTAATAACGACATAGAGGAATTCACAAGATACTGCAAAGAAAGAGAGATAAAATACCTTATCTACGATCCGTCATTCTACGCTTATCAGTATCCTGCAGGAGTCAGCTTCAACGCTGAATTCTTCTCCGCCAACCTCCGCCAGGTAGCCTACTTCTCAGGCGAGAACGGCACAATAATCTACGAGATTTACTGATTGTTATATAGAGAAAACTCCGACCGTTTCCGATCGGAGTTTTCCTTCTTTAGGGGGTATCTATAACAGTTATTCTTCTTCTGCTTTTGCTGCTGCGATAACCTTATCCGCAACGTCTGCGGGTGCGGGTTCATAGCGTGCATGTGAGAGTGCGAACCAACCTCTGCCCTGAGTCATCGACTTAAGATCTGTAGCATAGTCTGCCATCTCTGCTGTAGGAACTTCACAGGCTACGACAGATCCGTCTTCGTCTGTATCGATTCCCATTATGCGGCCTCTCCTCTTATTCATGTCACCCATAATGTCACCCTGCTTCTCTTCGGGGATATGAACTTCCACAGAGCTGATGGGTTCAAGGAGGATAGGATTAGCCTGTTCCATACCGTTCTTAAATGCAAGATTAGCTGCAATCTTGAATGCCATTTCCGATGAGTCTACATCGTGGTAAGAACCATCTACCAGAGTAGCCTTAAGGTTAACTACGGGATAGCCTGCAAGGATACCCTTCTTAACTGACTCCTGAAGTCCCTTCTCGACTGCCGGGAAGAAATTCTTGGGTACTGCTCCACCGAATACCTTCTCATCGAATACGAGCTCTTCTGACTCGGGATTAGGCTCAAATTCAATCCAGACATCACCATACTGGCCGTGACCGCCGGACTGCTTCTTGTGCTTGCCCTGAACTTTAACCTTCTTACGTATTGCTTCTCTGTAAGGAACCTTAGGCTCGCCAAGCTCGGCTTCTACCTTGAACTTTTCCTTGAGTTTGCTGACAAGAACCTTAAGCTGCATCTCGCCAAGTCCTGAGATTACCATCTGCTTGGTCTCCGGATTGTTGGTAATTGTAAAGCAGCGATCTTCATCCATGAGCTTCTGAAGACCTGAGATTATCTTATCTTCATCACCCTTAGTCTTAGGCTTGATACTCTTGCTGAGGCAGGGAGTCGGGAAGTTAATCTTGGGCATTTCAAGGACTCTTGCCTTATCGCAGAGTGTATCGTTGGTTTCCGTGATTGCCAGCTTTGAAGTAGCACCAATCTCACCTGCGGACAGGCAGTCTGTCGGAATCTGCTTATTGCCGAGAAGATAGAAAAGATTTCCTACTCTCTCATCCTTCTCCTTTGTAGCGTTATATACAGTTGAGTTAGCTTTAAGTACACCGGCATTTACCTTCATGATGCTGATCTTGCCTACGAAGGGGTCTGCTATTGTCTTAAATACGAATGCTGCAAGAGGATCTTCTGCATTGCACTGTACCTGCTCTGTTGTTCCGTCCGGATGTGTTCCGGGAAGAGTAGGCTTCTTGCCTGCAGGAGGAGTATCCTTGGCGATACAGTTCAGAAGGAAATCAACACCCCAGTTCTTATAAGCGGAACCGCAGTAGATAGGATGAAGCTTACCTTCTCTGAATCCTGCGTGTACGCCGTGTCTGAATTCATCTTCTGTGAAAGGCTCACCTGCAAAGAACTTCTCCATGAGCTTATCGTCAGCTTCTGCAACTACCTCATTTACCTTCTCCTGAAGTTCATCGATTCTGGAGTTGTACTCTTCAGGGAGAGGGAACTCAGTAAGAGCACCGCTCTTCTTATCTACGGCGAATGCCTTACGGTTCATTACATCGACAATTCCGGTCATCTCTCCGTCTTCCATGATCGGGAATGAAAGCGGAATAACACTCGGGCCGTACCTGTTCATCATACGCTGGGTAACAGCCTCAAAATCTGCATTGGGTTCATCCATTCTGTTAACGAAGAATAAGAAAGGTACATTCTTGCTCTTAAGAAGTCTTATGGCCTTCTCAGAACCAACTGATGTGCCGCCCTTGGCAGATATAAGAACTATGCCGCTGTCCGCGATCCTTATACCGGACATCTCCTCGCCGAGGAAATCGAAATCACCGGGAGTGTCAATAATGTTGATCTTGCTGCCTTTGTAATCACAACTGGCTAGCGAGGTAGAGATTGATATCTGTCTCTTCTTCTCTTCAGGCTCGAAATCCATCACAGTGTTGCCGTCAGCAGGTCTACCGAGTCTGTCGATAGTCTTGGTACAGAACAGCATAGCTTCTGCAAGAGAAGTCTTGCCTGAGCCGGCGTGGCCAAGCAATGTGATATTACGTATCTTGTCTGCGGAATAATTTCCCATGAGTCCGTCCTCCTTTGGATTTACAATTGTAGTTTCCATTATAAAGGTTTTTCTGTGCAATTTCCACAAAAACCAAGGCATAATCGGATGATTTTTCTATCATAACTCACAGATTCCGCATAAAAAAGAGCGCACAGACAAAAGCTGCCCGCGCGCCCTCAATAAAATACTTATTTTGTTCGGTTCTTTACTTCTTGCGAGGTCTCTCGAAGATCAATACAACCTGATCAACCTTGCTTGAATAAGCACCAACTGCAAGTGAAGCAGTGGAACTGTCACCGAGTGAATTCTGAAACTTGGCACCGTCATCGTTAATTACGGATGTAAGCTTCCAACCCTCAGCAGATCTCTTCTGAAGAACAGAAGTGATACCATCTGCATCGACCTCACTTGCGCTTGTATGCTTAACAACATCTACGCAATACTCCTTAGGGCCGTGGTCAGATCCTCCGAAAGCACCGGAAGCTGCCTTCTTCTGAATATCAGCGATTGAAGCTTCCAAAGATTTGATCTTCTCATTCAAATCGTCTCTTTCCTTCTCCATAGCTTTGATTTGCTGCTCCTTCTCTTCTATTTCCTTTAAGAATTGTCCCTTATCGCTCTCCTTAAGTGCTACTTCCTTAAGGAAAACAGCACGCTTCTCAGCATCGAGAATAATCTCTTCTGCTGCAGCTCTTGCATGAACCTCAATAGTCTTGGAATCTTCGATGATTCTGGTCGCCTGATCATAATCACCCTTGATTGCCTCTATCTGATTACTCCACTCAGTAGCCTGAGCTTCATAATCCTTCATCTGCTCATCGTATTCTCTGCGCTTAGCTTCCATTGCTTCCTGTTCCTTGGCAATGTCTGCTTCAAGAGCTTCCTTCTGAGCAACGATCTTATCAGCTTCAATGGCAATCTTCTCTATCTCACTCTTCTGATTAGCAACCTCAGCGAGAACATCATCTCTTCTCTTTGCTGCTTCTTCAGCTTCAGCAATTACCTGCTCTGCCTGAACCTTAATCTGCTCAATCTCAAGCTGAGCCTGCTGCTGCTGAGCTTCTATTCCGGCAACGATTGTATCGCGCTCTGCAACTATCTGAGCAAGTTCACTCTCGGCAACTTCCTTTGCCTTGATAGCCTCGCTTGCCTGCTTCTCCATGATTTCCTTGCCGTCTCTCTCGAGCTTCTCAAGTTCAGCCTTCTTAGCAGCGATGGCACTCTCCTGCTCCTGCTGCTGAGCTTCATAATCCTTCTTAACGCTCTCAAAATTCTCAAGGAATGTCTGAGCCTCAGTAGCTTCTGCTACAAGGATATCTCTCTTCTTAAGAACTTCCGCATACTCTGCATCAATCTTGGATGCTGCGGCATTAATCTCTTCCTGAGCTGCTGAGATCATCTTCTGCTGCTCTTCCTCAGCAAGTCTGATCATCTCATCATACTTAGCCTGACCTTCGTCGATCTTCTCCTGTCTGGCCTTATCGCCTGCAGCACGAGCCTCGATAATCTTAGCTCTCTCCTTCTCGACTTCAGATCTTGTATCATTAAGTTCCTGTTCAAGCTTCAGCTTCTCATCGATAGCCTGCTTCTGAAGTGTTGCATACTCGCTGTCGAGTCTCAACTTCTCTGACTCGAACTGTGCAGTAAGAGTAGCAATCTCTCTGTTAATCTTCTCTCTTATTGCTGCAAGGTGCTTCTCTTCTTCTGTTCTCTTTGCTTCTGTTCTTGCAAGGTTCTCTTCTTCCTTCTTGGTAAGAACCTGCTGAGCTTCTGCTATGGCTGCATCCGCATCACCGCCGGATGCCTTCTGGAAATCATATTTACACATGGAACAACGAGCGACATTATCACCCATCATTACTCCGCAAACAGGACACTTCTTCATTACGTGATACTCCTAAAATGTCATATGTGCATATCTTCCTTAAGGAAATATACGAACTTATTATACACCAAATGTCATAAAATCATTACTATCAATCATTGTTTTTTGTTAATTAAGTACAAAAGTGCTTTAAACGCTCGTAAACACTGTATTTTCAATGTATAACATACACTTGAAATTACCTTTCGGAGAGGCTGATTCTGTGAAAAAGTACTTAGTCAAAGCTGTATCCCTGCTTCTTATCGCAGTAATGGGATTCGGATTTACGGCGTGTCACAAAAAGAAGAAAACAATTCCCTACGGCGGTGTAGCCAGAGTAGGTATCACTGAGGCACCTGTCTGTCTTGATCCGCACAAGGCAAGCACAGTCTGCGAGAAAGAGATCCTTGTCAACATTTTCGATACCCTTTACAGGTTCAATTCAAAAGGCGAGCTTAAGCCCTGTCTTGCTTCAGATGTCAGCATTTCTCCAGATGCACGTACATACACTTTTACTTTGAAGGAGAATATCCTCTTCAGCGACGGCAGCGAGCTTGATACAGGCGACGTTGTTTATTCGATTAAAAGAGCTGCCGGTCTTCTGCCTGATCAGGACGGCACTGCACTTATCCCGGAACTAGATTCCGTAATCAGCGTAACTGCTTCCGAACTTCAGGTTACCGTTACACTCGATTCTCCCGACAGTGAACTTATTGCCCTTTATGAGACGGCGATTATTCCCGAAGACTGTGACGATATCGAGACTAGCATGATTGGAAGCGGACCTTTCAAATTCGTTTCTTATACAGAAGGAGACGAACTCACTCTTGAGCGCAACGAGAATTACAGGAATCCCAAATATCCTTATCTCGACGGAGTAGTCTTTAAGATTTTCCCGGATATCAATTCCGCATATGCAGCTCTTCTTGACGAGACAATAGACATCCTTCCTTATATCACCGGTTTCCAGGCACTTATGCTCGATACCTCAAGATTCAGAATTCAGAGTAAGGCTTCAAATTCCGTTCAGATGTTCGCCTTTAACAACAACTCCGAATACTTAAGCGACGAGCGCATCAGACAGGCCATCAGCTATACAATCGACAGAGATGAAATAATCAGCCGCTGCACGAACGGAAGAGGCGAAGAATTAACTACCGGCATGAGTACGATTATGGTCGAAGCATATAATCCTTCAGTCAACGGTACCTATGCCCGTGACCTGGTTACGGCAAGAGCTCTTATGGAGCAGGCAGGATACTCCCGTGGCTTTAGTCTTACGGTACTTGTCCCCTCCGACGATCAGCTTCAGATTGATACGGCAATGATAATCGCCCAGCAGCTAAGAGAGATAAATATCACTCTTCATGTTGAAGTTACAGATCCCGAGACATTCAATACCAGAGTATTTGAGACACACGATTACGAAGCTGCATTATTAACCTTAACCGGAGAGTTCGATCCATATAATATAGTTTCCGATTACGGAACATACAGTGAAGCTAATTTTATTGGTTACAGTAATTCTCTTGTTGATCTTCGTCTTCAGCAGATCCCTCTTACGGCAGATCCGAATGACAGATTAGCACTCTATCACGAGACTCTCTACTACATGACGAACGATGCATGTTCGTGTTATATCCAGGATCCTCATTTCCTGTTTGCAACAAACAAAAAGTTCGCAGGAGTAAG
>JAKSRK010000031.1 GCA_024403655.1 Saccharofermentans sp. | reverse complement strand
TTAATTAGTTCCATTAATAACTGAGATTACTCTACGATGAACTTCTTGATGTCGTTAAGGAATTCGTCACAGTTGTCACTGTAGATATTGCACTCAAGGCTGTCGGAAGGGACGATACTGAAGATACCCATAAGGCTCTTAGCATCTACTGTATATCTGCCGGAGATCAGGTCTACATCAAAAGCACAAAGGCTTGCTGCTGCAACAAAATCTTTTACATCGTTGATTTCCATTAATTTAACTTTTACTGATGTCATCTTCTTTCCTCCTCATGTCGCTTATCACTAATATTATATCTCTTTTAAGCGGTGTGACGAGTGGTTCAATGTCAATTTTTGCCTGAATTAAGATAATATCTTTTGTGCTTTATGTAGTAATAAAAGTTATTGCCTCAGGAAGACATTTCTACATATGCTTTGACAGGTTAAGTTTCCGATAAACTCTCAAAAAACTTGGTGTATCTGTCTACGATAATGTCCCAGGTGAAGTTTGACATTACGAATTCTCTTCCGGTTTTTCCCATAGCTGCAGCTACATCTTCGTTCTTCAGGTAGTAATTGATACAGCCTTCGAATTCGTAGTAGTTTTCAAAGTAAAGACCGGAGTTTGAAGTGATGGCAAAGCTCTTGGTAACATCACAGCCAGCGTGTACAAGTACGGGCCTTTGGCAAAGCCACGATTCCATTATTACTATGGAGAAGCTCTCGTGGACTGAGGGCTGGCAGAGACATAAAGCCGCGGCATATGCGTCGAATTTGAGTTCTCTTTCTACAAAGCCCAGGTCGATTATCTCGGACTTGATGTCGTCCGGGATGCGTACATCTCCGCCGCCAATAAGAACAAGCTTAAGGTTAGATTCTTTATTGCGAAGACGATACTCTCTGAAGTAATCGATAAGAAGGTAGATATTCTTGCCTTCGTCTTTACGACCTGCATAGAGGATAAAAGGATCTTCGATTCCGGTCTTCTCACGGAATCTTTGAGCATTGCCTTCAAAGTCGGAATCTACTCCTGCTCCGAGGACTGCCTGCTTAACGTTTTCCATAGGGTAGAGACGGTTAGCAAGTTCGTATTCACTCTGCGCAAGATATATGGAACCTTTTGCCTTGCTGAACATCTCCGAGAAGAGTTTCATGTGAGCGTATGCTTCTTCGTGAAGGCAGGGGATAAGTACTGACTTCTCGGGAACTCTTAATACTCCGTTATATGTCGTTCCGAACATGTAAGGGATGTATACATAAAGAGAATACTCGTCTTTATGTTCTTCCATATAGTCGTACAGGTCGCTGCTGTTTACCATCTCTGCCATGAAGTCAGCTTCTTCTGATTCTGAGACAGGGGCACCTGTAATGAATTTATAGTTAACGGCATCGAATACGGCCGTATCTCTTTTCCTTACTTTAAAACGGCGTACCTTAAGACCGCCTTCTTCGCTTAAGCCGGGTTTATGGAAGTTCTCATTCCAGTCGCTTGAGAATTCTTTGACGCAGGTCGTTAATATCTCAAGTTCTACGCCTGCTGCATTGAGGTGCTTGGCTATTCCGCGAAGTTCCGTTTCTGCACCGCCCGGTATCTTGTCGCCGTACCAGGGTACAACAAATCCTAATTTCTTCATTGTTTCCTCGACATTAAGAAGTTTATTTTAAAAGCTTTATATACAATACCATAAAAAGGGCTTCGGCATGGTATTTTGTTTGACAACCCCGTGGGATTGTTATATTATCCACAAGACGCAATGACGAAGAGAAGTAACTTCGATTATCGCATTACAGAGAGTCGACGTAAGGTGAGAGGTTCGGCGGAATGAATCGGAGCGAATAACACTTTAGCAGCAGCGAGGTGAACGCGAATGCTATTAGCCGAGCCGTAACTTCCCGCGATAAGGGAGCAGAGCAGACTGTTATATATACAGTAAGTCAGGTGGTACCGCGGACATTTAAGTTCGTCCTGAATCGACAGTAAGAAGAGTCGTTCAGGGCGATTTTTGTATTTACGGGAGGAAAAGAGAATGGCAGCTAACATTTATCGTGACAAGGTCATCAACGAGATCTCCGAGAAGGATGTAGGATCTTCAGTAAGAGCAGCAGGTTGGATTGAGAATATCCGTGACCACGGCGGCGTATCCTTCATTGATCTTCGTGACATGTACGGAGTGCTTCAGGTAGTTATGAGAGATACTTCTCTTCTTGACGGACTCGTTAAGGAAGACTGTATTTCCGTAGAGGGTGTTATCGAACACAGAGATGAAGAGACATATAATCCCAAGATTGAGACAGGTACAATCGAGCTCGATTGTAAGAAGGTTGAAGTATTGGGCAAGGTAAGATCACAGCTTCCTTTTGAGATTCAGACTTCAAAGGAAATCCGTGAGGATGTAAGACTTAAGTACAGATATCTTGATCTTCGTAATAAGAAGGTTAAGGACAATATCGTATTCAGATCCAAGGTTATCTCTTTCCTTCGTCAGAAGATGACAGAGATGGGCTTCTTGGAGATTCAGACTCCTATCCTTACTTCATCATCTCCCGAGGGTGCTCGTGACTATATCGTTCCTTCACGTAAGTATAAGGGCAAGTTCTATGCTCTTCCTCAGGCACCTCAGCAGTTCAAGCAGCTTCTGATGGTATCAGGATTTGATAAGTATTTCCAGATCGCTCCCTGCTTCAGAGATGAGGATGCTCGTGCAGACAGATCTCCCGGAGAGTTCTATCAGCTCGACTTCGAGATGAGCTTTGCTACTCAGGAAGACGTATTCCGTGCAGGTGAAGAGATTCTTACAGCTGCATTCGAGAAGTTTGCTCCCGAAGGTGCAGCAGTTACAGCAGCTCCTTATCCCGTAATCAGCTATAAGGATGCTATGCTTCAGTTCGGTTCAGATAAGCCTGACCTTCGTAACCCTCTTAGAATTATCGACGTTACTGAGTTCTTCTCCAGATGCTCATTCAAGCCTTTCCACGATAAGACTGTAAGAGCTATCAATGTTCATGCAAAGCTCAGTAAGGGTCAGCACGAGAAGATGCTTAAGTTTGCTCAGGAAATCGGTATGGGCGGTCTTGGTTACCTCGAAGTTCTTGAAGATATGTCTTACAAGGGACCTATCGATAAGTTCATCCCCGATGAGATGAAGACTGAGATTCGTGACCTTGCAGGACTTACTGCAGGCGATACAATCTTCTTCATCGCTGATACAGAAGCAAGAGCAAATTCCTTTGCAGGTCAGATCAGAAACGAGCTTGGTTCCAGACTCGACCTTATCGAGAAGAACGCTTATCGTTTCTGCTATGTAAATGATTTCCCTATGTACGAGTACGACAAGGATATCAAGGGTTATATCTTCACACATAATCCTTTCTCCATGCCTCAGGGCGGACTCGAGGCTCTTGAGAACAAGAAGCCTGAGGACATTCTTGCTTATCAGTACGATATCGTATGTAACGGTGTAGAGCTTTCTTCCGGCGCTGTTCGTAACCATGACCTTATGATCATGAAGAAGGCTTTCGAGATTGCAGGTTACTCCGAAGAGGATCTTGAGAAGAAGTTCGGCGCACTCTATACAGCTTTCGCTTATGGTGCTCCTCCTCACGCAGGTATGGCTCCCGGCGTTGATCGTATGATCATGCTCCTTCGTAACGAAGAGTCTATCCGTGAAGTAATCGCATTCCCCATGAACGGTAATGCACAGGATCTTCTCTGTGGTGCTCCCGGTGAGGTTACAGAGCAGCAGCTTCGTGAAGTACACATCAAGGTAAGACAGTAATAATGAAGGTTTACTTCTATACGCTCGGGTGCCGCGTCAATCAGTATGAGACTGATGCGGCGCGCGAGCTTTTCATTAAAGCGGGATTTGAGATTTCTTCCTCAGCTGAAGATGCGGATGTATGCGTAGTTAATACCTGCACCGTAACGGGTGAAGCCGACCGTAAATCAAGGCAGCAGCTTAGAAGAATGGCTAGACTTAATCCCGGAACTATCGTAGTAGCCATGGGCTGCATGACGGAGATGGCGGAAGCAGTTATAGATGCTGACGTCGTATGCGGCACAAAAGATAAGACTCAGGTTGTTAACAAGACTTTGGAGTATATACGAAGACGCGAAGAGGGAGAAGAATTTCAAAGAGGAGTTCTTCACCATCGTCCCGAAGTAAGCAAAAAGGACGAATTCCACGAGTTCGGAACAGTTCTTTCGCCGGAAGGAACCAGAGCCTTTATTAAGGTGGAAGACGGCTGCAATAAGTTCTGCACTTACTGCATAATTCCTTTCGCCAGGGGCAGAGTCGCAAGCCGTGATGAAAGTGCCGTTATAAAAGAAGCGGAAGATCTTGCTTCAAGAGGTTTTAAGGAAGTAATTGTGTCTGGTATTCATGTATGTTCTTACGGTAAGGACAGGGGAGAAGACCATACGGCTCTTGTAAAGCTTCTTAAGAAGATTAACGACATTGATGGTATCGAGAGAATAAGACTCGGTTCCCTTGAGCCTATGTCTCTTACTGACGACTTCATTAAGGGTTTATCTGAAGTAAGCAAGCTTTGCCCTCACTTCCACTTATCCCTTCAAAGCGGATGCGATAAGGTTCTGAAGAAGATGAACCGCGACTACACAAGCGATGAGTATCTTCAGAGAGTAAGCAGGCTTCGTGAAATATATCCGGAGATGTCACTTACCACGGATATCATATGCGGTTTCCCGGAAGAGACGGAAGAGGACTTCGCCGTAACGTGTAACTTTGTTACAAAGGCCGGTTTTACTAAGGTTCACACCTTCCCTTATTCGGAGAGAGAGGGTACTGTTGCAGCAAAGATGAAGCAGGTTCCCATGAATGTTCGAAAGGAAAGAGCTTCGCGTCTTATAGAAATTTCCGACAGACTCGAGAATGAATTTGCAGCAAAGAAGGCAGGGAAAGTAAGCGAAGTTCTTGTAGAGACCATAAAGGACGGCTTTGCGGAAGGTTATACACCCGAATATATTAGAGCAAAGATAAAAACGGATGATATCAGCCTTAAAGGAAAGACGGTTTCCGTCATGGCAACAGCATCCGAAGGAAATGCAATTCTTTGTGAGCTTTTGAATTCTTAATAAACGCAAAAGTAAAAACAGTCGTATAATAACGGCAATAAATGTAATCAGGAGGCATATTATGCAGTTTGAAGATCTTCGTAAGGAAATGATCAAGGCAATGAAGGATAAGGATAAGTTCAGAAAGGACAGCATCTCTCTTCTCGTTGCTGCAGCCAAGAAGGATGCAATCGACAAGGGCTTAAGAGATGATATCCCTGAGGATATGGTTAATATGGCTATCGCAAGAGAAACCAAGATGGCTAAGGAGCAGGTAGACAGCTGTCCCGCAGACAGAGATGATCTTAAGGCTGAGTACGAAGCTCGTTACAATATCTTCAAGGAATTCATGCCTGAGATGATGTCTGCAGAAGCTATCGAGAGCTTTATTAAGGAGAAATTCGCTGATATTCTTGCAACCGGCAACAAGGGCCAGCTCATGAAGAGCGTTATGCCTGAACTTAAGGGAAAGGCTGATGGTAAGCTTATTAACGAAGTAGTGGCAAAGCTCGTTGGCTGAGATTAACGGAAACTTTGAACAACAACTTTATATTAGTTCAAACTAAAGTTTATCAATTCTTAACGTTTTTTGTTTTTTATAGTGGTAGAATGAGAGTGTGAATAAAACGTAGGGGGTGGGTTAATGAACTCCGAGACAACAAGATTCAGTTTTACGACAGATAAGTCGGATAATGTCCGTGAGCTTATGACATACGTCCTTAATGCACTTAAGGAAAAGGGTTATAATCCTATCAACCAGCTGGTTGGTTATTTTATATCCGGTGATCCTACGTATATAACAAGCTATAAGGGCGCACGAGGTGTAATCAAGAGGATGGACAGAGACGAACTTCTTGAAGTAATCATCTCGGAATATTGTTCGAAGCTCTGACATAACTTGGAATTATTGAGTTTACGAAGCGGTTGCAATCAGCAGCCGCTTCTTTTTTGAAGGCCGATAAATGTTGTCCGACCTTCTTACATCTGTTAACATCTATGAAGCTGTTTGATTTACGGAGGTTTGATATGTCTAAAGGACGTGTAATGGGAATAGACTTTGGCACTAAGCACATCGGTGTAGCTTTGTCTGACGAATTGTGGATAACGGCATCCGGGTTTGAGACCGTTAACTGGAATGGAGAAGATGATTCCTGGGCACTTGACCGAATTGCTTCCATCGTCAAGGAAAAGAATGTCTCTGTAATCGTACTCGGTAAACCATCAAGAACTGACGGAACAATATCCGAGACTGAGAAGAAGGCTATTGTGTTCGGCGAGAAGTTAACGGAACTTACGGGAATTAAGCCTGTAATGAAGGATGAGAGATATACAACCGTTATCGCTTCACGTATGCTGCACGATACAAACATCAATTCCAAGAAGCAGAAGAAGATAATCGATCAGGTGGCTGCAGAGATAATAGTAAGAGAATATCTTGAAGCAGCAAGATGACGTTTAACCTTTTTATGTGGTACAATCCATAATATCTTTTAAATAAAGGAGATCCTTACAATGGATGAAGAAATGAATATCGTAACACTCGTTGACGAAGAGACTGGCGAAGAGATGGAGTTTGCTCTTGTTGACGGTTTTGATTATAAGGAAAAGAGCTATTCCGTACTTGTTACTGTAACAGACAACGAGGAAGAAGCTGAGATGATAATCATGGAAGAAGTTGAAGGCGAGAACGGTGAGATCCTTCTTGCTTCAATCGACGAAGCAATCGAAGATGAGATTTACGATCACTACGATGAGCTTTGCGACGAGTATTTCGAAGATGAAGACGAATCAGAGGAAGCTTAATAATCCGTTTAAAAACAAAGGATTATCCGGAAGTTCTTCGAACTTCTTAAATTCAAAAAAATCAGGAAGTGAAGACGAGCTGGTAGTAATCAGGGATGTGTCAAACAACAAAGATTACTACCTGTCTATCGTCGATACTTTTGTGTACTCAAAAAAAGAATATATCGTGATGTATAACTATGCGCCGGATGACGGCAATCACGATAAGCCCGAACTTGTCATTATGAGGACAGAATATACCAAGAAAGGCGAGCAGCTTTTCTATTCCATTAAGGATACGAATGAGCTTGATGTTGCTTTTTCCGTATTCATGAGAAGGTATTACGGTTCCTCTGTTCCTGATGAACAATCAAGATTGGGAGTCAGGTGAAAAAATGTCAGATAATAGTGTCAGGAAGGAACCCTTCGGGTTAAAGATTGCCTTCTCGATAATTGATATTTTGGTTGCACTCGGTGCTGTTGTTATTATGATCGCAGCTCAGTTTGTTGCTGTCATAACTTTCATGATTTTTGATGCAAACCCTGATGTTCTTGACGGTTCGCAGAGTTTTCTTTATGTAGTTATAGCAATCCCCGCGCTCCTTATCTACCTTCGATTGGTAAAACCCAAGGATCGTCCCATGTTCATGAACGGTAAGCTTAATGTCGTTCAGATTATTTTTTGCTGTGTAATAGCTCTTGGCCTTATGGGTATAGTTACTCTCTATCTCGTAATTGCCGGCTTTATTGCAGAGCAGTTTACGACTGTGGCAGGCGAACTGGATAAGTATTCGGATGCAGTAGACAGATATTCTGCGGTTACTCCCGCTGAGATACCGGCGTTTGATCATATACTGAATTTTATTGCAGTTTGCTTCCTGGTACCTGTTACCGAGGAGCTCACATTCCGTGCAGGTATTCTTCATACTCTTCTTAAGAGATTTCCCCCTATCGTGGCAATTCTTGTATCAGGCGGTATCTTCGGCCTGCTTCACGGTTTTTCAATTCAGATAGGATATGCACTGATTGCAGGATTCTTCCTTGGATGGGTTTATTACTATACCAAGAGCATAAAGTCTACAATCCTGATTCACGTGCTTTTTAATTTGTTCGGCTCAGGTATTTACACTCTTATGGAAAGCGGATTGTTCGGAGATTTGACTGAAATAGGAAATACTTTCAACACATACTCCATGCTTGTTGAATTTTCCTTTATTATCCCATCCATTATATGTTTCCTGTGCTTAAGAGCAATGTACAAGGATTCGATAAAGATTAATACGTTAAATGCGGCGGCTTCCGAGTCGTCCGGAGAATACGATCCTGATCCGGTCGCTTCTTTTGAGCCTGATAAGGATGCACCTTCTCCTTTTGCTCCCGTAAAGGAAGAGACGGATAATGAACAAGCTTGACCATTTCCGATTCGGTAATATCCATAAGAGACGTATATTCAGAACGCTGGCAGTAACCTGCTGTATGTTTGCCATGTCTCTTACGGCTTTGGCAGGACTTGGTATCTTCTCAAGCAGATCTGAACTTGTAAGAATCAAGCTCTCATCTTCCGGAAACGGCAGAAGTCTGGAAGGTGCGGGACTTAATCTCTCAACTGTTCCTGCCGTAAACAGAATTAGAAATGCTTCCTTTGACCTTCACGATCAGTATACTTCGTTCACCATAGTTGATGCTTCCGATGACTATATTTTCTTCGATACTAACGAAGGAATAGTATCCTCTGATATTCCTACCGGAAGTTCTGTAAGAGTACTGGCTCTCGACGGTGACGGAGTCATGAGTATGAGATATTCGGGTACTGTTACAAACTTTGATGAATCGAGATTCGGTCTTCTTAATGAGGTGGAAGATACTGAAGGCAACTGGCTTAATGATCATGTAGCCAAGACTGTTTCTTTGGATAATTCAGTTGTAGCTCTTACTTCCGGCGGTAAGCTTATAGCAGATATTACTGCAGGACCGCTGGTGAAGCCTTTCGAGGATACATCTGTGTTATTTGCCGACATCTGTTCATCCGGAGATTATGTTTACGCCATGACAACAGAGGGAGATCTTTATTCTTCCAATGACGGACGTAACTTCGATTATGTTGCTTCTTCAGAAGCTTCTTCACAGGCGCAGAGTATTGCTGCCGTTAACGGCTCTGTAGTGGCTACTTACTCTGACGGAAGCCTTAATATTTTTTCAGGCGGAAGCTGCCATACACTTGATACGTCTTTTGACGGCCTCAATCTTAGAATAATTTCTGACGGAACTACACTTGTAGCGGTTACTGCTGACAATGAGTTCTACAGTACTTCTAACGGCTATATTTTTTCTGCCGTTGATATGAATTCCTTTATGGATGGTACTGACAGCATAATTGATGCCGCCTGCTCGGATGGTAAGTTCTGTTTCTTGACAGACGACGGAAGTCTGGTCATTATTGATATTGCCGAAGACGGCACTATGAATATAAACGAGCTTGATATATCTTCACTTGAACCTGAAGATATTGTGCTTTCTTCTGAAGGACGCATAATTGCGGTTACTTCAGACAATAAAGCCTGCCTGGTATCCGAGAGTGACGGAAGAGTATCTGACCTTACTCCGAATGCCGGAAGTGTTAATGCAGTCTTCCCGGGAACGGCGGATAAGATAATAACGATGTCCGGTAATAATCTGTATCTTGTAAAAGTATTGTCCGGAATTCAGGTAGATTCATTTATTCCCGACGAATCCATAATGGCGGGAGATACCTGCATAGTCGAGTATTCTCTTGCTGACGATTCGAGTTGGGAAGTAATCGGAGAAGGCACAGCTCTTTCTTCTTACAGTACTTCTTCGGAGTCCGGACCTGTTGCAACATCCGGCAGAATAACAGGTGTAGGACAGGGAGTACATGCAATCTCTCAAACCCTCTACGGAACTGCTGTAGATAATTTCTCCGACGATACTTTCTACAGACTCGGCTTCTCTGTAAGAAGCGATGGAAATCCTCAGAATATTAAGATTTGGCTTAGTGGAGACAGATTCGGTGAAGTCGGTCTCACGGCTGAGAATGTCAACGATAAGATGCAGGAATTCTCGTCCGTATTCGCAGTTACAGGAAATATGCTCTCAGACGAGACGATAAGACTTAATATATCCTTTGAAGGCGAAGGAATCGTATATATCGACAACGTCTATGTAGGTGAGGACAGATATGATTTCAATTCTGTTCCTAATGAGTATCTGGAAGAAGTAAGTTCAGGAATGCCTTCTGCAATAAGACTCAGCGATTCACCGCTTTGTACTTCTTCTTTCTCCGCTGAAAGCTACTACGCTATGGGTCCTCATTCACTTGAGACCGGTATGAGAATCGTCAGGGATTCCGAATCACTTCCCTGGTTTGTTATAGGATCTTTTGCAGATCAGGAATCTGTTGACTGCTGGCTCGGATATCTTTGCGGATCCGTAAGGTCCGATTATGGCAGACTTAGAATCGATAACGGTACTGCGCTTCCCTGGAGCAGACAGTATGACACGATATATGTTGAGATATCAGATATCGACGGTATATTTGAGACTGATCTTCAAAGAGGTGCATATGTATCTCACGTTATGAATATCGTTTCTAATTCCGAGTACTATGCTGAAGTAAAGGATAAGATAGTTTTCCTTGACGGTATGAGCTACGATGGCGGCACGGTTATGTCCAATGCCGATTACCATACTATGGATATGACCATTGATATGACTTATAACACATCAGGTTACGGCAATCTTATTGCTGAGGCTTTTGATTCAATTAACTACGATGCTCCCAGATTCCCTTCCAGAAGTACTGATTCAGGTGAATTCATAAGATCTGTAAATATCACCGGAGATACGTTCGCTATTACTTCAGCACAGATTGCATCGATTGCCGTTAATGATTCTGTCAGAATGATCATGATCGATATTAATGTATCCGAACGTCCCGTTGATACGGAGTCGGCAGCAGTATTTGTAGGTGAGTCGCCTGCGGTTATTTTAAATACAGTCTCTCAGCTCGGATTTACAAGACATTCAGACTCTTTGTACTATGAAGTTACTGATCCTCTGGACGGCAGTTCCGGAAACAGTGCCACACAGTTCAATGCGGACTGCTCTGTATCACTGATAGGAAACGGCAGCGTTAAGTATCTTATCGTGGCAAACGATTCCGATACACAGCAGCAGTTTATTATCGATGGCGTAGATCTTACGATGGACAGCGCAATAATGAGAAGATACTCTTCTTCAGGAGAACTTCTTAATACAAGAAGCCTGTCGAGAAGTAATGTAAGACATACTCTGCAGGCCGGTGAATTTATCGTAATAGAGATATCGGATAACGAATAAGATTAATCCTTGTGCAGCTTCTCGTAAGCCTGCATGAATCTTTCTCTGATTAAGCCGTCTATATTTGGATCGTCGAAGCCGGGAGGAATAGTACCGCCTGCCATCTCTTTGTGACCGCCGCCGTCGCCTATGCCCCTGAGAGCTATATTGGTAAGTGTGCCGGCAGGTACATCTTCGATCTCTGATCTTACGGAGAATTTATATCCGCCGTTCTTGTCTGCGTAGACAATTGCCAGATTTACGCTGTCTAACAGAAGTACAAAATCCGATACCATCGCTACCAGTCCGTCAGGGCAGTCGAAGGGGATGTGGACAAAGCCTATAACACCATAGACAACAATATTCTGAATAGCAGCACCATAGGCCCTTAAGTCGCTGAGCTCTAATTCATTGCTGCCGAACATATTAAGCAGCTTGCTGTCTGAAATGGGATTCAATACTGCAAGTGCCTTTATATCTTCTTCGGTTACCCGTCTGCAGAAATTATGCGTGTCTACCTTAATCGCATAAAGAAGAGCAGTAGCAACATTTGTTGGAATCTCTATATCGTTATCCAGGAAGTAATCGACCAGTATGGTGGCACATGCTCCGTAATTTCTGTGATCTACGAATCTGTACTTATAAGAGGTAGTCCAGGGGTGATGATCTATGCAGGCTATTTCCGTGCCGGGAAGATCTGAGAAATTGGAATTGTCTTTTTGACCGTCTACTGTGATTATATAGTCATCACCAGATGTTGGATAATCATCCGTACAGTCGATGGAGATATTAAGTTCCTTAATCATGCGCTGAGTGGAAAGCTTATCAATTTTTCCGCAATATACGCATCTGGCATTTATGTTCTTAAGCCCGAGAATATATTGCAATGCGAATGCACTTGCAATCGCATCCGGATCAGGATAGTTATGAGTCTGAATGACCACATCGTGACCGTTAAGGACATCGATGAGGCAGGAAAGCTTAAACTGCGATTCTCTCATCTTAGTTGCACCTCAGTAAAGCATGTCAAATGACAGTCGTTGGGCGAATATATCGTCCGAGGTTTACTTTATTGCATTTTACCACGATATATTTGAGTTGAATGGAAACAAGTATTTAAAAATGAATGAATATTGAGGCTGATTTTACATCTTAAGCAGTTCATCGATAAAGACGCTGCTGATCTTGCCGGATCTGTTCCTCCAGCTTCTGCAAACGGCCTCTGCCATCTCAAGACTTGATACCTTAAATGAAGCCTGAAAGTCTCTTCCGCCTTTGGTAGAGGAGAGGGATACGATATAAGTGCCGTCATTATCCTTAGAAGGATTAGCGAAGGCCTTGACTGAATTGGTATCTTCAACTGCTTCTTTAAGCTCGGCAGCGGCCTTCTTAAGGTAAGCAAGGACCTGCTTGTTAAGCGTGCTCTCTACATCTTCAAGAATCGCTTCGCCGCCCTTGGTGATATTCAAAGTCTCATTAGTGCCGACAACTTCTCCGGTACCTGTATCGACTTCGGTCTTATCCATCAGATTACCTGCGATAAGTTCGTTATAGACTTCACAGAAAGTGAAGAAGTCGATATATAAAGATTCCATGCATTTATCCAGAAGCATCTGGTAACTGACACCCGGTGCATTCTTTACGAGATAAAGGATATGAATCTTACTGTCGGCTGTTGTGAATGTAGACATGTGAAATATTATATACTCTTTTTGATCTTTCGGTCAAAAGATATTACTGCCGATAAATTGATGTTATAATTATACGGTTAGTGTGAATTATGCTAAGGAGATATAAGGATGCTTGAACTCAAGAATATATCATTCTCAGTTGATGAGGGTTCCGATAAGAAGACAATTATCGACAATTTGGACCTTACAATCGACGATGGCAAGTTCGTGGTTATTACAGGCCCCAACGGTGGCGGTAAATCCACTCTTGCAAAGATAATAGCAGGTATTGTTAAGCCCGATGCAGGACAGATCATCTTGAACGGCGAAGATATTACAAACATGAATATCACCGAGCGCGCAAGAAGAGGAATTGGATTTGCCTTCCAGCAGCCCGTTAAGTTTAAGGGAATAAAGGTAATAGATCTTCTTCGAATTGCAGCTGGTAAGGATCTTAAGATTCAGGAAGCATGTAATTACTTATCTGAAGTAGGTCTTTGCGCAAGAGATTATATCAACCGTGAAGTTAACGGTTCTTTGTCAGGCGGTGAGCTTAAGAGAATAGAGATTGCTACGGTTATAGCAAGGAACAGTAAGATTTCCGTATTCGATGAGCCTGAGGCCGGAATTGATCTTTGGAGCTTCCAGAATCTTACACGTATATTCGAGAAGATGAGGACGGACATCGTATCCGGTTCAATCGTAATCATCTCTCATCAGGAGAGAATCTTAAAGATTGCAGATGAGATTATCGTTCTTGCAGAAGGTAAGATCTCCAAGAGAGGACTCGGATCTGAGATTCTTCCCCAGATTGTCGGTACAGATTCCGCAGTGGATGCCTGTTCAAAGCTTATTCCTTCAGAAGGAGGTGCCGTATGAAGCCCGAGCTTGATGAGATACAGAAGAGAATAATCGAAGAGGTAGCAGACCTTCACGAAGTTCCTGTAGGAGCATATAACTTCAGAGCTAACAGTAAGCTTGCAGGTCGTAATACCACAGCCAATATTGATATTGTAAGTAAGGATGACGGTACTGGAATTGATATCAGAATTAATCCCGGTACCAAGAATGAGAGTGTTCATATTCCGGTAGTTATCAGTGCATCCGGAATAAAGGAAGTAGTATATAACGACTTCTATATCGGTGATGACTGTGATGTTGTTATTGTTGCAGGATGCGGTATCGATAACTGCGGTAAGCAGGATTCACAGCATGACGGTATCCACAGATTCTTTATCGGTAAGAATTCCAGAGTTAAGTATGTTGAGAAGCACTATGGTTCAGGCGATGGCGAAGGTAAGAGAATCTTAAATCCCGGTACTGAGCTTCATCTTGACGAAGGCTCCACTATGGAGATGGAGATGGTCCAGATAAAGGGTGTTGATTCAACTAACAGGACAAGTACCGCAGACCTTAAGGCAGGTGCCAAGCTCGTTGTCCATGAGAGACTCATGACACACGGTGAGCAGCAGGCAATGAGTGCCTACGATGTCTCTCTTGACGGTGACGGATCCGCGGCTGATATTGTCTCCAGATCTGTTGCAAGAGATCACTCATATCAGAAGCTTGATCTTTGCATCAAGGGTAATGCAGCCTGTTCCGGTCATACGGAATGTGATTCCATTATCATGGATCAGGGTACTATTCTTGCAGTTCCCGCTCTTGAAGCAAACAATGTAGAAGCTTCACTGGTTCATGAAGCAGCAATCGGTAAGATTGCAGGTGATCAGATTGATAAGCTCATGACTCTGGGTCTTACTGAGCAGGAGGCAGAAGAGCAGATAATTAATGGATTCCTGAAATAATTATCAAAGAAACCGGACAATCATATCAGATACATTGGACTTTTATCAAAACCGTCGGATTATGTGTGAATTCGGCGGTTTTTTATGCGATTTATGATGTAATTGCGTATGTCAGGGTGTTATACTCAAAAAAGTTGACAATTATCTTTAAAGGAGAACAGGAACTATGATCTCACTTGATTATTCAAACGTACTTCCTTTTATCGGTGGAGAAGAAGCAGTTATGAGAATGGAGCCTCAGGTTAAGGCTGCTCACGATATGCTTCACAAGAAGAACGGCCCCGGAAATGATTTCCTCGGATGGCTTGATCTTCCTACTAACTACGATAAGGAAGAATTTTCACGTATAAGAAAAGCTGCTCAGAAGATTAGAAGAGATTCCGATGTATTGGTAGTTATCGGCATCGGCGGATCTTACCTCGGAGCAAGAGCCGTAATCGAGCTTCTTAACCATTCTTTTGCAAATGTTGCATCCAAGAAGGTTAGAAAGAGCCCTATTATCCTCTTCTGCGGTAACTCAATCAGTGCAACATACCTTGCTGACATGATGGATATCATCGAGGGCAAGGATATCTCTCTTAATATCATCAGTAAGTCCGGTACAACAACCGAGCCTGCTATCGCTTTCCGTATTCTTCGTGCTTACATGGAGAATAAGTACGGTAAGGAAGAAGCTAAGAACCGTATCTATGCTACAACAGATAAGGCTAAGGGAGCTTTGAAGGGCCTTGCAGATGAGGAAGGCTACGAGAGCTTCGTAGTACCTGACGACGTAGGAGGAAGATTCTCCGTTCTTACTGCTGTAGGACTTCTTCCCATTGCAGTATCCGGTATCGACATCAGAGAGCTTATGAAGGGTGCAAAGGATGCATCTAAGGCTTATAAGAAGATGTCTCTTGAAGAGAACCCCTGCTATCAGTATGCAGCTGTAAGAAACTGCCTCTTAAGATCAGGTTACTCTACTGAAGTAATGGTTAACTACGAGCCTTCATTCCACTACATGACAGAATGGTGGAAGCAGCTCTACGGTGAGTCTGAGGGTAAGGATTTGAGAGGAATCTTCCCCGCAGGTGTTGATAACACAACAGATCTTCATTCAATGGGTCAGTTCATTCAGGACGGCGCAAGAATCATGTTTGAGACTGTCGTTAATATCGACACTCCCAGAAGATCATTCGAGATTCCCAACGATCCTCAGAACCTTGACGGTCTTAACTTCCTTTCCGGTATGGATATGAACGAAGTTAACATGAAGGCTATGCAGGGAACAGTTCTTGCTCACGTTGACGGTAAGGTACCCAACATGGCAGTTCATATGGCAGAGCAGAACGCTTACAACCTTGGTGAGCTTATCTACTTCTTCGAGAAGGCATGCGGTATCTCCGGTTACCTTCTTGCAGTTAATCCTTTCAACCAGCCCGGTGTTGAAGCATATAAGAAGAACATGTTTGCTCTCTTAGGTAAGCCCGGCTACGAGGATCAGAAGGCTGCTCTTGAGGCAAGACTCAAGTAAGACTTAACTGAGACTTAAGTAAGAACTTAATAACTTACAAATAACAGAACTGTCCCGGATACTTTTATCCGGGGCGGTTTTTTATTCTTCCGTAGGGCTGTATAATAGCGACATATGGCTATAAGAGGAGAAGATAAGATGAATAGAAAAGTCACGGCATTATTAGCGGCTGTAATGGTTATAACGATGACTTCCTGCAGCAGTATTCCTGCACATACAAAAGAGGAAACAGAAGAGACAGAAACGACAACAGAAGAAACAGAGGCAACCACCACTACTACTACAGAAGAGACAAGCGAGGCGACTATAAAAACAGAAGAGACTACAACTTCGGCAACCACGGAAGAAGCAGCTATTTCCGAGTCAGTTGATGAAGAAGTCGATCCTTTCTTCTATGAGACTTCAGAACCCGTGATTACAAACGAAGAGGACGGCATTATGTATGTCGATTTTTATAGGGACGACTTAAGAATGTCTGCCAAGATTTATCTTCCAGACGGTGAAGGCCCTTTTACTACTGTAGTTCTTGCTACAGGCTTAAGAGCTTCATGTGATCAGTATACTATTATTGCCGAGCAGCTGGCTTCAGATAATATTGCCTGTGTTCTTTTTGACTTCACTGGAGGTCCTTCCGGAACTTCCAATAGTGACGGCGATCAGCTTGATATGTGTTTTACGTCTGAGGTAAAGGACCTTAATGCCGTTCTTGACGGAGTAATGACTCTCGATATCACAGATACTGATAATGTATTCCTGTTCGGTCACAGCTTCGGAGGCGTTGTATCTACTGCTGTAGCTGCAACGAGGGAAGATGAGATAAGAGGACTCATTCTTATGGAGCCTGCGTATCAGCTGAAAGATATTGTCACCATGTTCCTGCCGGCAAACGCAGAGATACCTGAATATGTTGAGTATCCCTTCTATCTTGGAAGAGCATTCATAGAAGATGAGATAGAATACGATATCTACGAGTATATCCCTGAGTATCACGGGAATGTCATCATGTTTATGGGAACAGAGGGAGATGCATTAGGCCTAATCGGCCCGCAGTATTTTGAAGAAGCCCAGGAGTTGTTTCCTAATTCCGAACTGGTAGTAGTAGAAGGCGCTAATCATGAATTCGACGGTGATGCCGGACTTGAGATGTACGCACAAAGCCTTGCATTCATTGAAGCAAATATAGTCTGAAGAACGGGAACAGTTATATGCAGCATTTAGATATTAAGCAGATATTGAAGGATGCCTGGAAGGGGCTTAGATCCAAGTATTTCATGAAGGTTATTGTCGTCTTTATAGTCGGCGTTATTGTAGGAGGTTATTCTCTTACGACGGGACAGACCAAGATAGGCACCGATACGACCGCAGATCAGGCTCAGACTCAGATGCTTCTGGACAGAGCTACAGGTAAGTCCAATGCGGAAGTAATAGAGGACTTTGTTGAAGGCCAGGAGCTGATCAAGATTAATACGGATGCCGACACTACTGCGAGGAAGTACAGTAAGGGTGTTCTCTCCGTCTTCGTTAATCAGATGTCCTCATCCGGTTCTTTTGGGTTCGGTGTTCTTAACGGAATCAACACGCTTGTTTTCCAGGGTAGCATTTCGAGATCTATAGTTATTTTTTCCTTTGCCATCGTTCTGTTTGCCCTTAATATCTTTGTTAAAAATATCATTGTCGTTGGTAAGTGCAGATTCTTTCTGGAGCACAGGCGCTTTACCGACACCAGGCCCGACCGCCTCTTATTTGTATATAAGTTCGGACGCACCTTAAATGTAGCTAAGGTAATGCTTATTAAGTACGTATTCCAGTTCTTATGGAACTTCACTATAGTAGGCGGCATCATAAAGTCTTACGAATACTCCATGATCCCTTATATCCTTGCGGAGAACCCCGACATTAAATGGAAAGATGCATTCGCTTTATCCAAGGAACTTACGACAGGGGATAAGAGGAGACTTTTCCTTCTGGACCTCATCTACGGCGTCGGCTACATCGCATCCGGCTTTACTTATAACCTTCTCGGTGTATTCCTGCTTAACCCTTTAAAAGAGAGCGCTTATGCTGAAATTTATATGTCTTTGAGAGGAATTAAAGCGGACGAAGAAGATAAGTACGTTCTCCTTAACGACAGGCTTCTTGCCGTATCCAACATCTCAGAAGGCGTGTATCCCGAAGATGCTTACCGCATCAAGCCCCTTGAGAAGCGTCAGTGGATCAAGATTGACTACGACAGAAAGTATACTCTCTCTACGATAGTGCTTTTCTTCTTCTCTTTCTCCCTTGTAGGCTGGATATGGGAAGTCTTCTATACACTTCTTAATGAAGGTATCCTTGCAAACAGAGGAACCTTATTTGGCCCCTGGCTTCCTATCTACGGCTTCGGCGGCCTCGTAATAATCGTAGGGCTAAGACCTCTTCGTAAGAACCCGGGAATGCTGTTTGTAGGCGCTTTTGCAGCATGTGGAGCACTGGAATATTTTGCGGCGTGGGCTCTCGAAATGCTCTTCCATACGAAATGGTGGGACTACACAGGATACTTCCTTAATGTAAACGGCAGGATTTGTCTTGAAGGTCTCTTCGTATTCGGCCTGGCGGGAGTAGCTTTTACTTACCTTTTTGCACCCATGCTCGACAATCTTTATAAGAAGATAAGACGCGACCTTGTTAAGCCCGTTTGCATAGTACTCCTGATATTATTTGCAATCGACGTAGGATATTCGGCCTTCCACCCCAATGCCGGTGCAGGCGTAACTTACGGGGACAAGGAAGAGACTACAGTAAGCGAAGCAATCGAATAAAAGTTAATCGAACCACTGCTTCTCGAATTCATCTACGGGGACAGGCTTGGAGAAATAATATCCCTGATAGAGCTTACAGCCCATAGCGTAAAGCTTCTCAAACTGTGCTGCTGTCTCTACACCTTCTGTAAGAGTATCTATTCCAAGATCATATGACATTCTAATTATGTTCTTGATTATAAGACCGGCCTTAAGATTACGCTCTGAATCTCTTAAGAACTGCATATCAATCTTGAGGACATCAACAGGCATGTCTTTAAGAAGGTTAAGGGAAGAATAACCGCTTCCGAAGTCATCCATCTCTACAATGAAGCCATAGTTACGAAGGTCTTCAATGATTTTGAATCTCTCTTCGGCATCAGTCATGATGACTGTCTCGGTGATCTCTATTCGAAGCTTCTTAGGCTCGATGTCGAATTCTTCGACAAGATTCTTAAGTTCCCGGGCAACATCCATGAAGTAGAAATCCTTAGGGGAGATGTTGACGGAGATAAACTGCTCTATTCCGCGCGATTTCCAGTCTGCCAGAATCTCGCATGCACATCTCCACATGTGCTTATCGACTTCATTTATAAGACCGTTTTGCTCAAAGACGGGGATAAAGGTTCCGGGAGGATTGACGCCTGTAGGAGTAATCCATCTTACAAGTGCTTCGGCACCGGACAAGAGGCCGCGTTCGTCAACTATAGGCTGAAGGAAGGGCCTGATTTGTCTGGTTCTTATTGCTTCGGAAAGCTCGTTGGAGATCGTCTGATCATGTACAATCTCATTTCTTATCTTCTCGTCGTAGTAGACGATATGAGTAGAATACGAATCTGAGATTCTTGAGATTGCCAGATGAGCACTGTTGAAGAATGAAGGTATGTCTATCTCTTCATCAGCAGTGAAATCGTAGATGCCGTAGTGAATAAGAATATGGTGTTCGGCGTTATTGTCTCTTACCACAAAGTTACTGATTTTCTCGGCGACAGGCTTACTCATGAAGTCTTCTTTATCTATAAGAATTCCGAACGAGTCATCAGAAAGTCTGCCGTATATACTCTTTGGATTCGTGCCTTCCTGAATAAAATCAGCAATTGCCTTGACTGTAAGATCACAGAAGCTGCTTCCGAATATATCCTTGATAAGCTTGTAATTGGCAATCTCAAGATATCCGATCATGTAATCGGTCTTATTATCGTTTTTAAGTCGCTTCTCTATATGCTCATAAAGATACTCTTTGGTGTAGAAGTCGGTAAGATCGTCATGTGTTGATTTGTGCATCTCACGTCTTAATTCGTTCTGCTCTTCTGTTGTATCACGAACGCTTAAATAAGATCCGGTATTCTTGCCGTTCTCATCAACAACTGTTCTCATCTCAAGACTGGTATACTGAGTCTCTTCTCCAAGACCGAGAGTAATCTTTTTGGACCAGCCTGTGAGGTTAAAATCGATATCGCCGAAGAGGAAAGTAAGGTTGGTCTTAACATCTTCGTAGTTGTTGCCGGTATCACCCAAAAGCTTTCTTCCGGGTTCATTCATCCAAACGCATCTTCCTGAAGGGTCAAAGAAGAAAAGGGCGTCAGGCATCTCGGAAGCCATTCCTGACAGCATCTTATCAAGAAGCTTCATCGGTCTGTAGTAGAGAGCAAAGTAGAAAATCAAAAGAGCCAGCACACCAAAGCCGAACATGGAATGATCCAGATCTGAGTGTGCCCTGATCTGGATAAATACCACAACAGTAGCGACGATTAATGCGCCAAGTATTATCGCATATCTCTCTGCATAAATTTTGGGGGATTTCTTGCACTTATAAGCGAACATCAACATGATTCCGAACAATATGCAGAAGATTAATACCAGATGGATAATCTGGCCTGCATGGTGTTCCATAAGATAGTAGAAATTGCCTTCAACCTCTACCGGCCTGGTAGAGAAGGTAAAACCGGTAAGGGGATTTAAGAGATACTGTAAAGAATCAATAATTATTAGAATATCGATTGTCTTTCTGATGCCGGGCTTCGGTGCCATATCACAGTAAGCATAAGCAAAGCGTAAGCAAGAATAAAGCATGAGAATCGATCCGAGATACATGAGGTAGAAACCTGCAGTGGAAAGCGTCTCGCTGGTGGAAACCAGAACAGTAAGATTACCGATTAGTGTGGGAATGACGGCAGCAATGAGAAAGGAGACATTTTTGCTGATTGATTTCTTGGACTTAAGAGCTGCAACTAAACAAACTGCGAGTGCTGCTAAAGTAATTAGAAATAATACCGTCAGAACTAATCTCATCGGTCACCTCCCGCTGTGAAGCGGATGCTTAAGGGAAACTGTCACGTCAATATTATAATAACACCCTAATACGACGGAAGAAAGGGTTATAAAACGTCATAACGGTTAATTATATGTAAAGAAAGATGACCCCCTGATGACTTTTCAGCAGGAATATGGAAACTGTTATTCGATAATTTTTCTTACTATGGGTATTTTACTTAAGATATAAACTACTGTAAGAGATACGGTAAAAATCAGAATAGTTGCTGCAGGAATCCCGATAAATGAGTTGATCTCGTAGACTTTGTTTTCCTTTATCAAAAAGTCAAACCATATGATATGACTAAGATATATGCCAAAAAGAACCGGTGAGATTCTGCTTAAAAAGCCTTTTACTTTGTCTGATTTAAGCTCAGGAAGAGATAAGAGCAGAACATAAGCTGATAATGAAGCAAGGATAATGGGAAGGTTACGATAACATAAGAACGAAGAGTAATACTTATTGTTATTTAAGGAATATAGGATAGTTCCTCCGGCAGCAAATCCAAGGGACAGAATCAAAGTAATAAGGCTGATGCTCTTTTTGAATCTGTGTCCTTCTTTTATCTTATCGTAAATGATTTTGCCTGCCATGAAGTAGCCCAGATAGTATGTGCCCTGTATAAGAGGTATCGGATAATTAAGCTTGGTCGATATCTTGAACCAGACCAGTATTACTTTTAACAGAAAGCCGCCACCGCAGAATGTAACCCACAGAAGCATAAAGTACTTACGAAGTTCGTCATTCATGTTTTTTATCAGAATTCGTGCAAAAGGCGAGATGATATAAAGTCCGATTATTACGTACATGAACCACATGTGAGCCTTTAGTTCCACAAAAATCAATTTTATATACTGTTCCTTAGTAAAGCTATAGCCCATATACTTAATATCAAAGACAATATAGATTAAAGACCATACCGCAAGAACAAAGATAAAATGCAGTATCTTGTTTATAAGCTTCTTAATAGGAATGTCTCTCCCTAAGGTAAGTGCACCGCTGATCATAAAAAACAGTGGCACAGAGATTCTTCCAATACTGTTAAAAATTGACGCTCCTACAAAGGAATTCATTTCTATATGTGAAAAATGTCTGCAATAGTGGTTGCTCATATGTATCATAATTACTAGAAATGTAGATATGAGTCGTATTATGTCAAATCTGTATTCACGCTCGCGCAAGTTTTAACGCCTCCAAGATAAATCCAATTCGTAAATAATCCCACTTTGAAGGTATGTTTTCAACAGAATCGGATTCGTGAAAAACACAGGTTTATACGGCTTTTGAGGCAATCTTATAGTTAATCAAACAAAAATAAGGGTTATCCCAAAACATTTTGAGATAACCCTTGGATTAAATGGTGCGGATGACAGGACTTGAACCTGCACGCCGGAGGCACCAGAACCTAAATCTGGCATGTCTGCCAATTTCATCACATCCGCAAGCACTGTGATTATAAGTGTTAAAAAGCAGTTTGGCAAATGCTATCTTACAGCTGTTAACATATTATTCATTTGACGATAACACAATTCATTTTTGGCTCTACTATAATATAACCATAAGCAACATAAAACGTTAGGGGGTGATTCCAATGGGACATGAAGAACAATCTTCCGATAGTGGGCATTCCTCCGCATGGAAGATTAAAGAGATATTGAGTTTGTACTAACGAGGCAGCTGTGGATGATGACATGGTTGCCTCTTTTTTAT
>JAKSRK010000030.1 GCA_024403655.1 Saccharofermentans sp. | reverse complement strand
AGACTACATACTCACTCCTTGAAGTAGGGGAATTCTTGCGTGATTTAGTTAAAATTTCAAGTCGATTGTAGCATTAGCATTGTAGGCGGTCAAGGAGAATGAGCGATTTGTCGGTAATTGTCGAATTTTGACAGATTTTTTGTCCCCAAAATATGTTCGCAGCCTATACAATGCCTCTATACATTCAAAGGAGGCACACTTAAGATGGCAATTCTGATAGACGTTTTGACCGACGACAACTATTTATGTGAACTTTTAAGAGCCAGGCTTACACCCATATTTCCCAATGCTTATATAGAACGCCGCGGTAACGATCTGTGTGAAGAACATCGTCAGATCTGCGATCGCTCCATTCTTTTATACGATAACAGGATCTTTAAAATTTCAGAACCTTCTTCTATTCCCGTATTTAAGGACGGACATAAAGCCGACTGTGCATACATCGCAGGAAGAATATCTTCCCTGATAAAAGAGGATAAGGAAGCTGCAACCATTACTTCTCTTACGGGAAGGTCGAATATACTTCTTCCCTTTACTTACATAAGTGAACGTGAATCCCTTATAGAATCATCTTTCTCCCCTTTGGTGTCCGATTCAGACTTTTGTATAAGACTGGATTTTATGTCAGGCCTTAGAATGCCGCCCGAACCCTCCGATAACTGCGGAAGCGGTTCTTATGATGCTCTCCTTCAAAGAGCAGGGCAGAAGGACTTCGTTCCTTCGAATATTCTTGACTACTGTAACCCTGACTGCAAGGGCTTTCTAACTCCGGGAAGACCGACTGATCCGGATATGGTCTTCGATTGTGACAGGAAGAATCTCATTAATCTACTGAAAGGATTAAGAACCTTATCCTGCAACTGTTCTTCGCCTTCAACTTCAACCATATGTGTCATTGAAGGATTCAGGCTTGCAGATACCCTGGAACTTACAGCTCACGCAGATAATATCCATATTCTTCTCCCCTCCGATGAGTCTTCTGAGAATTCCGGTCTTGGCAAGATACCTTCAATAGTCGAGAGAAGCCTTAAGAAAGATCAGACACTCAAAGTCCACTATTCGGGAGAATACATGAAAGGAATGACTTACAATGCAAGAACCGTTTGACAGCGAAGAGCTCAAGGAAAAGCTCACCTACTATGTGCTTATGGCATTAAGAGAAGAATCCGATCCGACCGACGACAGGCTCCAGGAGATAATCTCTGACGTAATAAGCGATGAGACTCTTGGTATAGACATTCCTCTTGAAGATAAGAAGGAACTTGCCGTTAATGTCTTCAACAGCTTAAGACGCCTTGACGTCATTGAGCCACTTATGCAGGATCCGGAAGTAACCGAGATTATGGTCAACGGTCCTGAGAATATCTTCTACGAGAAGAAAGGAAAGCTATACAGGTCAGATATCAGATTCAAAGATTCTGCGACACTGCAGACTGTAATCTCCTGCTTCTTTGCCAATCAGAACCGTCCTCTTAACGAAGCTAATCCCATATCCGACCTTCGCCTTCCGGACGGCTCAAGAGCTAATGCCGTTCTTCCTCCAGTCGCACCCGACGGACCTATAGTCACAATTAGAAAATTCACAGGTATATCTCATGACATAGTCTCTCTTATAAGACAAGGATTCATAAGCGAAGAAGCAGCAAGATTCTTATGCGAATGTGTAAGGAATAAAAAGACAGTATTTCTATGCGGAGGTACAGGCAGCGGCAAGACAACCTTCCTCAATACCTTATCCTCCTTTATCCCCAAGGATGAACGGGTAATAACAATTGAGGATTCAGCCGAGCTTAATCTTATAGGAATCGATAATCTCGTAAGAATGGAAGCAAGGCTTCCGGGACCTGACGGAAGCGGAGAAGTAAATATCGGCAGTATGATTAGAGCTGCTCTTCGAATGCGACCGGACAGAATAATTGTCGGCGAAGTAAGAGGAACGGAAAGTGCCGACATGATGCACGCTTTAAATACCGGCCACCCGGGTTCCATGTGTACAGGTCACGCAAATTCCTGTATCGAGATGCTTGAAAGGCTAGCCGGCATGGTAATGGCAGGCTCATCACTTCCCTATGAAGCGATAGTTAATCAGCTGGCCATGGGAATAGATCTTATTGTTCACATAACGAGAGATAAAACAGGAAGAAGATATATAGACGAGATAAGTCTGGTTCTTCCTTCCAAAGATAACGAATTCAATTTGGAGAGATTATATGTCACAGATAACGACTTCAGACTTCAAAGAGTCTGTGATGACACGACCCTTAGTAAAGTTGCAGGATAAGATAAAAAGAATTCCGCCGGATAAGCTCTTCCTTATAAAAGGGATATGGGCATATCCTATATTCGCCATAGCTCTGTTCTTTGCTTCTTCAATGTTTGTAAAGTCACTCACGATAAGGCTTATATCTGCAACAGTACTATCCTTCTTTCCCTGGAAAGCTGCAGCTGAAAGCATATATTCTGATAACTACAAGCACCTAAGAACTCAGATTCTTATTCTCCTTCAGGTACTTACCACAAGTGTCAGTAGCGGCTATTCACTGGAAAAATCCTTCGAACTTATAAGACCTGTTATAGAAAACACATTCGGTAAGAAGAGTGCTCTTACCGAACCTCTTATAACTCTTGAGAACAACCTTAAGGTACATGTTGATTTTACAAAAGCACTTAACACCTTTGCTCATGACATTGATTTCCCGGAGACAATTCCTGTCTTTCATGCTCTCGGAATATCATCAAAAATCGGCAATAACTCACTTGCGATACTAAGAAGTTCCTGCCAGATGTTATCAGAGATGAACTCGGTCCAAAGTGAGATAAGCGCGGCAAACGCGGGTAAAAATGCAGAAGCGGCAGTTCTTTGCATAATGCCTTTCGCAATAACATTTGCTCTTAACAGGATGAGCGGCGGCTATATGGATACAGCACTTGATTCAAAGATAGGTTCTGTTGTCCTGACTGCAGCTTTCTGTATAGCAATACTTGCGTCTGCACTTCTTCTTAAATTCATTAACCATAAAGAGACGTCCTCCAAAAATACCAGGGACAAATTCTCTATTCCCTGTGATTACAAGGGTAAGCCATGGCTTAGTAATCTTATGAAGAGATTCATGCCATCCGGCTTTATTACATCGCGACATGAACTTATATCGCAGATATCACTAAGACCCAAAGATGCGTATGAAGTTTATTTAAGAACGCAGCTAAGAAATGCACTGGCTACTCTTATATTGTCGTCTCTGATTCTTTATATCAGCAAGTATTCACTTATATGGTCCATCCCCTGCGTCTTGATTATGGTCTTCTCTACTTATTCGGATCTTAAGAGGAAAGCCGCACTTAAAAAGGAAGAACTGATGCAGGATATACCTTTATTTCTCTGCCTTACGGCTACTTTACTTGAAGCCGGTCTTCAGCTTCCCAAGGCAATCGAGATCTGCTGCGGAGCATTCGGAGAGAATAAAAGTCTTTCAGGTGAAATAAGAAATATAAGGGCCATGATCCTAAGCGGTATAACCGCCTCCGATGCAGTAGAGAAAATATCCATAAAGATTCAGATTCCGGAAGCTCAGGCTGCCTTACTTCTTGTAGCCAGATACGGAAGACTCGGTACATCGGAAGTATTAAATCTGTTATCACTTCAGGCATCTTCCTGCTGGAACCTTTGCAGAAATGCAGCAAGGAAAAAGCAGGAACGAGAGGCATTGGGACTTCTGTTTCCCATGACGCTTGATTTTGTCTGTGTGCTGTTGGTGGCAATAACACCCGCGATTATTTCATTAGGCATTTAACAAAAAGGAGGCAATTATGCGCAAATTGAAAAGAAGAAACAAAAAAGGAATGGGTACGGTCGAGATGGTAATAATTATCGCCGTACTCGTAGCACTTGCTCTGGTCTTCAGAGAAGGTCTTATGGCCTATGCAGGAAGAGTTATGTCATTCGTCTTTGACGACAGTAGAATAACCGGGGCTTTCGGCGGCTAAAGCGAGGTAGTTATGGAAATAAGAAAAGGTCCCTACGGTAAGTTCGCTACCGAAAAGTTAAGTGATAATGAAGAGATATATGAATACGCCGCTGAAATAATCCGCGATGGCATACCCGGTTGTTTTCTTCCGGTCTACGTCAACGAATCAAGACAAGGGCGCGAACTTAGCTACGATATCTCAGATCTGATTCCTGTTAACAACAATCTTTCTACGGCAATTGATATCAGACGCAATGCCGTAGGTGATCTTTTCTTAGCTCTGGCCGAATCGGGTAATCTTCTGCTGGACAGCCGGAATATTCTTCTTAATGAGAACTATTCCTACTGGAATTCATCCTTAAAGAAGATTCTAATCCCCTATAGACCTCTTAAGAACATCTCTCCCATAGTAGATACATCCGGTATAGTAA
The DNA here is from genome assembly GCA_024403655.1 of Saccharofermentans sp. Classification (GTDB taxonomy): domain Bacteria; phylum Bacillota; class Clostridia; order Saccharofermentanales; family Saccharofermentanaceae; genus Saccharofermentans. The sequence goes on along the minus strand of JAKSRK010000030.1, from coordinate 18,881 downwards.
GTGAGGATCTTGAAGAACTTCTTAAGTCTCCCTTCTTCAGCGACTGTCTTAGTCTGGAAGAGAAGGACACAATTACCTATGCGGTAAAAGAGAATAACGAAGAGATGCTCAAAAACATCTGCAGCCGCATTAAAGCAACTAAAATTAGTAAAGACAAAAAAAAGAATAGTGACAGCATAAAGATTCTTGCATGTTCATTAATATCTTCCCTCTTTACTTTATTCTTCATGCTGAATAAAGACTTTGTTATTGCTACAGTCTTTTTCCTCTTCACCATAGTATCTCCTCTTCTATCAAAAATTGCCGGATTAAAATCAAACCATAATCAGGAGCAGCTTAAGGAAAGCTCTAGACGAAGGTCGATATTCTTTGAAGACAAAAATTCATCCGCTTATGCTGACTGTCTGATACTGGAATATAAATCAGGCTCTGAATATCTTAAGAAGACTATCTTTACTGACAGAGCAACAATCGGTTCAGACTGCTTCTTATCTGACATCACCATAGACGATCCTTCTGTAGAAGCACTTCATCTGGAAATAAGGAAAAAGGATTCTTCCTACTATATTAAAGACCTGTCATATAAAGACAGCGTGATGCTGGATAATCACAGGATAGAAAAAGACCGTCCCTATGAGATAAGAGACGGTCAAAGATTCGTATGCGGTAATATTGAATTTAAGATAGTAAGAGGCCTTAAATAAGCTCGAACTCAGCAAGTCTTTGCTTCTGATGCTCATTGCCATGTAAAGCTATAAGATGAGATCTGGCCTTAACTCTGTTAAGCTTCTCATTTACTTCAGCCATAGAATACTTACGAGCCTCGGCATCTTCAATGGCGAGGACTTCTTTTTGCATGGCAAGTGCTTCTTCCCTTGCTTCATTTATCCATCTTACATGGATATCGGTAGGCCACTCTGCGGCATTACAGATGACAAGGACAAGATCGTGACTTATCTCACAATATCCTTCAGATACGAAGAAGTATCTTGTGGAATCATCTGTTCGAACACTTGCTACACCGGGTCTTAAAGCGAGGACCAAAGGTGTGTGGCCGGCCATAACGCCTATATCTCCATCAATTGACGGAAGGATAACTGAAGATACATCTTCACTTAAGAAATCCTTATAAGGCGTTACTACCTTAAGTTTTACTTTGTTATGTGCGGACTCTGCCATATCAGTTAGATTCCTTATATGACTTTATGACATCGTCGATGTCACCCTTCATGAAGAAGTGCTGCTCAGGAATGTGATCAAGGCTGCCGGCAATAATCTCACCGAATGCCTTTACTGTCTTCTCGATAGGAACATATCTGGGAGCAAATCCTGTTGAATCAGCAGTTACGAAGAAAGGCTGAGACAGGTATCTTTGAATCTTTCTTGCTCTTGCAACAGTAAGTCTGTCCTTCTCGGAAAGTTCTTCCATACCAAGGATAGCGATAATGTCCTGAAGTTCCTTATATCTCTGGAGAATCTCCTGAACCATTCTTGCAACATTGTAGTGCTCTTTACCTACTACGGATTCGGTAAGAATTCTGGATGAAGACTCAAGAGGGTCAACAGCAGGATAGATACCAAGCTCAACTACTGCTCTTGAAAGAACGATATTAGCATCAAGGTGTGCGAATGTCGTAGCAGGAGCGGGGTCAGTAATATCGTCGGCAGGAACGTATACAGCCTGAATGGATGTAATTGAACCGTTCTTTGTGGAAGTGATACGCTCCTGAAGCTCACCAACCTCGTTAGCAAGAGTAGGCTGATAACCAACGGCAGAAGGAATTCTACCAAGAAGAGCGGATACCTCAGAACCTGCCTGTACGAATCTGTAGATATTATCGACAAAGAGAAGAACGTCCTTCTTCTTTGCATCTCTTAAGTACTCAGCCATTGTAAGTCCTGTAAGAGGAACTCTCATTCTTGCACCGGAAGTCTCGTTCATCTGACCGAATACCATTATCGTCTTATCAAGAACTCCGGATTCCTTCATCTCACCCCAGAGATCGTTACCCTCACGGCTTCTCTCTCCTACACCGGTGAATACTGAATAACCACCATGCTCTGATGCGATATTTCTGATAAGCTCAAGGATAAGGACCGTCTTACCTACACCGGCACCACCGAAGAGACCGATCTTACCACCCTTACTGAAAGGTACGAGAAGGTCGATAACCTTGATACCTGTCTCAAGGATCTGAGCTGAAGGATACTGATCTGTGAATGAAGGAGCGGGTCTATGAATCTCCCATCTGTCCTCGGGCTCAAGCGGGCCGCCATTATCTATTGTTCTTCCCAAAGCATCGAAGAGTCTTCCGGTAATGTTCTCACCTACGGGAACCTTAACGGATGAACCGAGAGATTCTGCAACAAGACCTCTCATAAGACCTTCTGTAGCATTGAAGGATACGCATCTTACGACACCGGAACCTCTCTGCTGCAAGACTTCGGCAAATACGTCAGAATCGTCATCCGTACCGTCTAATCTAATATGGATCCTTATTGCTTCATTAATCTTTGGAACCTCACCAGCCTGATATTCACAATCAATAACCGGTCCGATTATCTGTACTACTTTACCTTTTGCCATTCTTTTATTCTCCTGCAACTATTACTCAAATATTGTCAGCCTGCTGAGCACCGTTAATAATCTCGGTAAGCTCATTCGTTATCTTCGCCTGTCTCGCTCTGTTGCTTATAAGCTGAAGCTTTCTGATCATCTCATCAGCATTCTTGGTCGCATTATCCATAGCGGTAAGTCTTGCTGTCTGCTCACTTGCATACGCATCAACCATAGCACCGTATATAACGGCGTTGAAATATGTATCGATAAGGAAGTCGAATACCTTGTCAGGATCGGGCAGGAATTCGATATTATCAAAGTCGCCGATTGGATGTTCTTCCATTGTCTTGGGAAGAATAGATGTTACTGATTTCATATCTACCGGAGCAAGTCTTACAGCGACAGGAACCATGTTGGAAGCAGATTCCATTCTCGTATAGATGAGATAAACAAGGTCGAACTCACCCATAAGGTACTTACGCTTGATAATATGGCTTACAGTACGAGCCTGATAGAAGTTAGGCTCCGCGATTGGGAATGAGAAATCAGGATCTACATCGTATCCGGACTTAGCCAGCTTCTCTCTTGCAAGCTTACCGAAGACATAGAGCTTGTACTCTGTAGATATACCCTTTCTGGTATTCTCAAGGATTTTATTCCTTATATGCTCCTCGGTAATCTTAACCATATTGTTGTTATAAGCACCGGCAAGGCCCTGATCACCGCTCAATACAAAGGCACCGATTTTCCATGTCTCTCCCTGCTTCTTCTCCGGAAGGATGAAGAAGGGATTGGAGAATTCATGTCGAGTGTTTCTTATGGCATGCATACTCTGTGCACAGAGAGAGTAGAAAGGATAAACAGAATCGTGAAGCACAAGAGAACGACGCATCTTGGCTGAACTGACAAGCTGCATCGCATTCGTCATCTGACCTATGTCATTGACGCTCTTTATTCTTTTCTTAATAGAATTAAGATTCTCCATCTTTTACTTAATCTTCTTCCCTGTACTCGGCATGTTCTGCCAAGAATGCTTCTTTATATTCTACAAGAGCCTTATTGATAGCCTCTTTTGACTCGTCCTCAAATGCACCTGTTGAAGATATCTTCTCCATTATCTCCGGATGAGATACCCATACATAGTCGATGAAATCTGAGAAGAACTCATGTATATCTTCCTTCTCAAGGAAATTCATGCTGTCAGATGTAGCAAGGTAGAGAATAACTACCTGCTCTTCCATTGCAAGAGGAGCGAACTGCTCCTGCTTCAATACTTCGTTAAGGACAATACCTCTCTTAAGCTGAAGCTGTGTGTTCTCATCAAGATCTGATCCGAACTGTGCAAATGAAGCCATTTCTCTAGCCTGAGCAAGTGCGATACGCAAAGGTCCGCCGACCTTCTTCGTTGCCTTCGTCTGTGCAGCACCGCCGACACGTGATACAGAAAGACCCGCATTGATGGCAGGACGCTGACCAGAGAAGAAAAGCTCAGGAGCCAGATATATCTGACCGTCTGTAATTGAAATTACATTTGTAGGTATGTATGCAGAGATATCGTTACCAAGAGTCTCGATAATGGGAAGTGCAGTAATAGAACCGCCACCCTTTGCATCGCTTAACTTAGCGGCACGCTCGAGAAGTCTTGAATGAAGATAGAATACATCTCCGGGATAAGCTTCACGTCCCGGGGGTCTTCTGAGGAGGAGTGATATCGCACGATAAGCCTGAGCATGCTTACTCAAATCATCGTATACGATAAGGACATCCTTATGACATTCATACATGAAATACTCTGCTATGGCACATCCTGAGAAAGGTGCGATGTATTGAAGTGAAGCAGACTGTGATGCACTGGCTGCAACTACAACCGTATAATCAAGTGCACCGTACTTCTCAAGAAGATTAACGGTAGAAACGATATTACTCATCTTCTGACCGATAGCTACATAAACACAAAGTGTATCCTTATTCTTCTGGTTAAGGATTGTATCTATGGCGATAGCCGTCTTACCTGTCTGACGGTCACCGATGATGAGCTCTCTTTGTCCTCTTCCGATAGGAGTTAAGGCATCGATAGCAGTGATACCTGTATGAAGAGGCTTATTAACGGGAGATCTGTCTACAATAGTGGGAGCCGGATACTCGATAGGTCTTGTCATTGAATACCTGACAATTCCCTTACCGTCAATAGGCTTACCGAGAGGATCGACTACTCTTCCGAGAAGTCCTACACCTACAGGTACGGATACAGTAGTCTTTGTTCTCTTACAAACCATTCCCTGTACGACTTCATCAGCTCCGGAAAGCAATACGACACCAACCTGATTTCTCTCAAGGTTAAGTGCGATTCCGTAGCCGCCGCAGGAGAATCCTACAAGCTCGGAGAGCATACAATGCTCAAGACCTGATACAACGGCAACACCGTCACTTACGCTCTGAACGATACCGATCTCTTCAACATTATCTACGCTCTTGAAAGCTTCATTTACTCTTCTTGCAAGTTCATCGTGAGAAAGGCCGCTTATCTCAGCGCTGTCAATACTGATAGCGGAAGACTCAGGGAACTTGGCAATAGTATCGCTTAAGTTATCGTGAATCTTCTGCTTGTTGATTGAAGTGTCCCCGTCATCGTCCAGATTACGTGAACGCTTAACATATGTACCAATTCTCGAGAGCTGTCCCTTAATGGAATAGTCATACATGCTTCCGAGCGTATAGATGACAAATCCGCCGATAAGTGAGGGATCCTGCTCGATCTCAAGCTCATAATCCTTAATGCCGAACTTACCTGCAAAGTTTGAGGCGATTATCTCAACCTGATCTTCAGGGATATCACCTGCAGTAACGATGCGCACGAGCATGGGAATATCAGCTGACTGATCTGTTAGCTTAGCCAATCTTGTTCACCTCGTTAATTAAAGTTTCATTAGTATACTTATCGGAAAGCTCCTTAAGCTTTGATTCGGAAACGACATCGCCTAAGACCTTACCTGCAATAACTACGGCGAGGTCAGAGATCTCGTCCTTCATCTCTTCAAGAGCAACTCTCTTCATTCTCTTTGCATCGCTCTCAGCACGTGCAAGAATCTCAGCTGCCTCATCATTTGCTTTTTCCTTGATGATTGTAGCCTGCTTCTCAGCATTCTCTCTGGAGCTCTCAATTATCTCTGAAGCCTGAACTCTGGCATCTTCGATTGCCTGCTTGCTCTGCTCCTCGTGAGCCTTAGCCTCTTCTTCTGCCTTGGAAGCTTCTTCCAAAGAAGAGCTGATCTGATCCTGTCTCTTATTGATTATATTAAGAAGGAACTTCTTGAAGAGCAATCTCAATACGAAGAATGCAACAGCAATGTTAGTAAGAGTAAACAGTGCTGTAACTGCATATCCTCCCATCTGATCGGCTGAAAACAAAGAAGTATCCTGCTCGATCAACGCCACAACTGACGCAATACTATATAGATTCATTTTATATAATTCCCCTTATATTCTTATCAACTTATCACTTAACTACGAAGATCAGGAGCAAAGCAACAACGAGTGCGTAGATACAAACTGACTCGATGAATACGATAGCCATGATCATGAGTGTCTGAAGCTTGGATAAGATCTCAGGCTGTCTTGCACCTGCCTCTACAGCGTGTCCGGCTACAATACCCATTCCAAGTCCGCATCCGAGAGCACCAAGACCGATAGCAATACCTGCACCAAGAACAGCAAAAGTCTTAGCAGATGCCTCAAGAAGCATGGGTGTGTAATTTAAAAGATCCATATTTATTACCTCCGAAAATCAATTCCTTTTTTGTCAGGCTGCTGCTGCAGCCTCTTCTTCTATACTCTTCTTATTCTTCTTTTTATTCTTAATGAACATCTCGGGATGTTCCTTGTACTCATGTCCGACCTCAACAATCTCACCGATATAGGACATTGTAAGGTAGGAGAATACAACAGCCTGCAATATACCGTCACCGATATCGAACCAGAGTCCGAAGACACCGGGAAGGAATGCAGGAACGATTATGCTCAGGAACTTCATGAATACAAAAGCACCGAATACGTTACCAAAAAGTCGAAGTGCAAGTGACAGGGGCTTGATGATAAAATCCAAAATCTTAAAAGGCAGCATAATAGCAATAGGATTTACCATATATAAACCAAGTGCCTTTAATCCTACAAATCTAATTGATACATAGATAACGTAGATTATTGCTACAAGAGCCATTGTTAACGGGAAAGCGATATTCTTGGCAGGAGGAGAAATCTCAAATGCAGAGATGACATTACAGCCTGCGATCATAAAAGCAAATGTAGCAATCATGGGAGTTACATGCTCAGCCTCTTTACGGTTCATTCCAAGATCCATAGCCGTGGATATGATAAGACCCGTCAGCATCTCAAGGACTGTCTGTCCCTTGCCGGGCTTAAGCTTAGGCTTGCCTGCAAGTGCAAAAAGGATAACAAGCACTATAAGAATGGCAATCCATGACACGATAATAGCATCGGTCAGGAGAAGCTTAAATCCGGTTCCGATATCAAAATAGTGCTTCCAAGGAAGAATCGCTTCGTTAATCTCTTCTCCGATATCGCCTATCTTGACCTCTTCGATGAAATGCTCCTTGAAGGATTCCCAGAACTCTGTAAGCCAGGAAGACGCATAAAGAAGCATACCTGTATTAGACACAATATCACCTCGAATCAAATAACCTATAGATAAAATTATATAACTCCAACAAAAAAGCCGATATTGTCATATCGGCTAATCTGTCGATTCAAATACTATATTAATTTGTGCCAAATAATCTGTCACCCGCATCTCCTAATCCGGGAATGATATAGGAATGCTCATTAAGCTTCTCATCTTTTGAAGCACAGAAAATCTTAATGTCGGGATGATCATTAGTCACACGGAGGATACCTTCGGGGGCAGCAATAAGGCACATAAACTTAATGTTCCTGATGCCTCTCTTCTTAAGGAAACTGATAGCAGCTGATGCAGAACCGCCTGTAGCCAGCATGGGATCCAAGAGAATTACTTCTCTGTCTGCGATATCTTCCGGGAGCTTACAATAATACTCAACGGGTTCAATCGTAACAGGATCTCTGTAAAGACCGATATGACCGACACGGACATTAGGTATAAGCTGAACCATTCCGTCTACCATGCCAAGACCGGCACGAAGGATGGGAACTATAGCTATCTGCTTGCCTGCGAGCATCTTAACGTTTGCTTCTGCAACAGGAGTCTTAATCTTAACTTCCTTCATGGGAAGATCTCGTGTTACTTCGTAAGCCATAAGCATGGCTATCTCAGATACGAGCTCTCTGAACTCCTTGGTACTGGTATTCTCGTCTCTTAAAAGAGAAACCTTATGCTGAATAAGCGGATGATCAAAAACAAATACATTGTCCTGCATCTCACACCTCCGTCAGATCACTTAAAGAATTCTTCTTCCTGAGCCTTGATGTCATTTACTCTTACAGCGTGACGCTCACCTGCGAAAGGCTCCTCGAGGAATGCATCTACCATTCCGAGAGCTACTGACTGCCCTGTAACTCTTGCGCCCATTGCCATTACCTGAGCATCGTTATGCTGACGGCACATTCTTGCAGTAAACTCATTGCTGCAAAGACCGCATCTGATTCCCTTGAACTTATTTACTACGATGGAAATACCGATACCCGTACCGCAGATTGCAATACCCTTGTCAGCCTTGCCTTCAAGAATATCATTGCAGATCTTCTGTCCTGCAAGAACATAGCTATAAGGCTCAGACGCTGTTGTAGCACCGCCGTCAAGAACTTCGATGCCCTTCTTCTCGAGATGCTCCTTAACCTTCATGCGAAGATCGTAACCTGCGTGATCTGATGCTAATGTAATTCTCATACGTTTCTCCTTATATGTTTGAAATTTTTATTACCTGAAGAGTAATCAGCCACGATATGACCGTTACCATAAAGTTTGTACTTATAGGATACGAGGCCTTCAAGACCGACGGGACCTCTTGCATGAAGCTTGGAAGTACTGATTCCTACCTCTGCACCGAAGCCGTATCTGAAGCCGTCTGCAAATCTTGTGGAGCAGTTAACAAGAACACTTCCGGAATCAACGGAATCCATGAACTTCTCAGCCTTCTCCTCAGATGTTGTAATGATTGCATCCGTATGGCCTGAGCCATAAGTATTGATATGGTCGATAGCCTCATCAATGCCGGAAACAAGCTTAATTGAAATCTTATAATCAAGATACTCGTGATGCCACTCATCTGCTTCGGGACATCCGAGAATGGATGCTACGGAAGAATCACCGTGAATCTCTACACCTGCATCGCGAAGAGCAGCAGCTATCTCAGGAAGGAAGCTGTCCTTCAGTGACTCATCAAGAAGCAAAGTCTCTGTTGCATTACAAACAGAGACATACTGTGTCTTTGCATCGATAATAACCTTACGTGCAAGATCCTTGTCACAATCATCGCTTACATAAGTGTGGCAGACACCGTCAGCATGTCCCATAACAGGGATAAGAGTGTTACTCATAATATACTGAACAAAAGCGTTGGAACCTCTGGGAATCAGAAGGTCGATATACTTATCAAGAGAAAGCATGGCATTAACGTCTTCTCTTGTAGTAATTAAGTGAAGCCAGCCTTCGGGAAGACCTGCGCTTACACCACTGTTGTAAATAATCTCAGCTAATACCTTATTGGTCTTCTCTGCTTCTCTTCCGCCCTTTAAGAAAACTGCATTGCTGCTCTTAAGGCACAAAGAAGCAATCTGTACGAGTGCATCAGGACGAGACTCGAAGATAACTCCGATAACACCGATAGGGCTTGTTACTCTGTAAAGTTCAAGTCCGTCATCAAGAGTAGTATGAAGTAAAGTCTTACCTACAGGCTCTTCAAGTGAGATAAGACTTGTAATACCGTCAGTAACTTCCTTAAGCTTCTTCTCATCGAACTTAAGTCTTTTAAGAAGCGGTGTCTCAAGAGACTGCTCAGTAGCAATACGAACATCTTCTCTATTTGCTTCGAAAATCCTGTCAGCGGAAGCCGTGAGTGCTTCAGAAATCTGCTTTAAAGCGTTATTCTTAAGATCCTTGTCAAGAACCGCCATTTTGCGGGAAGCGATCTTAGCCGCTGCAGCCATAGTACTTATATCAGACATAAGAAAACCCCTTATTTTTGTTTCGTTAAATTATAACACTCATGTTACAAGGTTTTGTGAACATTTTCTGTCAAGGCAATTTTATTTTTATTCTGCATGGCATCTTTTTATGTTCGAAAGTAATGCACAAAAATGTTCATAATGTTCATAAGTCTGTCGATAACTGAAAAACAAGCATTTGATTTGAATATAATCCGCTATGCCTTGAAATCATTGAATCGGATTTTATGTTCATTAAATATTACAAAACAAATACACAAATATTACAAAGATGTTAACCGCTTGTATTATTGCCTTTGGCCAATTAAGAACACACGTTCGAGGCAAAAGTGTCCACGGTACAAGGACAGGAAATTTGCAAAAATTGGTATTGACAGACAAATTCCGACGCCTGATTCAGAACTTGTATTTTTCTGTTATAATCTCGTTATGAAAATCATAACAACAACGCTCTTCGGTCTTGAGAGTTTAGTAAGAGAAGACCTGACAAATATCGGTTATGACAAGGAAAATATTGTCGTAACTGACGGTGTGGTAACACTTGAAGTTCCCGACTCAGATTGGGAGACGGATGTTGCCAGAGTTAATATGTGGGTTCGAAGAGGAGAGAGAGTCTTTTTTGAAGTAGGCTCTTTCTTCGCAGATACTTTCGAGCAGTTCTTTGATGAGTGCCTCGCACTTCCCTGGAACGACTTCATCCCCTCCGGCTACGAGATTATCGTTAACGGCTTTTCGCGTAAGTCTAAGCTTTACGGTATAAGCGCACTTCAAAGCCTCAGCAAGAAAGCTATTGTAAGATCTTTATGCGTAAGCAGAGGTCTTAGCGAGAACGGCATTATTGCGGAGGACAGGAAGAAAGGTGTCGTTAAGATTCAGTTCGGTATTGTAGATGATACGGTCCGCATGATGATCGATACTTCCGGCGACGGTCTTCATAAGAGAGGCTATCGTCCCCTTATGCACGAAGCTCCAATCAGAGAGACTCTTGCTGCAGGTATGGTTTCCCTCGCCCGCTTTAAGCCATACGGCTTTGAAGCTTTGGTAGATCCTTTCTGCGGTTCCGGAACAATCCTTATTGAAGCAGCACTTATGTCCTGCAACGTTGCTCCCGGCAAGATGAGAAGCTATTCTTACGAGGCTCTCCCCTATATCGGCGAAGCTAAGAAGAAGATTGCTCTTACGGAAGCGCTGGACGAAGAGGACCTGTCCGCCACTGACGACATCTATTTCTACGGTTCCGATATAGATTCAAAAGCAATAAGCAACGCCAGAGCCAATGCAAAAGCTGCAGGCGTAGATCATCTTATTAAGTTTGCTGTCGCTGATGCTGAGACGAGAACTCCCTCTTCTCTTGCAAAGATAACAAACTTCGACAGACAGCTTGTCCTTACTAACCCTCCCTACGGCGGACGTCTCCTGACTCCAGAGGAAGCGGATGAGATCTACAAGATGATTGGCAGAACTTATCTTACAAGCAAGGGTAAATGCCAGAAGGGCATCAGATTATCTGTTATCTCCCCTGACGACAGCTTCGAGCAGGCTACAGGCTACAAAGCAGATAAGAGAACAAAGCTTTATAACGGCAATATCAAATGCCAGCTTAATAATTACTATAAGCTTTGATAGTACTTTTCAAAATATAAGCAAACAAAAGAGGCGCTTTCCTAAGAAAACGCCTCTTTACTATTAGCAAATAATATTCTGATTATCCGGGATTAGGACAAGCCGCATCAGGCATGTTGGAATATACAGGGATATAGAACTGAATATTTGTGTTGATGATACCGCCGGAGCTGTAACCGTTGTACATTCTGACACCCTCATTACGAGCAGAAGCAGTAGCACACATATACTGATGAGAACCTCTTGTGAAAGATCCGTTTACACGAGTGTTGAATCTCATGAGGTAAAGAGTCTGCTGGCCAAGAGCAAAGTAATTGTTGTAGATCCAGCGGGAACCGTTCTCAAGAGAAAGCTCAGGTGTATTCCAAGGAATATTGTATCTTGCATTGAACTCAGGAGTAGCACCGTTACGAGCAAGGTTAAGACCTCTCTGAGCTGCACCGTTACCGTTAGTAGCACCAATGTTGAAGTGGTTATAGTAACCTGTAGAACCGTTGGAAGAAATACTTCCGTTTGTACCACACTCCTGAAGTGCATGAGCTGCAACGAATACAGGGTTAACACCAGCATTGATTCCGGATGTGTATACTGCTGTATACATGCCGTTAAGGAATGTACCGTCTGTCATGCCTCTGAGTGCCTCGGCATTGACCTGACCTGCGCCGGTAGAACGAAGATCAGCAAACTGGAATACAGACTGCTCGTTCATCTGGCTTCTGGGATCCATGAAGTAAGCTACGCACTCTCTTGTTGCATTTCTCCATCCGCCTGCATCAGCGATCCATATACGATTAGGATCCCAATACTGAGGAGCAGCTGAAGATACAAGAGAAACATTATCTCTGGTCTCAAGGTCAAGAGCACTGTTCCAGTCACCGCAGTCTACAGGTGCAAAAGACCATGAAGGATGAATGGAATGAAGATATCTGAGATAAGGCTTATAGGACTCAGGGAAACCTGCGATTGAAGACTCGAATGCTGAATCTGATACTGAGTTTACATAGGGCTGAACCTCAGCAGGATAGCTGTTAAGATCACCTACACCTGAGGAAGGAATTGAAGGCTGTGTCTGACCGGGCTCCTGATGGAAAGGAGTTACAGTGCTTCCGGGAGCAGCAGAACCTGCAGGAAGAATCTGAATCTGGATAGCCTCAAGTCTGTAAGAATAACCTGCACTACCACAGGGATTACCGTTATATGCCCAGTCTGTCCAACCGATATTCTGAACGTGTGTACGATAGTAAATGTCATAGTTGGAAGCATTGGGACCTGTAAGCTGAATTCTAATTGCCTCAAGTCTTAATGACTGGCCCTGTGTACCGGAAAGCTCGTTATTGTTCTTCCAGGTAGCCTCCCATCCGATATTCTGGATATGAGTCATGTACTGGATACCAACACCCTCAATATCGGAAAGGTTGATTCTGATTGCCTCAAGTCTCAAGGCCTGACCTTCAGTACCGGCTGTAGTTCCGGCAGCTGCATACTCCTGCCAGCCGATATTCTGTACGTGTGTTGAATAAGAAAGTCCGGAAGCTGTGGGAACCGGATCATTCGATACGGGAGCAGCGGGAGTTGTGGAACCACCGAGATTAGCGGGTGCGGGAGATCCCTTGGGAAGAATTACGATAGCAAGTCCCTCCTGTCTTAAAGAGAAACCTTCCGTACCTGATCTCTCACCGTTAGATACCCAGTCCATCCAACCGATGTTCTGTACGTGTGTGCAGTACCATACATCGTAGTTAGCTGCCTCTGAACCGGTAAGTCTGATCTCTAACGCTTCAAGTCTTAATGACTGCCCCTCTGTACCGGACATCTCACCATTGGCATGCCAGTTCTGCTCCCATCCGATATTCTGGATGTGTGATCTGTACTCAATACCAAGATCAAGTGTCGTATCAAGGGATACCTTAAGTGCCTCAAGTCTTAAAGACTGACCTGTTGTACCTGCTGCAGCACCATTAGATACAGCGCCTTGCCATCCTACATTCTGAACGTGTGTAGAATAGTTTACCTGAATCGCACTGGTTACATCAGCACTAGCCCCCATACCGGGAATCAGGAAGTTGGAAAGAGCAATGGATGCGATAAGTGTCGCCGCGATTGCTCCGATCCTATTCTTTAACATATAAAAACTCTCTTTCTTTTTTATTCCTGCTTACAATAAGCAGACATACTCTCAAAAAACAACGTTATATACTCTACCAATCTTCTTCAAACGAACTGCGGCCAGTTTGAGGCAAATATTCGGTCGTAGCAGCTGCTGCTCGTAAAGAACACCAAAAGAGCATATACTTACATAGTAATTATACACTAAAAGTCAGGAGCTCAAATGACAGTAATAAAACAGATAGATTTCTTCGATCCGAATAAGATTGCATTAAGCGGTCAGGCTTTCAGGATACATCCTATAGACGAGACACATACGGAAACCGTTGCATTCGGAAGATACCTTCAGATAGCGTCTCTGGGAAACGATCGCTATGCTTTCTCCTGCAGCGAAGAGGATTTTGACAAGATATGGTCTTCTTACTTCGATCTTGATACGAACTACAAAAGCATTGTAGACACGGTGGACAGCACTGACTCTTACCTTCAGTCTGCCATCAATTACGGCTACGGAATACGTATATTGAAGCAGGATGCATTTGAAGCCACAATAAGCTACATAATATCTCAGAGAAGATCCATTCCCTCTATAACCACCTGCGTGGACCGCTTAAGTGAGCTTAAAGGTAAAAAGATAGTGCTACCTGAATTAGATGAGCATTTCGCTAAGCCTTTAAAGAAAGAATACTACTCCTTCCCCACTTACGAAGAGCTTAAGGACATTACTTCCGACGAGCTTAATTCAATCGGGGCCGGATACAGAACAGCATACATAATGGCTGCAGTAAATGACTTCATGTCAGGTAAGCTCGATACGGCTCAGATGCATTCCTGCAAAGACGAGCAGCTATACGAAGTACTTACATCCATGTACGGTGTAGGAGCGAAAGTAGCCAACTGCATTATGCTCTTTGCCTTTCACAGAACCGGGCGCTTCCCCATAGACGTCTGGGTACAAAGGATTCAGGACAAATACTACGGCGGCAGCTTCGACTGCAGCTTATACCCTGATACGGCCGGCATCATGCAGCAGTTTATGTTCTTCTACGAACGTCTTGAAGAAAGTCACAAATAATATCTATCGCAATAAAAAAGAGGGGGCTTACGCTCCCTCTTCTCTTCCTCTCTCAAAGGCTTTTATGTTGCCGGGTATTGTCTTCGGCTTGGCCGCGAAAGCTTCTTCTATAGCTTCCTTCCAAATCTTCTCGTCTACGCCGAGGTAGTTGGACAAAGCACCAAGCATTACAATATTTACTACTTTGGATGTACCTATCTCTGTGGCAATATCCAGAGCATTAATGTCTACTACCTTAGTACCGTCAGTAGCAAGACTGCGCATGGATTCGACGATATTCTCAGGATACTGTACCTGTCCCATAAGAACGGGAAGCGACTCTATCTGCTGATTATTAATAATCATTACGCCGCCGTCTTTAAGAAGTGAAGCCCATCTTACGGACTCTACCTGCTCAAAAGCGAGGATATAATCTGCAGTGCCGTCTTCGATTATGGGAGAGTGAACCTCCTGCCCTATCTTTACATAAGTAATAACAGAACCGCCTCTCTGGCTCATTCCGTGTACCTCTGATACCTTTACGTCAAGGCCGAGCTTTAAAGCAAGAATGCCAAGGAGCTTACCTGCGATAAGTGTTCCCTGTCCGCCTACGCCGGCAAGGACGATTGAAGCTTCAAGATTACCCATTATGCTTCTCCTCCTTTCTTAAGCGCATCGAATTTACATACATTTACACAAAGACCGCAGTTGTTACATGTCTCAGTATCAATCATAGGAGTCTTATCCTTACTCATTATAAGAGCGGGACACATAATTCTTGCACATGCGCCGCACTTCTTGCACTTCTCAAGATCTACTTCAACATTGATTCCCTTAACGGCACGTCCCGTAGGAATAAGTGCACAGGGTCTTCTGGCGATAATTACGGATACAGCTTCTCTCTCAAGCTCTTCCTTAATTACCTGCTGTGCTCCGAATGTATCTACCGGATCAATAACTCTGATTGCTTCAGGAAGGACACCGACACTCTCGCAAAGCATCTCAAGACTTACCTGAGGTGCCTTCTCAAGACGGATATTTAATCCTGTAGAAGGATTCTGCTGATGTCCTGTCATACCCGTAATAGAGTTATCAAGAATAATAAGAGTCATGCTGCTCTGGTTGTAAACGGCATTCATAAGGTTAGTAATACCTGAATGAAGGAAAGTTGAATCTCCGATAACACCTACCGTATTACGTGAATCAGCACCGTCTGTAGCCTTATCCACACCGTGAGCCATACCTACGGAAGCACCCATACAGATAACTGCATCTACTGCCTGCATTGGGGGCAAAGCGCCCAATGTATAACATCCGATATCACCCATAACGTTAACGCCCAGTCTGTGAAGAGCAAGGAAAAGTCCCTTATGAGGGCAGCCTGCGCAAAGAACCGGAGGACGTCCGGGAGGAAGCGGAAGATCTGTTACATTAAATGCTGACTTGGGAACAGGCTCATCAGTAAGTCTCTTACGAATAAGTCTTGCAGTATACTCGCCTAAGAGAGTAAAGAGCTCCTTACCCTCGCAGTTAACGCCGAGAGCCTTAATCTCAGTCTCAAGGAAAGGATCAAGCTCCTCTACTACTACAAGTCTGTCTACCTTGGAAGCGAATTCCTTAATAGTCTTCTCAGGGATAGGCCATACCATACCGAGCTTTAATACGCTGGCATCAGGTACAGCATCACGAACATACTGATAAGCAGCACCGGAAGTGATAATACCAAGCTTCTTATCTCTGTATTCGATTCTGTGCATACCTACATTAAGGTCTTCGTCACAGTCATTAATAATCTTTCTTGTACGGTCCTCAACAACTACGTGCTTGCCGATAGCATTGGCAGGCATCATTACGTACTTCTTGGGATCCTTTGTATATTCTTTAATAGTAATAGGATTAACTTCACCGTGATGCACGATGCTTCTGGAGTGAGAAACTCGTGTATGAAGTCTTACTATAACAGGAGTATCGTACTTCTCAGAAAGCTCGAAAGCGTACTTTGTATACTCCTTACATTCCATTGAATCCGAAGGCTCTAACATAGGAACCTTGGAGGCACGAGCATAATTACGAGAATCCTGCTCATTCTGCGAAGAATGCATTCCGGGATCGTCTGCAACGCAGAAAACAAGTCCGCCGTTAACACCGGAATAAGATACTGTAAAAAGAGGATCGGCACAAACATTCATACCTACATGCTTCATACATGTCATGGCACGTGCGCCTCTTATTGAAGCACCAATTGCAGCCTCTGCTCCTACCTTCTCATTAGGGGCCCACTCACAGGCAATCTCGTCATACTTTGCTATAGTTTCAGTAATCTCCGTACTGGGAGTTCCGGGATAAGAAGAAACAAACTTAACGCCCGCTTCAAATGCTCCTCTGGCAACTGCTTCATTGCCAAGCATAATCTCTTTCATATGAACAACTCCTTTGTTTAAATGAACAATAAAGATTATAACATAATAGTCAGAAAAAAATTTTAAAAAAGGTGCTTGACATCATCTTCTATACTCAGTATAATCATTCATGCTTAAGGCAATAAGTCACGCGGACTTGTTGGAATTGGCAGACAAGCAAGACTAAGGATCTTGTGCCAGCGATGGCGTATGGGTTCAAGTCCCATAGTCCGCACCACAAAGCTTCGAGAGTTTCTCGAAGCTTTTGTTCTGCGTAAAAATATTTTTTGTTGGATTTCTCCTTCTCTCTTCTCTTCATATAAATTGCGACAATAAAAAGCACGACTGTCTTGCGACAGCCGTGCCTTGTGCTTCTACTGCTTAGATCTTACTGATCGTCCTTGATCATCTTTCTTCTTACAAGGAATACCATTCCGCCTGCTGCAATCATTACTACTGCAAGGACTGCGGATGCGGATACTCTGCTCTCACCTGTCTGAGTAACACTTCCGTCCTCATTTACTGTTACATAAAGAGTTCTTGTAGTGCCGTCTGTAAGAGTAACAAGTATCTGGTGTCTGCCAACTCCGAGTACTCTTGCATAAGCTTCATCGATCGTAACAGTTCCGTCGGAATTAACTGTGTAGTGATCAGGTGAAATCTCAATTCCGTTGACTGTTACTCTGGATACAACAGGTGTAACTCTGTCTGCAGGCTGTCCGACAGCGGGATCTGCCAAATCCTGCATTACGATTCTCTCAACCAGCTGATCCTCAGGAGTTCCCGCTACCCAGATAGTACCGTCATTTCTTACCTCGAAATCAATCGAGTCAGCGATAAGGTATCCTCTAGGAGCAATTGTCTCTGTAAGAACGTATCTGCCTACAGGAAGGTTATGGATAAGTGCCTGTGAAGAAGATACAGTTGTGAACTGTACTCTGTCAGCAGTTACTTCAAGACCTGTTGCAGGAAGGCCGTTCTGCATTGCCGTTACGCCTGCTTCCAAGAAGTTAACGTTATTCTCGGGAGCGTTCGTTATTGTAAGAACTGCACCGTCGATTTCTGCGCCTGCGATATCCTGCTTACTGATATTTACATCAACTGCAGTGATAACCACGTTAGTAGTTGCCTCTGCTGTTGTCTGAGAAGGTACAGTAGCTGTTGTCTCAGATGTTGATGTTGTCGTAGCTTCGGATGTAGGAAGCGCTGTCTCTGTTGCCTGTGTAGTTGTTGTAGCAGTTGTGCTGCCTGTTGTAGTTGTAGTTGTAGTAGTAGTTGTTGTTGTTGTTGTCGTTATCTCCGTATAAGTATTTGTAATAGTTACTTCGGAAGGAGTCGTACTAGCTACTACAGTAACAGTTGCAACACCACCGTTAGTTGCAGACCACTGGTAACCATTGATATTGGCGCTGCTTCCCTGCTCGCTTACAGTGTATTCACCGGGAACGAGTCCGGTAATAGTCTGTGCCCCTGCACCATGGATAGTTACTACATTTGAATAACCGTTAGGACCGGTTACTAAGAATGTGTAGTCAAGCTCCCTTGCTGAATCAGGCGCACCATCACCGATGTTCTTAATGATTGTAAGAGAACCAGTCGTAGGACCATTGCTTGTGTAAGTATTAGTAATAGTAACACTTACCTGCTTTGCATCAGGATCTGAAGAATCAAGTGTGACATCTCCCTCACCTGTAACTGCAAGATTATATCCGGTAACCGCTGTACCAGTTACATCTTCACTTACACTATATGTTCCGGAAGGAAGTCCATTCAATACTGCGGGCTGACCGTAAGCAACGCTGATAGCGATAGGATTAGTATCACTAATGATGTTACCATCAGCATCAAGTCCGTAGTATGTACCGTCTGCCGATACTACATTGAATGTATAAGATGTAGGTACAGGAGCTCCGTTAGATACAACGTTCTTAACGAGTGTAAGAGTACATTCGTCAGTTGCAGGAGGATTAGATGCAGGAGCATC
>JAKSRK010000003.1 GCA_024403655.1 Saccharofermentans sp. | reverse complement strand
ACAAAAAGGTCGCCTCCTAAGAGACGACCTTCGTTGTTATCAAATTATCTGTAAGTTCAGATTACTCGATGATTGTAGAAACTGTACCAGCACCTACTGTGTGACCACCCTCACGGATAGCGAACTTAAGACCCTGCTCCATAGCGATGGGAGTGATAAGCTCAACAGTGATTGTTACGTGGTCACCAGGCATGCACATCTCAGATCCCTCGGGAAGGTGAGCAACACCTGTAACGTCTGTTGTTCTGAAGTAGAACTGAGGACGGTAACCATCGAAGAAAGGCTTATGACGGCCACCCTCTTCCTTTGTAAGAACGTAAACCTGGCCTGTGAACTTTGTGTGAGGTGTGATTGTACCGGGCTTAGCAAGAACCTGGCCTCTCTCGATCTCCTTACGGTCTACACCACGGAGAAGAGCACCGATGTTGTCACCAGCCTCAGCCTGATCCATCTGCTTTCTGAACATCTCAACACCTGTGATTGTTGTTGACTTAGGCTCATCCTGAAGACCAACGATCTCAGCTGTATCACCAACCTTAACGATACCTCTCTCAAGACGGCCTGTAGCAACAGTACCACGACCTGTGATTGTGAATACGTCCTCAACAGGCATAAGGAAAGGCTTATCTGTATCACGCTCTGGGTTAGGGATAAAGCTATCAACTGTATCCATAAGCTCCATGATCTTGTCGCCCCACTCTGATGAAGGATCTTCAAGAGCCTTAAGAGCTGAACCCTTAACGATAGGACAATCTGTGAACTCGTACTCTTCAAGCTGCTCTGTGATTTCCATCTCAACGAGCTCAAGAAGCTCTTCGTCGTCAACCATATCACACTTGTTCATGAATACTACGATGTAAGGTACACCAACCTGTCTTGAAAGAAGGATGTGTTCCTTTGTCTGAGCCATAACACCATCAGTAGCAGCAACTACGAGGATAGCACCGTCCATCTGAGCAGCACCAGTGATCATGTTCTTGATGTAGTCAGCGTGGCCAGGGCAGTCAACGTGAGCGTAGTGACGCTTGTCTGTCTCGTACTCAACGTGAGCTGTGTTGATCGTGATACCACGAGCTCTCTCCTCGGGTGCGGAGTCGATGTTACCGTACTCCTTATACTGAGCGCCACCCTTGAAGGACAATACCTTTGTGATAGCAGCTGTAAGAGTTGTCTTACCGTGGTCAACGTGACCGATGGTACCGATGTTTACGTGTGGCTTTGTTTTTACAAACTTTTCCTTAGCCATTTGAATTTTCCTCCTAAGAAAATTATTTAAGATTCCATCTTATTTATTTTCCGCTTGGGTAACGCGATAGCACCTATTTTACAATTTTTCTTATACTCTTTCAAGTAAAGATGCAATATAAGTGCTTCGCGCAAGCCTTTAGCGTATGTAACTTTACTTCCCTATTGTTATAAGGAACAGGTAGGAGAACAAGAAGATTACTTCTTGAGGATCTCCTCCATGATGCTCTTGGGTGTCTCTGCAAAGTGTGAGATCTGCATTACGAATGTACCACGTCCCTGTGTTGTGGAACGAAGAGCAGTAGCGTAACCGAACATGTTTGCAAGAGGTACCTCTGCGTGGATCTGCTGAGAACCATTAAGAGGCTCGATAGTCTTGATCTGACCACGGCGAGAGTTAAGACCGCCGATAACGTCACCCAAATAGTCGTCAGGTACTTCAACGTCAACCTTCATGATGGGCTCGAGGAGGCAAGGATCACCCTTTGCCATACCAGCCTTGAATCCCATGGATCCAGCGATCTTGAAGGCCATCTCGGAAGAGTCGACATCGTGGTAAGAACCGTCATAAACAGTAACCTTAACGTCAACAACGGGATAACCGCCGAGAACACCTGCCTGCATTGCTTCCTGAACACCGGCATCGATAGGAGCGATGAACTCCTTAGGAATGGATCCACCAACTGTCTCGTTGACGAACTCATAACCTGTACCGGGCTCCTGGGGCTCAAGTCTGAGCCAGCAGTGACCATACTGACCGTGACCACCGGACTGACGAACGAAACGTCCCTCAGCCTCAACGGGCTTACGGATTGTCTCCTTATAGGAAACCTGAGGAGCACCAACATTAGCCTCAACCTTGAACTCACGGAAGAGACGGTCAACGATGATATCAAGGTGAAGCTCACCCATACCTGCGATAATCGTCTGTCCTGTTTCCTGGTTAGTATATGTCTTGAATGTAGGATCCTCTTCTGCGAGCTTCTGAAGAGCAACAATCATCTTCTCCTGAGAAGCGCGGCTCTTAGGCTCGATAGCAACCTCGATAACGGGCTCGGGGAACTCCATGGACTCGAGGATAACAGGATGATCCTCATCACAAAGAGTGTCACCGGTTGTTGTATCCTTAAGACCGATAGCAGCTGCGATATCACCGGAGAATACTTCTGTGATCTCCTTACGATCGTTAGCGTGCATCTGTACGATACGTCCGATTCTCTCCTTCTTACCCTTTGTAGAGTTAAGAACATAAGAACCTGACTCGAGGATACCGGAGTAAACTCTGAAGAAGCAGAGCTTACCTACGAAGGGGTCTGTAGCAATCTTGAATGCAAGAGCAGAGAAAGGCTCTTCATCAGATGCGGGACGCTCTTCTTCTTCCTCTGTATCAGGGTTAACACCCTTGATAGCAGGGATATCAACGGGAGCGGGCATGTAATCAACGATAGCATCCAGGAGCATCTGAACACCCTTGTTACGAAGGGATGTTCCGCATGTTACGGGGATAAGCTTACATTCGATTGTTGCCTTACGAAGAGCAGCCTTGAGTTCGTCAATGCTGATCTCCTCACCGTCAAGATACTTCATGGTGAGCTCATCGTCAGTCTCGGCGATCTTCTCTACCATTTCTTCTCTCTTAGCCTTTACGAAGTCTGCCATATCAGCAGGAACCTCACGGTCCTCATACTGCATTCCATCTTCGCTTGTATAAACCTCAGCACGAAGTGTCATGAGGTCAATGATTCCCGTAAAGTCATCTTCCTTACCGATGGGAACCTGGATAGCAACGGACTCGTTCTTAAGACGATCCTTGATCATGTTGACTACGTTAAAGAAGTCAGCTCCGATGATATCCATCTTGTTTACGAATACCATACGAGGTACGCCGTAGTGCTCAGCCTGTCTCCAAACTGTCTCAGTCTGGGGCTCAACGCCTCCACGAGCGGACATAACCGTAACGGCTCCGTCAAGAACACGTAAGGAACGCTCAACCTCAACTGTAAAGTCAACGTGACCAGGAGTATCAATGATATTGATACGGTGATCCTTCCAGGGTGCTGTTGTAGCAGCGGAAGTGATTGTGATACCTCTCTCCTGCTCCTGAACCATCCAGTCCATTGTAGCAGCACCGTCGTGTACCTCACCAAGCTTACGGTTGATACCCGTATAGTAGAGGATACGCTCGGTAGTTGTTGTCTTACCTGCGTCGATGTGAGCCATGATACCGATATTTCTTGTTCTCTCGAGTGAATACTCTCTCTTCATCGTTTCAATGCTCCTTTAGTGTTTACCATTTGTAATGTGCGAATGCTCTGTTAGCATCAGCCATCTTGTGCATGTCTTCCTTCTTCTTGAATGCACCACCTGTACCGTTCATAGCGTCGATGAGCTCGTTAGCGAGACGCTCACACATTGTGCGCTCACTTCTCTGACGTGCATATGCAACGATCCAGCGAAGACCTAATGTCTGACGTCTCTCGGGTCTAACCTCGAGAGGTACCTGATAGTTGGCACCGCCGACACGTCTTGCCTTACACTCAAGCAAAGGCATTACATTCTCAAGAGCCTTATTGAATACTTCGATAGGCTCTTCGCCAGTACGCTCCTTGATGATATCAAAAGCGTCATAGCAGATTCTCTGTGCAAGTCCCTTCTTACCGTCCAACATAACGTTGTTGATGAGCTTACTTACTCTAACATCGTTATACAAAGGATCGGGGAGAACTTGTCTTACTGGGATATTGCCCTTTCTTGGCACTGTACTTCCCTCCTTACATGATTATCAGATTTCTGAAACCATAGGTACTCACGTTTCAGTTTTTTGTCTTTGGACACGTGTTGTGCGTCAGTGGCAATGTCCCTATATGAACAATGTACTGATCACTATTCTGTCCAATCCTACTAAAGATAGGATTACTTCTTTACCTTAGCAGCCTTAGGCTTCTTAGCACCGTACTTGGAACGAGCCTGCATACGGTTAGCAACACCTGCTGTATCAAGAGTTCCTCTGATGATGTGGTAACGTACACCGGGAAGATCCTTAACACGTCCGCCTCTGATGAGAACAACAGAGTGCTCCTGCAAGTTGTGGCCAATACCGGGGATATAAGCTGTTACTTCATATCCGTTTGTAAGACGTACTCTGGCAACCTTACGAAGAGCTGAGTTAGGCTTCTTAGGAGTAGTTGTCTTAACTACTGTGCATACACCACGCTTCTGAGGAGAAGAAACGTCTGTTTCCTTCTTATGAATCGTGTTAAGGCCAAACTGCAGCGCAGGTGAGTTGGACTTCCAAGTCTTATCATGTCTGCCGGACTTGACTAATTGATTGAACGTAGGCATCAATACATCTCCTTTCTAAAGTATAATTTCTCTGCGGGGAAAGCACACCAAAAAAGCGCAGACTTCCCCTGCGAGCAATTAAGTATAGCACCGCTTCCCCGAAAATGTAAATAAAAAAGTTGCTTTTGGTATATAATATTTCGCAAAAACAGCATTTCGCCGATAAAAAGGAGGCAGTAACGGATGGAAAAGTTCCCTTCAATAGACTACGAAGACATGATTTCCGACCTGAACGAAGATATGGAGCAGGGATATATAAATGAGGGCAGCAACCTTTATATCCTCAGACAGAAGACTCCCGTATTCGTCTCCTGTGCAGAATGCGAAGGCTATCCCGTACTCGACTATTTCTATGACAGACCGGTACTTAAAGAGGAACTTTCCTGCATGACGGTAAAAGAAGCAAAGGCCTTCTGCTTCGATCTTATGGGCAGCAGTGAAGACGAATCCCTTAAGTCAGCGCTTAAGATTCTTACCGACGACATGAACGCATATGCCAAGGGTAATCCCAAGAGAAATTCCCGTATGTGTAAGATGATTCTTACCGAAGATAACTTCCCCATGATGGTCTACTATCAGGATTTTGACCCGGACGACAAACTTACGGTAATCACTGCAGGAGACCTTCTTACGGAGTTAAAAACTTTCTCAATGACTAATAATTAATATAGGTTATAAAAATTATTTACTTCCATTAATCCACTCAAAATCGTATACTAACATATGGGTTTAATATGTGCTAAATAACAATAAATACGTAAGGAGTGTGACTTTTATGAAAGTTAAGTTCACCGAGACGGCGATACGTGACGCACAGCAGTCCCTGATTGCTACCCGTATGCCGTTCTCAGATTTTGAAAGCATTCTCGAGACAATGGACAACGCAGGCTATCACTCAATCGAGTGCTGGGGCGGAGCTACATTTGATTCCTGCCTTCGCTACCTTGATGAGGATCCCTGGGAGAGACTTCGCAAGATTAAGGCTATCTGCAAGAAGACTCCTCTTCAGATGCTCTTAAGAGGTCAGAATATTCTCGGATACAAGCATTATCCCGATGATGTTGTAAGACTCTTCGTAAGAAAGTCTGCAGAGAACGGAATGGATATTTTCAGAATCTTCGATGCTCTCAACGATTTCAGAAATATCGAAGTAGCTGTTGATGAGACAATCAAGTGCGGCAAGCATGCACAGGGTTGTATCTGCTACACAACAAGCCCCGTACACACAGTTGAAAAGTATGCTCAGATGGGTAAGGAACTCGAGGAAATGGGTGTTCACTCCATCTGTATCAAGGATATGGCAGGTATCTGCGGACCTCAGGAAGCTTATGACCTTATCAAGGCTCTTAAGGCTACAGTAAAGGTTCCCATCTTCATTCACACTCACCACACAACAGGTCTTGGCCCTATTACTTATCTCAAGGCTATTGAGGCCGGTGTAGACGGTATCGATACAGCTATCTCCCCTATGTCAGGCGGAACATCTCAGCCTTGTACAGAGTCAATGAAGTATGCTCTTGAGCAGCTCGGTTACGAGACAGATCTTAACAACGACCTTCTTAAGAAGATTGCTGATCACTTCGCTCCCATCAAGGACAGATTCATCCAGGAAGGCATTCTCAATCCCAAGTCTATGGGTATTCGTACAGATATCCTTGAGTATCAGCTTCCCGGTGGTATGTTCTCCAACATGTTGAAGCAGATGACAGACATGAAGGCTCAGGATAAGTTCGAGGAAGCTCTCGCTGAAATTCCCAACGTTCGTAAGGATCTCGGTTATCCCCCTCTTGTTACTCCTATGTCTCAGCTTGTTGGTACACAGGCAGTAAACAACGTACTTATGGGCAAGTACAAGAACGTTACCAAGGATACCAAGGCTTACCTTCGCGGTGAGTATGGTCAGGCTCCGGGCCCTGTAAATCAGGAGCTTGTTTCCAAGTTCTGGAAGGAAGACGAGATTATCACATGCAGATACGCAGATATTCTTGAGCCTTCTTTTGAGAAGACAAAGGCAGAACTCGGTGACAAGGCAAGAAGCGACGAGGATGTACTCTCCTACATCTCTTTCCCTCAGGTTGCCGAGAAGTTCTTCGAGAAGCGTGAAGAGAAGGAATCCAATACTGTTAACTACACAATCGAGAAGAAGGAGGATTAATGCATGAACATTGTTCTCAGTAACGATGTGCTCTCCAAGCCCGAAGCATTCATGGATGCATTTATCGTCATCCTCGTAGTATTCGGTGTCCTCTTTATTATGAACATCCTTATTACCTTGTCCGGAAAGTTCTTCCAGAGTCTCTCCGCAAACAAGAAGCAGGCTCCTGCCGCTACTGAAGCTCCCGCAGCTGTAGCCCCTGCAGCAGCTGCAGCACCCGAAGAGGAATTCTCTTCAGGAACATTGAAGCTTAAGGGATGTGACGAGAAGACAGCTGCCATGATTATGGCTATCGTCAGTGACAATACGGGAATTCCTTTGTCAGAGCTCGTATTCAAATCTATTACGCTCGTTGAAGAGAAATAAAGGAGAGACAACATCATGAAATATAACGTAACTATCAATAACAAAGTCTACGAAGTCGAAGTTGAGAAGGGCAAGGCCAATCTCGTAAGAACTACTGATGTCGTAGCAGCACCCGCAGCTGCTCCCGTTGCTGCAGCTCCTGCCGCAGCACCCGCTGCTCCCGCCGCTGCCGCTCCCGCCGTTGCAGTTGCTGCAGGTTCCACTCCCGTTGCAGCTCCCATGCCCGGTACTATCCTTGATATCAAGGTAACAGTCGGACAGCAGGTCAAGGAAGGCGATCTTGTCGCTATCCTCGAGGCAATGAAGATGGAAAACGAGATTTTTGCATCTAAGGCAGGATCCGTTGCTCAGATCATCGCACCTAAGGGCTCCACAGTCGATACGGGCGATGCTATCATCACAATCTCTTAAGGAGGTCAATCGACAATGTTAGATGTTTTAACGGACCTCTGGTATGGTTCCGGATTTGCTGCTATGACTTGGCAGCAGGGCGTCATGATTCTTGTATCATTCGTCCTTCTTTACTTGGCGATCCATAAGAAGTTTGAGCCTCTTCTCCTTCTTCCCATCGCTTTTGGTATGCTTCTTACCAATCTCCCCTGGCCCGGCGGCGGAATTTTCCACCCCGAATGGTTCGAAGGTGAGATTAACTGGGCTGCTATCGGCGGCAACTTCCACGATGCCGCGGGCAACCACATTGAACCCGGTCTTTTTGACTTCCTCTATCTGGGAGTTAAGCTTGATATCTTCCCCTGCCTTGTCTTCATGGCAGTCGGTTCTATGACAGACTTCGGTCCCCTCATCTCAAGACCTTCAAGCTTCTTCATGGGTGCAGGTGCTCAGTTCGGTATTTCATTCGCATTTGTTGTAGCTACATTCCTTGGCTTCAACGGCCTTGAGTCAGCTTCTATCGGTATTATCGGTGGTGCTGACGGCCCTACTGCTATCTACCTTACATCCAAGCTTGCTCCTCACCTTCTCGGCCCCATAGCGGTTGCAGCTTATTCTTACATGGCTCTTATTCCGTTTATTCAGCCTAAGGTTATGAAGCTTATGACAACTGAGAACATGCGTAAGATTAAGATGGAGCAGGCTCGTCCCGTATCCAAGGTTGAGAAGATCTGCTTCCCTATCTTCGTAACTGTTGTATGCGTTCTCATTCTTCCTACAGTTGCTCCCCTTATCGGCTGCCTTATGCTTGGTAACCTCTTCAAGGAGTGCGGTGTAACAGACAGACTTTCTGATACAGCTCAGAACGCTATGTGTAACATTGTTACTATCTTCCTCGGTACATCCGTAGGTGCTACTGCTGTAGGTACTACATTCTTAAGTCTTAAGACTATCGGTATCATCGTACTTGGTCTTGCAGCTTTCACATTCGCTACTGTTGGTGGTCTTCTTATCGGACTTATCATGTATAAGGTTACCGGTGGTAAGATCAATCCTCTTATCGGTGCCGCAGGCGTATCTGCCGTTCCTATGGCAGCTCGTGTTGCTAACTCAGAAGGTCAGAAGGCTAATCCTACTAACTACCTTCTCATGCACGCTATGGGACCTAACGTAGCAGGTGTTATCGGTTCTGCAGTTGCTGCAGGTGTTCTCCTTTCCATCTTCGGTTAAGAGACAGCGATTATTACATCGATTTATTAAGACCGGCCTTCGGGTCGGTCTTTTTATATGCCCTGAAAGCCGCTAGGATAGCACTCATAACGCGCTGTAACTACTGCTCTGGTGTTACTTACCATCCATAATTCAGAGCATTATAAAACGGCCGTCCTGATTGAGTGGACAGCCGTCTCATAAAAAGAAGTTATGAAAAGAAATTGTCAAAGTTATTGTTGCCCCTACCAAGGAGAATATAGTTGTTATCACAAATGCGCTGATAACAACTACAGCCTGACCTTGCCACATACCATGTCGAGAGCATAAATGAATGGGTTAACTACCATTAATTAATAGAATAATATCACAGAAAGGGAACTACAATTCTTAAAAATACATTAAACTTAAAACTCCCCTCACTTTTTACGGTGAGAGGAGCTCTTTTATCACTATAAATTAATATATTCCTTTAATTATCTGAGGAAGTATACAAAGGCCAGTACGTGGCATACAACAGCCGCTGCTGACAAGATGTGCCATACCATATGGGAGAACTTAAACTTCTTACCGGAGTAGAAGAAGACGCCTACCAGATATGCAGCAGCACCTGCGATTATAAGCCAGAAAGAAGTTCTTGTAGCAGCAAGGTAAAGAGGCTTTAAGATGAACAAGCCGATAATGCCCATTACTGCGTAGATAAAGACTGCTACCTTGCTTAATGCCTTATTCTCAGGATAAGCAAAAGCCATGAGGAGAGTACCTGCTACAGCGAGTGCAAGCTCAGCAATAATGATTCCTGTTCCAAGTCCGCCTCCGATAAGTGCAAGGCAGATAGGAGTAAATACACCTAAGATAGCGTAATAAACCATGATGTGATCAAGCTTCTGGAATACTCTCTTCTGAGGTGTTCCGTGCTTGGTGCAGTGATAGATTGTAGTAAAGAGGCAGGCAAGGAATGCTGTGACCATAAAGGCAGATACAGACAAACTGTCAAGATCGCCCATGCCCTCGGGTGCTCCCTTATATGTACGAAGTACCGCAAAAGGAATCATGAAGAGAAGGTAGATTGCTGCAATACCGGAAGTAATAGAGTTACCTACTTCTTCTCCGAATGTCTCTCTTGTCTTCTTCCATCTCTTGCTTACGACACGCTTCTGATTCTCGAACCAGGAAAGACTCTCAAGACCTTCCTCAAGCGGATCCTTTCCCTCTTTGGCGAGAGAATTGTCGCTCGAGCTTGCCATTATGCTTTTCCAATGCTTGTTATTCTTAGCCATAAAAACTCCGTTATTTCTATTCTGACTTCAGTTATTCTACAAGGTTTTCCGTTACTGTGTAAATAGCAGATTACTGCGGCGGACCCAGGTGTATGACCTGAGTATCACCCTTATCAGAGCCGTTATTTACATCCGAAGCTCCCACGCGGGGTATTCTTACCGTTGCCTCTCCGGGAGCTGGTCTCTGAGGCTTATGAGCAGGCTTTTGAACCGTCTTAACAGGCTGAGCTGAAGCTTTGCCGCGGGATGCGGGAGCGGATATTACGGTTCCAAATACCTCAGGGATTCTGGCATCACGCACTTTTCTGGGATCAGCCGCATCAGAATTCTCCTTGGCGGTCTTATCTATGGCTGAAGCAGGGTCGAGCTGCTCGGCCACATAAGCGTCTCTGTAAAATCTGAAGAGCTGTAAAGCAACGTAGCTTATAAGAGCCACAGGAAGAATCTTGCCTGCCAGACCAAGTGCAAACTTATCTCCCATGGAAGCTGATATGGCAGCAAAGGGAGCATTAACCATCGTATATATTGCTTTGAGGAAGAATCCCTCAACTGTAGCACCAAGTCCCGCATTCTCGCCTGAGAGCTTGTCCATGAGACCGGGAAGCATCCATGAAGGAAGTAAAGCCATAAGTCCGTAACTGGCAAGTCCAAGCGTGATCCAGAGTCTCTTCCTCCAGGCTGCGTACAAAGGGAAAACCACAAGTACAGCCGCGAAGAAAAGCCAGGAGCAAACCTGCTCTGCAACACCGAAGCTTCTCGGTGTTATAAGGTTATATGAGTAATGTGCAGGAGCAAAACACACAAAGCCCAACGCCGCGCAGATGCACGTCAGAAAGACACATGTGAAATAATCTCTTCGCACAAAATCTACCTCCAAACAGTAATAAAGGGCGACTTCTTTACAAAGTCGTCCCTTATTGTAGCATTATTTACGGATTTCTTCATCCGTCAAAACTAGTCGTCCAAAGCTTTCTTGAATTTGAACTTGATGCTCTGAATCTTAAGACCTCTCTTACCCGGATGTATTCTAAGTACTGCATACTTGGACAGGAATCCCACGTCGCAGCTCTTCATTACTTCCTGTCCGTTCGTGCCGTTAAAGGTAACGACATTAATGGGAATACCGGTAATAAATACCGTGAGGGGAAGCTGAGCTACGGGATCGAGTTCAGACGAAGCCGTTACTTCCATACTGTAAATGCCGTTCTTCTCACAGGTGATACCGAATACGATATCTTCTCCCTTGGAACCGTCGCTCTCAAGCTCGATCTCGGGCTCAATATCGGCATTGTAGTAGCGCTCTGCAGTAACTTCCGCTTCTTCCTCCTCAAAAGGACAGTCTACATTCTTAATCTCAGGGCACACTCCCATTACTCTTTCCATGGCGGGAGTATTCATGGCGAACGTAAGTATATTCTTAGCATTTCGCTGAAGCTCTGCTCTCGTAATAAGGTCCTCCCTGCCTTCTTTTATGTTGTCGTAAGTATCAGCTTCGCTTAAGTTCCTGCGCTCAGTTCCTGCACATACCATGAAGATATCGCACTGAGCTCTGGCCATTAATGAGTGGTCTGTGATAGGAGCCGCGAAATGCTCTCCGCTTACCTTCTCAATAAATGCCCACCAGTCTGTCATTACAATACCGTCAAAGCCCCACTGGCGTCTTAAAACAGTTGTATGCAGGTCGTAGTAAGAAGAACCGTAATGGCCGTTGATTCTGTTATAGACAGACATTATGCTCTTGGCTTGACCCTTCTTTACGGCTATCTCGAATCCCTTAAGGTAGATCTCGCGAAGCGCCTTCTCTGATACAACGGAATCCATAAATCTTCTTCTTGTCTCTCTGTTGTTGCAGCAGAAGTGCTTGATTGTAGCAGTAACGCCGTACTTATGAAGTCCCTCTAGCTGTGCGCAGGCGATTCTTCCCGTAACAAGAGGATCTTCAGAGAAGTACTCAAAGTTTCTTCCGTTAAGAGGGTGTCTGTGGATATTCATGCCGGGACCCAAGATATTGTCGACTTTGTTGGAACGCATCTCCAATGCAAGATACTCGTAAAGCTTACTTATAAGCTTCTCGTTAAAAGAGCATGCAAGGCAGGTACCGTTAGGCATTGCGAATGCTTTCTTACCGCTGTCGAGACGCATTCCGGAAGGACCGTCGTCACAGCATACGGAAGGCACTCCCATATCCGTTAATTCCTTTGAGATACCCGCAAAAGCAGATGCAGTACCTGCGGTAACTCTGGGAGAACTCATACCTTCTCCTCTTATTATCAAAGCGAGCTCTTCGTCCTCAAGCTGCGCTATGAATTCATCCATGCTGTTTCTACCCGACTTAACGTCAGCAAGCTTTATGCCCTTATCTCCGGTCTGTGCTATCTCTTCGGGAACATACTGAAGTCTCTGCTCAAGATTCCTGTCGTCCTTCAAAGGCACGTCTTCGTAGTCACCCGAAGATGTAAGTCTCTTAAAGGGAGTTACGGGCTTAACTGCAGAAGCCAGAGCCTCTACGAGAGTATCCTCCTGAAGTGTCATTGTTCCTGCAAGCTCATTGTCTCTTACATTGTCTCCGCAGAAGAAAGAGTACTCGCCCTTCTCAAGAACCCAGCCGTTTCCGAGGCCGAGGACATTGTTATCGTCAAAAGAAGCATAATCTTCTTTGCTGCAGAACAGAATAAGCTCTTCACTCTGACCGGGCTTAAGAAGCTCCGTCTTTTTGAAGTCAACAAGAACTCTCTTACTCTTGCTGAGCTTACCAATAGGAGCATCCGCAAAGAGGAATACAACCTTCTTGCCTTCGACATCACCCGTATTCTTTACGCTGACCTTCACCTTAATATCAGTAGCGTCAGCCTCAAAAGTAGCTGCACTTATCTCAAAAGTTGTGTACGAAAGGCCATAGCCGAAAGGATACATTACCTTCTCAGGGCAAAAACTCGAGAAGTATCTGTAGCCTACAAAGATATCCTCGCAGTATGTGTCGCGGTCGATATCCTTGTTGCCGAAATTATCCGCAGAAGGGTAATCGTTAATATCGTAAGCAATTGTATCCGTAAGACAGCCCGAGGGAGATGTCTTGCCCGTAATAAGCTCTGATACGGCGTAGCCTCCGATCATGCCGGCCTGCCATACATAGACTACGGAAGAAGGAGCATACTTCTCAACAAAGGACATATCTATGGTATTACCTGTATTAAGAAGGACTACGGACTTTTTGAACGCGCCGCAGACTTTTGCGATCATGTCTTCCTCTTTGTCTGTAAGATAGTAAGAACCCTTGGAAGCGAGATTGTCTCTGTCTTCACCTGCAGTTCTCGCGATAATAATCACGGCCGCATCGGATCTTGAAGCAGCTTCCTTAACGATATCCTCATCAAGAGGCATCTCGTCCTGGGACCATCTCTCCTGTCCCCAGCCTACTCCGGGATCTACGGGATTTTCCTTCTCCCACTCTTCGTAAATAGAACGAATCTTGCTATCGATAACAATATCTTCATCGGAAGACAAAGCTTCGAAGATATCTGTTACATGGCTTACGTTTACCATTCCGCCGGAGCCTGTTCCGCTCTTATAGTAGTTGGACTGCATACGTCCGAATACACAGACCTTACTGCCCTTCTTAAGAGGCAGTGCGCCACCTTCATTTCTTATAAGAACAGAGCCTTCCTTAGCGGCTTCAATCGCAGTTCTTGTATATTCATTCCAGTCAAGGGTATAAGTAGACATATAAAAACCTCCGATAAAGATCTTTAAGTCGATTCTATAATATCGGAGGAACTAATAATAATAAGTTTATGTGAATTATTGTTGATTTAAGTCGTATTCTTCGGGATTGCAGGAAGTATATCTGATTATCTCGGCCATCCTGTCACGCTGCTTATAAGAAACCAGGGAGAAAGCCCTGCCGGAACGTCCCGCTCTTCCAGTTCTGCCTATTCTGTGAAGATAGAACTCATTCTCTGTGGGAATATCGTAGTTAAATACCGCTTCGACATCATCTACGTCGATACCTCTGGCGATAACATCAGTAGCAACAAGTACGTCGAACTTATTCTTTCTGTATGCATCCATGACGCGGTTTCTTGTGCCCTGACCGATGCTGCCGTGAAGAAGGTTGCAGGATAAGCCTCTTGATTCGAGTCTTATGGATACCATCTCAGTCTGACTCTTGGTATTGCAGAAGACGATTGCCTTACGGATATTCTCCTTATCCATAACAGATACGATTGCATCTGCCTTATCCTTATCGGGTATGTTGATTACATACTCTGCGATATTGGGATGGTCGGATGCCTGAGGCATAACGTCAATCTCTGCTGCACCTTCCATGAACTGCCATGTGATATCGAGAATCTCTCTGGGCATGGTAGCCGAGAAAAGAGCAATCTGCTTGTCACCGGGAGTAATAGCCATAATGCGCTTAATATCCTTAATAAAGCCCATCTTGAGCATCTCGTCCGCTTCATCCAGTACAAGAGTATAGATGTTGGAAATATCAATCATGTTCCTTGCAGCGAGGTCGAGAAGTCTTCCGGGAGTAGCTACGACAACCTGAGGCTTCTTTGCAAGCTTTTCCTTCTGAACATTCATGCTCTGACCGCCGATTATGGCACAGGCATTAAAGCCCTTGATGAGGCGGGCAAGTCCCTTGATCTCAGATGTAATCTGAAGGGCAAGCTCTCTTGTGGGACAAAGAATAAGTGCCTGAACGAAGTCGGCATTCATGTTGAGATACTCAAGAATCGGGATGGAGAAAGCAAAAGTCTTACCTGTTCCCGTGGGAGCCTTGGCTATAAGACACATGTTATCCATAAGAAGAGGAATTGCTTTCTGCTGTACCGTAGTGGGCTTTTTGACACCCATCTTCTTTAATGACCCCAGTATCTCAGGGGACAGGTCCATATCTGCAAAGCTTATGCCGGTCTCGCTCATTATTAATATTCCTTATATCAGTATTCTTCGGATTCTTCTGTCATTATTGCAGGTTCTTCACTGGGGGCGGGCACCATATCAATCTCTTCGCTGCCTCTTGCCTGCTCGGGGTTAAGGAGCTCTGCGATACCGAGCGGATAATCGAATACGGCATTATATCTGTTCTCATCTTCAAATACGTTGTTGTATTCAAGAACAGAATAGTAGTTCCAGATATCGGTATTCGTAACAAGATCCGTTCCGCCTACATAGTTACCGTCAAAGTCGGCAAGTCCGACTGTTGTAAGGATAGGATACTGACGGTACATATTAGTAAGGAAAAGCTGGTATTCCGTAAGAGGAATGCCTGCAACCTGCATTACTACGGTAGAGAGATAGTTAAGTGAGATGTTATTGATATCAGGCATTGCAACGGGATAGTTAGCCCATACAAAGAAGTCTGTCATGTAAAGCTTCTGCATCTGGTCGGGAGTGCAGTTAGCCGTATCGCTGACACCGAGTGCATTCTCGTAGAATCCGTCGTGGAAGCTGGGAAGGTGATCACCGAAGAAGCAGATAACCGTAGGCTCGCCACACTCGGCAAAATAGCTTACGAGATCACGGATGGCAGTATCCGTATTTCTTGCAACGGAGAAATACTGCTCAGCCTCAGTATAGACACCGGGATCTGATGCGATGAATACATCGGGTTCGAAGTTATCGTAGCTCTTGGTATAAGAACCGTGATTCTGCATGGTTACGTTGAATACGAAGAGAGGCTGCCCCTCACCGTTAGCTCTGTTATCCTCGTAAAGCTCGATAATCTTGTCAAAAGAAGACTCGTCGCTTATGTAAGAACGAATATACTCGGGATCTTCAAATGCTTCCTGATCGAGGAACTCGTCAAAAGCCATTGCTTCGTAAACAGCAGGCCTGTTCCATCCGCTTCCGAGGTAAGGATGAACC
The DNA here is from genome assembly GCA_024403655.1 of Saccharofermentans sp. Lineage (GTDB taxonomy): Bacteria > Bacillota > Clostridia > Saccharofermentanales > Saccharofermentanaceae > Saccharofermentans. The sequence goes on along the minus strand of JAKSRK010000003.1, from coordinate 42,270 downwards.
GCGATTGTTCTGTAGCCGAGATTATGAAGAGTTCTGGAGATAGAACCCGTCTCGCTGTCGATATACTGCTGATAAGGAATACTTCCTCTGGGCATTCCAAGCATTGAATTACCTGTAAGGAACTCGAACTCGGAGTTGGCTGTACCGCCGCCGTAAGTAGATACGAAGAGATCTCCTCTGATGAAGTTGGGATTATCGTTCAGGGAATCAAGGAAAGGAGAATACTCGCGGGTGAATTCAATATCGCCGAACTGTGAGAAATCCGAATAGGACTCATCCATAATGCAGATGATGTTGGGCATACGGTCGCCGGGCTTTAAGGTATAGCTCTTCTCAAATGCCGTAAGTTCCTCGCCTGTTAAAAGATTTACACCGTAGTTATCGTGTACGTCTCCTACAACGTGGTCAAGGTTCTCAAGATTATAAACATCGGGAACATCAACCGTCAGGTACTTGGCATTCATGGTGATGGCAACCATTACACCGTTATCGGTGAAGTTCTTCTGCTGATTCCATACATTGTTTACGATACCGAGTCTCTTCATAAGGGAATCCTTGGAAGCTGAATATCTGTCGGTATTGAAAAGTGCAGTTACCAAAAGTGCCATTACGGATATGGTAAGTATAGCTGTCAAAAAACGGTATCTCTTATGGCGCATGCTGTATCTGAATCTGGATACGATGGCAGTAAGAAACATGAATACCAGAGCTGTGGTAAGAACCTGATATCTGATTGAAAAATCGTACTGGGAAGATACATTAACTGCAGTTCTGAGCTGAGCAAAATCGCTCAGAGTGAAAGGCTCGCCTCTGAACTGGAGCTTATAGAAATTGGTAAGTGCGATAAGGAAGATAAGGGTATTAGAGAATAATACCGTGAATCTTAATCTGTTCGTGATGGCAAAGAACATGCAGTAAATGGAGAAATAAATAATGTAATTGATTATCCATACTACTATCGTCTTCTTACTGATAGAACCGTTATTCAAAGACTCGGTTACGATGAACATAATAAGAGGCATCAGAAGCATTATGGCGAGACAGATGATTCTTCTCTTCTTCTGATTGATATTAAGCTTAATAAGAATGGTTCCGCATGAGACAAGAATACATACAAGCGACAGAAAGAATGCGCTGTAGTGGAACTGGGAATAACCTATCTCAACATTGGACTGAAGTCTCTGATTATAAGGCTGAGTTCTGAAGATAACGTCTCTGATCTCATCCTTTACATTGTTGGAAAGCCAGAGCTTGGGTGCGTCCCAGTTGGGCATACCCTGTGCCAGGACCTTAAAATAATAAGTGTGGCCCTTCTTCATGGCAACTTCAGACAGCTCGAATCTGTAGTAGACGTCGCCCTCTAACTCGGACATGGGGATGACTTCTCTATAGAGCTCCACACCCTTGCTGTTCTCGATAGTAAACACAAGCTCTCCGACATCCGTTACACAGTCAGCGAGATGGATTTCCATATAATCTATGTGATTGCCGCTTGGAACAAACCTCTGGATAAGAGGCTCGGCAGTAATGATGCCGGATCTTTCTGTCCTGGTTCCGACACAGGTTGATACTCTGGTATCACTGTAAATCGGCAGGCTGACAAATAAAACCACAAGAAGTACGACCAGCAAAATTGCAGATGCAATCTTCCTGTTCTTGCGATCCGTGATCTGTATCGCGGCCGGTACCTTAAATATTTTCCTAGTCATAACACTTTATATACCAAAAGATATTCCCACAAAACAAAAGAGCGAATCAAATCATCGCTCACGTACCAAATTATATATTAGCCAATACTCAAAAACACTATTTTGGGCTTTATCGCTTTTGTCAAAAGATTGGAAGTTTGTTTATTTGGTGCTTATGCACTTTGAGATATAATTTATTACAGAAAAAGAATAAAAACGGGAGAGTAAATGACATGGCAAAACGCGTATTTTTGGTAGTACTGGACAGCTTCGGCATCGGCCTTGCACCTGATGCGGCATCCTTCGGCGATGAAGGAAGCAACACCCTTGCGGCAGTTTGTTCTTACTCGAATGAGCCTTTCCCCAACCTGGCCCGAATGGGTCTTTTTGACATAGACGGCCACGACGATACGAGAATTAAGACCTACCTCGATTCTTGGGAAGACCGCCCCGCACCCATAGGAAGCTACGGCAGAATTCGCGAGTTATCCGCAGGCAAGGACTCTACGATAGGTCACTGGGAGATGGCGGGAGCCTTATCTTCTTCTCCTCTTCCGACATATCCGGACGGCTTTCCAGAAGAGATAATAAACGAGCTTAAGAGCAGAACCGGAAGAGACATTATCTGCAACAAGCCTTATAGCGGTACGGAAGTAATAAAGGACTACGGCGACGAGCACATGAAGACCGGAGCTCTTATTGTATATACTTCCGCCGACAGCGTGCTTCAGATTGCTGCCCACGAAGATATAGTATCGAGAGAGGAACTCTACGGTTACTGCAAAATCGCAAGAGAGATTATGTGTGGCAAACATGCTGTGGGAAGAGTAATAGCAAGGCCTTTCGAGGGTACAAGCGGCAGCTTTACAAGGACAGACGGCAGACATGACTTCTCCCTTGAAGCTCCTGCTGCAACTCTCCCCGACGTAATAAAGGCGGCCGGCCTTGATGTAATCAGTATTGGCAAGATTAACGACCTCTTTGCAGGAAGAGGCATTACAAGCAGCAACCCCACTTCAGGCAACACGGAAGGTATCGCAAAGATGCTCGAGTATGCCGACAAAGACTTTAACGGACTTTGCTACATAAACCTCGTAGACTTCGACATGAAGTACGGTCATCGAAATGATATAGAAGGCTACAACAAAGCCATGCATGAGTTTGACGACGCTTTGGGACAGATGATATCTCTTCTTTATCCCGGAGATCTTCTCATAATTACTGCGGACCACGGCTGCGATCCTTCTACAGAATCCACGGACCATTCCAGAGAGACGGTTCCCGTCCTTGTTTACGGAGAAGGCTACGACGTTCCCCATAACATGGGAACCATGGCCGGCTTTACGCATGTTGCCGATATTGCTTTCGATGCGCTTATGGCTCCTTCCATAAGAAGGGAGTTCAGCCCGGAAGTAAACAGCAATGTCCCCAATCCCGACAACATCATGAGTTATGTCGACATGACTAACCTTAAGGTTACTGCCTGCGAGGACGATATACGCGACCTTGTTAAGAGAGCTATTGAAGCGGGCGCCGCATCCGTTTGCGTTCAGCCCTGCTTTGTTAAGCTTGCTTCCCGCGAGGCCAAAGGCAGACTTTCCATCTGCACCGTAATCGGCTTCCCTAACGGATACCAGACCACTGCCTGCAAGAAGTTCGAAGCCATGGAAGCCTGCGACAATGGCGCATGCGAGATAGACATGGTAATAAATCAGTGCATGCTTAAAAGCGGCGACATAAACGCAGTGGGAGCAGAGATTGACATAATCGCCAGAGCGGTTCACGCCAAGGGTGCGATCCTTAAAGTTATTATCGAGACCTGTAATTTAACCCAGAAAGAGAAGGCGGTGCTCTGCCATGTCGTTACCGTCTCAGGCGCAGACTTCATCAAGACAAGCACGGGCTTCGGAAGCGCAGGTGCCACACTCGAAGACGTAGCCTACCTTCGCAAGATGTGCGGCAGTAATGTAAGGGTAAAGGCAGCAGGCGGCATAAGAAGCAAGGAAGACGCGCAGAAGATGATCGACGCCGGGGCTGACAGAATAGGAGCTTCCGCCCTCAAATAAGGATTTTTGTTCTAAAAGTGTTCTAAAACATTTTTAGAGTCCCATTAATGACACCAATAGCCTGTTATACTCCCTCCATAAGAACATACTTACGGAGGGTTTTAACATGACTGCTTTTGATATCTCGGTTTTATTCTTCTTTGCCTGTGTGCTGTTCAAGGCATTTACGGATGCCATCTCCTTCTGGAAGGAAGAGGATGAGCTTTATGCCGTAAAAGCTACCCGACATATGTCTCCCGTTCATCGTCCCGCACCTGTAAGACGAGCTCCTTCATCCATTCCGGCAAGAAGACAGGCTCGCACAATATGTGCAAAGCGTAAAGTAACTCCGATCCCTGCAAGGAAAGATATGGTCGCCTGACCTCATAGTAATAAAGTAATAATCTGTTATAATTATGGTTGGTCTATAATTCTTCAAAGGAGATATATAATGAAGATCAGATTAGCTGATTATGTAGCGAATTTCCTCGCTGATCACGGTGTAACAGATGTATTCAGTGTAGTAGGCGGAGGCGCCATGCATCTTAACGATGCCCTCGGTCACCACGATTCACTCAAAGTAACTTACAATCATCACGAACAGGCTTGTGCAATCGCAGCCGAAGCATATGCAAGACTCGACAACAAGATCGCCGCTTTGTGCGTAACAACCGGCCCCGGCGGAACGAATGCTCTCACAGGCGTTGTAGGCGGCTGGCTCGATTCAATCCCCATGTTCGTTATAAGCGGTCAGGTAAGATATGACACGACCGCAAGATATGCTCTTCAGTATACTGAGACTCCTCTTCGTGCAATGGGCGATCAGGAATACGATATCGTAAAGTCCGTAGAGCACATGACCAAGTATGCAGTCATGATTGAAGATCCCAAGATGATCAGATATGCCCTCGAGAAGGCATGGCATCTTGCAACTACAGGAAGACCCGGTCCCGTCTGGATCGATATCCCCGTCAACTATCAGGGCGGATATATCGAGACCGACGAGCTTGAAGGTTACGATCCCGCTGAGGACGATGCAAAGCTTCCTCCCGAGGTTACAGATGATGTTATCAAGACAGTAATCGAGAAGATTAAGAATGCAAAGAGACCCGTATTCCACGCAGGTTACGGTATTCGTCTCTCAGGCGGATATGAGGCATTCAGAAGTGTTCTCGAGAAGCTTAATATTCCGATCGTTACTTACTGGAATGCAGTCGATCTTATCGAAGACGACAATTATCTCTACTGCGGACGTGCAGGTAATATGGGAGATCGTCCCGGTAACTGGGCTATCCAGAATGCGGATCTCATCCTCGCAGTAGGTACAAGAATCTCCATTCGTCAGGTCGGATATAACTGGAAGACATGGGCAAGAGAAGCAGAAGTCATTATGGTCGATGTCGATAAGGCTGAGCTTAAGAAGCCCACAATCCACGTTGAGATGCCTGTATGGGCAGATGCAAAGGATTTCCTTACCAAGCTTGATAAGGCTTGCGGTTCTGACAAGATATTTACCGGCGAGGAGTGGCTTGCAACATGTAATTCATGGAAGACCAACTATCCCGTTGTTCAGGAAAGACAGCTCGAAGAGAACGGAAGCACAGCTAACGTATATGCATTCGTTAAGTATATGTCTTCCCGTCTTCCCGAGAATTCCCTCACAGCAGTATCCAACGGTGCCTGCTGCGTTGTAGGTAATCAGACCTACGTAATAAAGAAGGGCAGCAGAATGGCTAACAACAGCGCCATCGCCAGCATGGGTTACGGTCTTCCCGCAGCTATCGGTACATGTATCGGCGGCGGAAGGAAAGAGACTATCTGTCTTGAAGGTGACGGAAGTATCATGATGAACCTCCAGGAACTTCAGACAATCATCACGCTGAACCTCCCCATCAAGATTTTCCTTATTAACAATAACGGATATCACTCCATCAGAATCACACAGACCAACCTCTTCAAGGAACACTGTAAGGTAGGTATCGGTCCCGAGTCCGGCGACCTCTCCTTCCCTGAGTTCAAGAAGCTGGCTGAAGCATTCGGATACAGATATTTCAGCGCTTCATCCAATAAGGATATGATGAAGACCGTTGATGAGGTCCTCGCTCTTGACGGACCTGTATTCTGTGAGATATTTACTGATACTACTCAGGTATGGGAGCCTAAGAGCAGCACCAAGCGTCTTCCTGACGGAACACTTGTAAGCCCGCCTCTTGAGGATCTCGCTCCTTTCCTTCCCAGAGAAGAACTTAAGAAGATCATGATTGTTCCCATGATGGACGAAGAATAAGGAGATAGAACATGGGTAATATTCACTTACTTGACTGTACATTAAGAGACGGTGGTTACGTTAACGAATGGCGTTTTGGAGAAGATACCATTAAGGGCTTCGGCAAGAAGATTGCCATGACCGGTATCAAGTATTATGAAGTAGGATTCCTCAAGGGAGAATCCTACGATCCCGACATTGCCAAGTTCCCTACCATCGAGTCTTTTAAGAACGTTATCGTTCCCAAGTCTCCCGATCTTGTCTACGTAGGAATGCTCGACATGAGTGCTCCCGTTGCTCTCGAGTCATTGACTCCTTATGACGGTACTTCCATCGACATGATCAGAGTTATCTTTAAGAAGAGCAAGACGGATGAGGCTTTTGTTTACTGCAAGAAGATCCTCGAACTCGGCTATAAGCTTTGCGTTAACTTCGTAGGAACAGACTCTTATAGCGACAGCGAATTCATCGACGGTATCCTTCGCTTCAACGAGATTAACCCCGATGCAATGGCTATCGTTGATACATTCGGTCTTATCAAGAAGAAGCAGTTCTTAAGACTCGTTTATCTTGCAGACAATAATATGGCTCCCGGTATTGCACTTTGCTACCACGGTCATAACAATCTCCAGCAGGCTTTCGGTAACGCCGAGGCTCTTGTAGAGCTTAATCTTAAGCGTGATGTCTGCATCGATGCATGCGTATTCGGTATGGGACGAGGCGCAGGTAACCTGAACCTTGAGCTTATCGCAGAGTACCTTAACGAGAATTACGACACAGAGTACAGAATCGAGCCCATGCTTCAGATCATGGACGAGTACCTCAAGGAATTCTATAACAATAAGTTCTGGGGTTACTCACTCCCTCTTTACCTCTCTGCAAGCTGCAACTGCCATCCCAACTATGCTATCTATCTCGAGGAGAAGAACTCACTTACGGTTAAGTCCTTTAATGAGCTTTTGAACAACATCCCCGACGCAGACAAGGCATCTTTCTCCAAGGAGAAGGCAGAGAAGTACTATCGTGAGTATCAGGAGAATTATATCGACGACAAGAAGACCGTAGACAGCCTTTCTGAGGCCTTCGGTGATAAGGATATCCTTATTCTTGCTCCCGGTAAGAGCCTTAACGACAACAAGGATAAGATTGCTTCCCTGGCAGATTCTGCCGTTACGGTAGCAGTTAACTTCTGCGGTGGCGTTATAAAGCCCGACTTCGTATTCAGTAGCAATATGAGAAGATTCGCCAAGATGATTGATAAGACTGAGAATGCCAAGACAATCATTACTTCCAACATCAAGGAAGCAAGCGGAGACTATCTGGTTAACTTCTCAAGCTACTCTTCAAACAAGCCTGAGATCATCGACAACTCTGCTCTTATGCTCATGAAGCTTCTTATGGCAGCAGGAGTTAAGAAGGTATTTGTTGCCGGAATGGACGGCTATTCCGCTGTTAATACTACTGACTACTTCGATGAGAATCTTGACTACGACTTCTCTTCCGAAGCAGAGCTTCGAAATGAACTCATCTCTTCGGAGATCAAGGAGATCAGTAAGCACATGAAGGTAGAATTCGTAACACCTACAAGCTACGATATCTGATTAGAAGGATACCTGATTCTTGCCGTTACGCTTTGATTTATAAAGCTTTCTGTCGGCAATGGATATGATTTCAGCCATATCCATACCACTCTCATAAGAGGATATACCAAGGGAGATCGTTACGGTCTCCCTTTTTCCGTCTCCTACGTCTACGCGGTTGGCGGATACATATTCAGCTATCTTCTTGGCGATACCAAGGCAGTGCACCTTGTCGCAGCCCTCAAGAAGGACCATGAACTCATCACCGCCTACTCTGAAGCATGTATCCGTATTACGTGAATTAAGCTTCATGGCGGAAGCAACATGTCTTAATACGGCATCTCCTTGCGGCTGACCGTACTGGTCGTTAATATACTTCATATCATCTACATCGATTGCCACGATTGAGAATGTCATGTCTGAGCGCTCACTGTAGATGGCTATAGTCTTCTCCAGAAGTTCGTAGAAATATGTTCTGTTATATAGTCCCGTAAGGTCGTCTACTCTGGCAAGTGTCTGTACCTTCTTAAGAGACTTCTCAAGCTCTATGGAGATTTTACGTCTCTCGGTAACATTACGTGACATACCCCATGTTCCGATTATTCTGTTGTCTTTACTATAGAGGGGATACTTGGATGCGAGGAAGAATTCAGTTTCTTCACCGTCGCGTTCGAGCGCTTCTTCGATATTCAGGATGGGCTTACCGGTCCTCATTATCTCAATCTCTTTATCACGGGCAAGCTGTGCGAATTCTCTTGGGAAAAAGTCAAAATCAGACTTGCCGTAAAGAAGACGCGGGTCGTCTACTCCCATTTGTTTTGCATGTTCAAGGGAATTCCAAAGGAATCTGGATTCTGTATCTTTGAAATAAATGGTATCCGTCGCATACATCCTTAAGGTATCGAGGACGAGCGCATCCAGTTCAAGCTTATCTTCATTACTCATATTCTTGGGATCAAGGTTCAACATATCTGACCTCCTTAAGAACTGTATAAGTTACTTAATTCTAGCACCCGTAAAGAACAAAAATCAAATCAGATAGCCGGCAGTTCCACGCTAATAGAGAAAAGGTTATCCTTGTATTCGGCCCATATCTTACCGTTCATGGCCTCCGTAAGCTTCTTGGCAACGGACAATCCGATACCGCTGGAAGAGACATGTCTGGAGTTATCCGCCTTATAGAAGCGGTCAAATACCTTCTGTGGATCAGGTATATCGTTCTCTCTTACACCGTTACTTACAATAAGGATTATAGTCTTGCTGTCCGTTACAGAAGGCTTAAGACTGATATCTACGCTGCTATCGCCGTGCACGAGACAGTTCTTGATAAGATTCTGCATAATTCTCTTTATAGACTGCTCGTTGCCTATTACGTTGAGGTTCTCGTCTATATCGATATTGGGAGTAAGTCCTGATTTCTCAAAGTCATCGAAGTAAGAGAAAAGGGTATGCATTACTATCTCGGACATATTAAGAGATTCAAGAGAGACCTGATAGTTGACGTTAGATACTTTTGTGTAAAAGAACATCATTTCGAGAATCTCTTCAAGAGAATCAATACGCTCACTTATTATGCGTCTGTATCTTGCCTGTTCCTCAGGATCTTCGGATTCTTCAAGAAGTTCGAAGTAGCCCTTAAGAGAAGTCAGAGGGGTTCTTATGTCGTGAGACATATTGGTAAGGGTATCCTTAATCTCCTTGTCCTGCTTCTTAATTTCCAGTTCCTTGCTGTTATAGTTATCGATAATGTAGTTGATATCCTTTGCAAGACGGGACATACTTCTGGACTTACCGTAGAAAGACACACGCTTGTTGGTATCGTTACGGGAGATGAAGTGAACCTGATCGCGAATACTTTTTATCTGACTGCGATTGTTAAAGATCATCAGCAATAATGCTACACAAATGACGGTAAGAACTATGGTGAGCAACTGCCAGATCAAACCTCTAACCTCCTTGAGACCGCTACTGCGGCAAACGATACGACTATAATAAGAGCTAGTGCTGTAGCAGTCAATAAAATTTGAAGATTTATCATATGAAATTCGTTACTGAAGAACACAATAACTGAATTAGCCGGAGCCAGAACTATGGCTGCCGCCTCACATACAAAGCGGGTTATTCCGTATTCATTTCCCTTCATGTGCGCAATAACATAGACAGCATCGTATGATATCGATCGAACAATACTAAAAAGGCTTACTGCTACAACTACCAGAACTGTTCTCTTAAGAATATGAGCAAATCCGTAAGATATAAGTATCAGCAATAATACACTTAGGAATACAAATGTGATTCCGACCAGAAGCCCATATGACATTTCACTGACAAACCATATTCCTCCCAGATAAGGAACAATAATATACGAACACACCATGCAGATAAGCGTAGCGACAGCTGACAGAATCACGAATACTGCAAAGTCCGCACAGAAGACCTTGAATCTGCTTCTTATAACCCCATATATGTTGATATAAAACCTATTCTTATAGTAAGACGTGGTCACACGGGTCACATATAGCGCCAAAACGACAGCATGCAGGCCGGTATTGTACATGAAGACCATAGACTGATAAGCCAAACCTTCTTCCGAGCCCAGACTGCCGGAAGGCGCATTCATAATTCTGAGAAAAGGAACCATTGTAACAACATACACAAAAAGAACAACTAATTCGATTAAAATCAGCGTTTTATTCTTTAAGTATCGTATAGTCTCAAGATATAGCAGATTGGAGAACATTCGTCAGCCGATGTCCCTTCTTCTAATAATCAAAAGTGAACCCTCTATGGATAGAAATGAATATACAACTGCTACTATAAGCGCTCTTAAAACTTCCTTGCCTGTAGATTGAAGCGAGAGTGCTTCTGCATTCTGAGTAATCGTATAGTTAACAAGCTGGAAATCCGACGGAAGCGACGGGAAAATATAAGTCATTACAAAAGATATGATGGAGAGGCCAAGAGACAGGAAGCCCATGGAAAGCATTATACTTACAGTCATGGATGCCGCTGTATTTTTGGTAAGTGTTGCTATGAATACGGCAATCATTGAGAAAGCAAACGACAGAACAAAAGATACCAGCGAATAGCCTAATACCGACGAATCCAGATTCCAGTCTACCGAGCCGGTAAAGAGCAAATCATAAACAACCGTCATCAAGAAAGTTGCAATCAAAAGGATTGCGGAATATATAGCAATGACGGTTATCCTTGCAAAAAACAGCGAGAAACGATAACGGTTACCTACAATAAGATTCTTGTCATAACCATACTTATATGTAGAACCCAGGAAAAGAGCCGTGAATACAGCTACAGCAAAAAGATGGAAGGATGAACTTACATTAAGCCAGTACAATGTAGGGAAATCATCATTATAGAAGAGTCCTTCTCCCCAAAAGTCACTAAGGGTATATGCCGGAATATCCTCTTCTGACATATCCTCCTCCTCATCATGAACAACCGGAGAAACAGCACGACCGGCATTAAAGCCCATATTGAAGCTTTCTGACATTCCTTCGGCCGAATAACCTTCCTGCCCCATGGAATAAACGTCATCCTGGCTCATGCCCGGAATCGAGAATTTCAAAAAAACAATACTTTCCAAAAAGAGAACAGCCGCAAGCACCAAGATCAATATATATACACACTTATGCTTTGAGGCTCTGAATAATTCTGACTTTAAAAAACGTAAATACATCCTGCTTCACCTCACTTTATGCCGCCGGCTGAAGCTCCGGTAAGCTTGATGAAATACTCTTCAAGATCGGAAGACTGCACTCCGATTGATTCAACCGGAATCTCAGCCTTGGCAATCTCCATATTAAGAGTCGAGATATCACCAAGACGCTCGTAAATATATATAGTATTGGAATCGATAACCTGATAATCGCTGAAGTTGTTGCTATCAAGTATGGGAAGGACTGGTGATGTATTGGAAGTCTTGATAACGATCTTATCCCTGCACTTAAGCTTAAGATCTTCAAGAGTAGACTCCTCGATGATTCTTCCCTCGTTAATAATCGCATAGTCCTTGGCAATCTTTGCAAGTTCTTCAAGGATATGGCTGGAGATAAGAATCGTAATACCCTTCTCGCTGTTAAGCTTCATGAGCATCTCTCTTATCTCTACAATACCCTGAGGATCAAGGCCGTTTATGGGCTCATCGAGTACCAGAAAGTCAGGCTCACCTACAAGAGCCATGGCAATTCCGAGTCTCTGCTTCATTCCGAGTGAGAACTTGCCAGCCTTACGCTTGGCTACTCCGTCAAGCCCGACAAGCTTAAGCTTATCCATAATGTAAGCGTCATCGCCTATTCCGTAAGCGAGACACTTAAGCTTGATATTATCGTATGCCGAGAGGTTGGGAAGGAGTGCCGGAGCCTCGATAAGTGCTCCTATACGAGAATATGCATCGCGCTTGTCGCCCTCAAATCCACTGTAGGTAAAAGATCCCGAGCTGGGTGTAGCCATACCCGTAATCATCTTCATGATAGTGGTCTTACCTGCACCATTCTTACCGATAAGGCCGTAAATGGTACCCTTCTTTATGTGAAGGTTTACGGAGTCAACCGCCTTTACCTTTTTGTATTCCTTGGATAATTCTTCTGCGACTAAGAGCATATCATCCATAATCATTCTCCTCTCAGATTAGAGTCAGCGTATCATATACTGCCATTATCCACGGCAATATTTCATCTTTCGCTAACAAATCTTAAAGAAAGGATTAAGATTTATCTTTTGCCAGGCGGAAACCGATACCCCAGATAGTATCAATATACTCAACGGGAGTAATCTTCTTCATCTTGGATCTTATATTACTTATATGAACATTAATGGTCTTATCTTCGCCGATATAGCACTCGTTCCAGGCATATTCGAAGATCTCCTGCTTGGAGAAAACCTTGTTGGGATAGAGCATGAAGAGCTCAAGTATCTTGTACTCCTGTCTTGTAAGCAAAAGCTCCTTGTCGCAAAGAACCGCTTCGAAAGTATCCTTATTGAGAACAAGATCCTTGTAATTAAGGGTGCTCTGCACCTCTTTCTTCTCTTCTCCGATATTGGATAAGTGACGGAGCTGAACATCAACTCTTGCAAGAAGTTCTTTTACTTCGAAAGGCTTGGCAAGGAAGTCATCTGCACCCATGGCAAGAAGGTCTACTCTGGAATCGAGTGAAGACTTGGCAGATACTACGATAATCGGAACCTTGGATGTCTCTCTTATGCTCTTGGTAAGAGTCTCACCGGTCATACCGGGCATCATGAGATCCAGAATAACAAGATCAAACTTATCATTCTTGAAGTTCAGAAGACCTTCAGTACCTGAATAGGCCTGAACACAATCCATTCCGTGCTTTCTTAAAGAATCGTAAATGAGGTTATTGATGTCAGCATCATCCTCAACTACCAATATCCTTGCTCTGCCATCATTCATCTGCTTCATCCCCCATGTCAATATTTAAGGGTTCTGCATCCGTCAGCGAATACTTAAACCCGTCTTTTCTCATTAAATCCAGGAGAAGATCGGGCTCAAACGCACAGGGAGTAAACACTCCCGCCTTCTCCCACTTACCGGTTGATATTAACTTAATTCCCGCAGCCAGTGCAAGAGCATCGTAGAAGACATTAACTCCCACACCATTGTCTCTTCTGCACTCCTCGTTGTCCATGGCAGCATGTGCCATGACGCATCTTTCCTGTCCGTCCTTAATTCCGCTGACAAACACACCTGCAGCACTCTTGCCTGTTACTTCTCCCGCATCAGATGCTACGGGCATAACCTTACTTAAGAAATCTATGGGCGCGATCTTAACACCCTCAATCTCTATCGGAGTATCAGACAGCATTCCTACATCCTTAAGAGTATCTATAAGCGCTGTAGACTTTCTCTTATAGGTTGAGAAATATCTTACATTGGGAACTTCGGGTATCTCCTTAAGGAAGTCTTCGACTATCAGGTTGTTAAGAAGATACATGGTTCTGGCGCCGACATCCGGAATCTCTCTTCTAATCTTCAAAGACAGAGGAGCAACTTCTTCCGATGTACCGTTCTTTATTAAGATAACCTTCTCTTCCTTGGCCTTATACTCTACGGAATTAATAAACTCCTTGATATTGGTAACAGGAGCCGGAGCTTTGAGATTAACTTCAAATATATTGACCTCATCCATGCTGTCGAGGCGGCTTCTGGCCACGCTTCTTACAAGAGAAGTTATAACTCCGGGATTAAACGAACAGCCGGTAACGGCAGTAAGTCCCTTGTTCCTGAATTCTCCGAAGAGTTCAAACTGCTTGGATAAAAGTTCCTTATCTTCCCACTGGTAAAGGGTAGTATCTATATAGCTTGCGCCCTGGAAAAGTGCTATCTTCATGAGCTTCATGCAAAGCTCAGGCTTCTCGAGATTAACTATCAGCTCAGGCTGAATGATAGAGAGCATCATCTTGGTGCTCGTCTCATTGTTGATATCTGCTCTGGCGGTAGTGATTCTTACAGGAAGAGAAGAATACTTCTTCTTAAGTACATCACAACATGCCTTATCCTCTGAGACCAGACAGATCTCACTGACGTATCTTATGTCTGAACACAAAACAGACAGGAGGGCATCGGTCACCTCATTACAACCGAAAATCAGAACCTTCTTCATTGTCGATAACACCCTTTAAACACAAACTCTGCTACGATTGTAACATTGTTAACTGCAAAAAAGAACAGCCGCGAGGGCTGTTCTTCAAAAATAATTCTACCTGATTCAGATTAATCATCCGGCTCCGCGAGCCCGTAAACAAAACCCATGAAAATCACAATTAGTGCAGCAATAATTATGAGATAAAACCCGTATGCATTCGCGTACTGGGTCGACATCACAATCGGCTTATGGTAGAAAGCTCGAATTGTCGTGTCGATTATCTCTTCTTCGCCTCTGTTAGGTTTAATGTTCACATACATAAGAATAGCGCCGGCAGCTATTCCGGTAATTGTCCCCACAAGAGGAGACTTCGACTGAACCCCTACAAGCGGCAGGATAATACATACACAAGACAACATAAAAAGCAAAAGTCCCTGCATCGACGGTATCAAGGATACGACACTAACCTCCTTTGAGCCGTCTGACAGGAAAGCTGTACATGTCTGAATCGGGAAAAAGCAGCATACGGCCATAATAACGCCGCTAACAAGAAACATAAGTCCCTTAAATTTTGTTGCACTCATATGAATACTCTTCCCCCGGATTCCACTTACTTTACAGCATATATGCAAAAAGAACAGCCGCGAAGGCTGTTCTTTTAAAATCATACTAATTGCGTATTAATAATCAGACTCTGCAAGTCCGTAGAAAAAGCTCATAACGCCCACAACAAGTGCAGCAATTATCATGAGGTAGAAACCGAATCCGTTCTCGTATGTAATCGATACCAGCATCGGATGAAGCTTGTCAGACGCGGTAGTAAGTCCTGCTATAACAGAAATCTCACTAATTGCCGCATTGGTAGCCATCTGAGCAGGAACAGTCTTTGCGGTGATGTACACCAAAATTCCGATTGTTGTAATAGCTGTAATAACACCTACCAGCGGGGCCTTCTTCTGAAGACCTACAAGCGGAACGATAATACATACGCACGCCAGCAAAAACAATATAAAGCCCGGAAGTGACGGCATAAGCGAAACATTCTCTTTGATTTTTGACTGATCTGACATCAAAGATGTCATTACCCTAATCGGAAGAAAACAGCACACAGCCAAAAAAACGCCACTAAAAAGAAACAGCAAGCCCTTAACTCTTGTTGCAGTCATATGAATATACCTCTTTTCCCAAAATTCCACCTACTAGTATACATAGGGAAACGAGAAAATCAACATTAATTTATAACGAGGCAGCTGTCATCTACTTCTGCTGTTGTTGCAAAGCCGGTACAGCTCATGGCGAACCTCAGTTCGTTATTCACTCTGGAGATGAACTGCTTAACACCTTCAACGCCATCCTTCTCAAGAGAAGGGATCATGGATCTTCCTACTGCGGCAGCATCCGCACCCAGGGCCAGGGCCTTATAGACATCAGTTCCGCTCTCGATTCCGCAGTCGACGATTATCTTCACATCAGCTCCCTTAAGTGCTTCCTTTATCTCAGGAAGAACCAGCATGGGCGGAACAGCATAAGGAAGTCTGCCGTGATGGTGACTTACGATGATCGCCTTTGCTCCAAGCTCTGCGCACTTAACCGCATCCTCAACG
The DNA here is from genome assembly GCA_024403655.1 of Saccharofermentans sp. Taxonomy (GTDB): domain Bacteria; phylum Bacillota; class Clostridia; order Saccharofermentanales; family Saccharofermentanaceae; genus Saccharofermentans. Next base: position 26,464 of record JAKSRK010000003.1, on the reverse strand, counting down.
CTTAATACACCCTTTACTACAAAAGGAAGCGAAGTAGATTCGATATAAGTTCTGATCATATCAGAGGTCTGGACTGCCATCTCCTCACCCATACATACGTCTGTACCGTTCTCGCCGAAGATATGGTCAATATCCATTCCTATACCGAAGGCTCCCGCTTCCTGCGCGAACTGCATCTGATCTCTTACCTTGCCGTTATCCGCATAAGGCTTTACTATTCTTATCGTCTTGGCACCCGTCTTAATTATCTTCGCGAAGTCGTCATTCTCCATCATGCCGACAAAATTCAAAATATTCAGCTCGCGGGCAGCTACAGAGTACTCTTCAAGTCCCGTAAGTTCTCTTCCGCCGAAGTTCTTAAGATGGGAAAAAGCCGGCGTCATAACGGGGCTGCTGAAAACTTCTCCGAAGATCTCCGTCTTGGTATCTGCTACAACCGAATCTATAAGACGCTGCTTAATAAGAATGCTGTCAATGTAGCGGGCAGTATATGTATTTGCATCTGAAACTCTTTTATATTCCATTTAAAATCTCCTTTAAGTAAGTCATATACTTTATGTATTCTTCGTCCGTATTTAAATGCTCCAGTATTACCGGCATGTCCTTATCTATGGCATTCATCTTCTCCACATAGTAGCGAAGGGGATATTCACCCTCACCCGGAGCACACTCCGCCATCTGAATCGTATATTCCTGCTTAAGATGGATATCCTTAATATGGCAGCTTCTGATACGGTCTCCGAGAAGGGACGCACATCTGTCGATAAAAGCTTCTGCCTCAAAATACCTTTCCGCGGAATTAGTCATGTTGATAATATCCATATGAACCGCGAAATGCTCCCTGTCCACTTCCTCTATAAGCTTCAGGTAATCTTCGGGACCGGTAGGTACCATCCAGGGCATAGGCTCCACCGTAAAGTAAGTATTGCTTACTTCGGCGCGGTCTATTACTTCCCTTATCATCTTCACGATTTCTTTCCTTGCTTCGGGAGTGAAGTTAGCCTTGTAGCCGCCCTCCCAGACAGGACCGAAAGCACCCGTTACATTTACTGCACATCTTGCCCCGAGTCTGTCGGCAAGCTTAAGCTGAGCTACGGTGTAGTCTCTGTTTCTCTGCCTTTCGTCGGGATCCAAAGACATAGCATTTCGCCATATACCCACTTCGGCTATAAGAAGGTCGTTGGCGCGTGCCTCCTTTGCATACTCATCTATAAGGGCATCGTCCGCTTCGCAGTTCAGGGGGAATACAAGGGATCTGCATCCCAATTCTTTCTGCTTTGCCGCCCACTCCTGAACGCTGTCGTGACTAAGCGGGGAAGAAGTTCCGAGTCTCATAAGATCTCTCCTTTTATCTTGCTTCCCTAATTGTACTTTAAGGAAGATAAGAAGTAGCGGAAAGTTTGCCTCTTATGACGCCATAATGTGCAGCCACCGGCCCCAAATGACAAAATAATGCAACTTAAGCGGCTCTATTACACAAAATATTAGAGAGGCTTATTTCCCCGTCAGCCTATAAGCCCCATGCATTTAATAAGGAAAATCCAGAATGTAAGTGTCACAGAAGAGATAAGTGTCGTTGCAGCGATTACACTTGAAGTCAGCACCCCGTCGTTATTCATATTCTTGGCCATAATGTAACAGGACGGCGTAGTTGGTGAGCCTAACATTATAGTCAGAGCCAGCAGGGCTTCACCTCTGAATCCTAACGCTATGGCGACAGTAAGAAAAACAGCCGGCAAAGCTATAAGCTTAATCATACAGCTGACAATGGTCGGCTTTATTTTGGCAAAAGCTGCCTTCCCCTCAAAAGATGCGCCGATAACTATAAGAGAAAGCGGAGTTGCGATAGATTTGAGGCTGTCGAGAGTCTTGGTAAACATCGTCGGGATATGCTCATAGATATGTGTCAGCGACAGCACACAGCCGATAACAATACCTATAATAATCGGATTTTTTACTATGGATACAAATGCCTTACGAAGCTTAGCGGCTTTATCAGTATCATTTTGTGCATCTGCGGCTTCAAAGGTAAGTACCGTTACCGCACAGATGTTATAAAGGGGCACGCAGCCTATGATAATCATCGGCATCATGCCAATACGCCCGTAGATATTCATCATGAAGGCAAATCCCATTACTGCCACCGAACTTCTGTAAGACGCCTGAACGAACGCCCCTATTATCGATTTATCCTTTATAAACAGTCTGGCTCCGGTCCAGATAACAGCAAACATAACTACTGTAATAACTGCGGAAAAGCCAACCAGTCTCGCATCAAAATCCCCTGTGATGTCAGAGGTTGCCATATCGACGATAATCATTATGGGCAGACAGATTTTGAAGGTGAACTTATTAGCCACAGAAATAAAGCTCTCTGTGAACATGTTCTTCCTATTAAGAATGTATCCCACCACAATCACAAGGAACACCGGGACTGTAGCATTCAGGCCATAAATAAGACTCTCCAAAATCACGATCCTCCGACACCTGATATCTCATCTGCTGTAATCACAGTACTTCATATTACCACTCCGCTTTATAAGGTTCACGTCAAATTATCCCATAAGAAATAAACAAGGGCCGCCTTGGTTCCTTACCGGAAAGAACCAAAGCGGCCACACTTATGACTTCTTTGATATTGGTTGCAGCTTAACCTACTGTCTTACCGCTATCGAGAATAACGGTTCTTGTACCGTATTCTGCGCACTCCTTAGAGTGTGTTACCTGAAGGAAAGTAAGTCCCTTCTCCTTATTAAGTCTCGCGAAAAGCTCCATTATGTCTTTGGTAGAAGCCGAGTCGAGGTTACCCGTAGGCTCGTCTGCAAGTATAATCTTGGGGTTGCCGAGGACTGCTCTTGCTACAGCGATTCTCTGCTGCTGACCACCGGACAATGTAGAAGGCATTGCCTTTCGCTTCTCGGTAAGTCCCGTAATCTCAAGAATCTCATCGAGATCCTTCTTAAGGTCAGACTTCTTCTTGCCGCTGATTGTCTGCGGAAGAAGAATGTTGTCCTCAACACTTAAGTTCATGACAAGGTTATAAAACTGGAATATAAAGCCGATGTTCTTAAGCCTTAAGTCGGACAGAGCCTTGTCTTTAAGAGAGCCGATATCCTGACCGCAGATGGAGATATTGCCCTTGAAGTCTCTGTCGAGGCCTCCGATCAGATAAAGAAGAGTAGACTTACCTGATCCGGATGCACCCATCAAAGATACGAACTCACCTTCTTCTACCTTAAGGCTGGCGCCGTTCAAAACCTGATTAATGTTGCCGTCTTTACCGAATGTCTTACTTACGTTATTTACTTCAATTATAGTGTTCATATATATGCCTCCGTATGGGATTACTCGTACTTAATCTGTTCTGATATCTTCATCTTCTTAAGGTTCTTTATCGGGAAGAGAACCGTTAAGGAGAAGACGATGCTCAATACAACAAAGAAGATGAGGTTCATCTTGTAGTTGACGTCGATCTTAAGGCTCATGAATTCCGCACTGGCCAGAGCCTTTCCAAGTACATTGAGGAAAAGAGTTCCGACAATAACTCCAAGACCTGATGCGGTAATAGAAGTTATAAGTACTTCCTTAAAGAGGATGCCGGAGAGTGTCTTCTTGTCCATGGCTGTTGACAGCAGAACCGCACACTCCTTCTTCCTTCCCTCAAAGCCGATAAGAAGATTACTTGTGACACCGATTGCAGTCATTCCTACTGCTACTACGATAATTGCCTTAACAACGGCATTGATGGCTGCACTTGAAAGTTCATTTTCTGCCTTATATTCTTCAATCGTCTTTACGCTCGTGAACATATCCTTGCCGTAAGTCTTCAAAGTATCCTTTATCGTGTCGGGATTATCACAGCATACAAGGAGTTCTGCGGGACGGTCATGATAGATAGACAGATATGTATTAAATGAGATCAGTACATTCTCGGCGCCGTTGTTAGTAAAATCTACCAGAGCCGTTACTCTGAGTTCTCTCTCTATCGGAAGAAGGGTCTGATTATCGAATGTAATGCTTATAACATCACCTTCGCTTATGCCCCTCCTGCCTGCATAGTCGGAACTGAGGACAACACCGTCATCGGGAATGCTGTCAGGAGCCTCATCGAACTCTGAATAGTAACTATAGCCGCCATCAGGAATACCGTAAATAAATGCCATTGTATTGCTGTCATCGCCATTTATCGAGACGTAACCGGCTGTAAAGTATAAAGCTTCTGTATCGGTTACTCCTTCAAGGTTATCAACATAGCTATAGTACTTGGCGGAGCTGTTACATTCTGCCAGAACATCTGACTGATAGGGAATCTCTCCGGATACACCGAAAAGCACCTTTGCTACTTCAAGTACTATCAGACACATTGCAGCAGCCGTAGCACACAGGACACCGCTTCCTACAGTACTCTTTCTGGAGATTGTCTCAACAGCTGCAAGTTCCCATCTTGAATTGTTGTTTTTGCTGCTGATCTTACGAACTGCTGTTGTTACCAGCTTCAGTACTCTGGGGAACAAAAGAGCCAGAGCTGCGATGGAAGTAAGAAGGCAGATTATTGCCGTTACGAGACTTACGTTAAATACAGCAAGAAGAACAGACAATACAAGGAAAATAAGACCTGCAACAAGAGATTTCTTGCTGAACTTATACTGAGTATCTCTGTTGTCGAAGATGATATCTCTGATAGAAGTCTTAAGAGCCTTAAGAATAGCTCTCAAAGGGATAAGACACTCCATTACAATCGCGAAGATAATTACTCCCACGATAAGAGCTCCGGATACGGGAGGAATATCAAATCCGAGGCTTCCGATTGCAGAATCAGAACCGAACACCTTAGAGAGAACAAGATTTCTTACTACCGTATAGATAACAGCGGCAGGAACCGCACCCATTATCGCATAAAGGACATTCTCGAGAAGCAGAATACCGGCAGTAGCAGAAGAACTCATACCGAAGCTTCTCAAAGTTCCTATGTAGGACATTCTCTCACTTACGATTCTGTTGCAGATGGATGCAGTAACGAAGATAACGAGAAGCACCGTAGCTGCAAAGAAAAGAGTAAAGATAAGCTCGAGCTGATTAATCATATTCATGAATGAATCATTGATGAAGAGGTCAGTTATATGAAGACCGGGGTGCTGATCCTTGATAAGATCCTTTGCTTCATCGATTCTGGAATCATCTGCGATGTCGATAAGAATTGCATCTGCAATTCTGTAACCGCAGGATAAGGTATCGCTTGTCTCCTGATTAACTACAGCGGAGTAACCTGAAAGTACAGTGTTCTTCAGATCCTCAGGGAAGATACCTGCAACTGTAAGCTCAACTTCGTTGTCGGCTCTGTCATGCACGATATATGTATCTCCTACAGAGTAGTCGAAGTCAGTGGCAAAATCGTATGAGATATACATCTCGTTGGCACCGAGCTCGATGGAATCTATGAATTCCATGTCTACGCCTTCGTCAATGTCAAAACCGTAGATATAAAAGTAATCAGTGCTTACAAAGGCATACTCACCGTCGATATCCTGATAAAGTGCCTCGGCATTTGTGCTTAAGCACATTGTGTCGCATTCGGGGAATCCTTCGGGAAGCTGCGTCAGATCTCTTCCGTCGGAATTGACGAGAATATCTGCTCTGGATACGTTGCCGTAGAATCCCTCAAGAAGTCTCGGAATAAGATTACCGATGTCAAAAGACAGGAGAGCACTTAAGCAGCACATGAAGATCGTAAAGGTAACGAGTAATGTACGGAAAGGCTTTCCCCATATATTTTTAAGTGAGTTTTTAAGTACAATATTCATCTTTATGTCACCTCATCAATACCATCTTGAGATTCTGTTCTCAGGTGCGATATACATACCGTCACCCTCGGACACACCGTAAGTCTCATAGAACGCATCAAGAGTCGACAAAATGGCGTTAACTCTTATGATTGAGGGACAGTGAACATCGTAAGCAATCTGATTGATGATAGCATCGTCGGTAGACTTGGAGCACCAGATTACCGCATAGTTCTCAAAGAGAAGCATACGTTCTTCATCACTTGAGCAAAGAGATGTGATGCACTCCATGGCTCCGAGATCGGCATAGTTCTCACCAAGAGTCTGCTCACCGTCGACATGGTATACACCGAATACCGTAAAGTTATCTTCAAAGTAAGATACGGCCTGCTCATTACGGGTATTAATAATCTCCATATCTCCGGAAGGAATCCAGGAAGGATCGTAAATACCGTTTGAATCAAAGAGGATACCGTTGCTGTCAAAAGCATGTCCCATCTCATGTGCAATTACCATTCCAAGACCACCGAGGTTAGTAAAGTAGTTCGCATCATAATCGAAGAAGGGTGCATTCGTGATGGCAACAGTAATAGTGATATTGTTGAAAGAAGGCTGGTAGCAGGCATTAACAGTCTGCATCTCCATCAGGGCTCTTTCTCTGGACAGGGGTTCTCCGAAGGAAGCGATCATAACCTGATGGTTATGTCTTACATAACTTAAATAGAATTCATAGTAGTTGTCACCACCAATATCCGAATACTCATTCGGCTCGTGTCTTGTGACATTAGTACCTGTTACATATACGATATTTTCAAGCTTGGTAAGAAGTTCGCTTCTTGTCTCTTCACTTAACCAGTCAGCATTGCCGATAAGTACTCTGTAACCTTCTTTAATATCATCGCACATAGCTCTTAAGGCTGCGTCCGTCTCTTCCGTATAGTACTGTTCAACATAAAGAGGATCCGTCATGGCGGAGAACTGATAAATAACCTCATTAAGTGCCTGCTGCTCAGGGGTATTGTAGTCTCTGCTTATGTAGCCTGCGAGCTCAGGATAATGGGGAGCAATATAAGCGGAATAGTTGTTATATAAAATACTAAGCTCCCAGGCCTTAAGTGCTTCGATGTTCTCATCGACAAATACTTCATTTAAAGCTGCAAGCTGATCAATATCACTAATGCAGTACTCGTCGATAAGAGCATAGTTATATCCGATTCTTGAAATATATCGATTAAGGTCTATATTTGAGAGAACTTCCTCTACTTCAGCGGCAGAATAAAGAGCCTTATATTCATATGAACCGGGATCATCCAGTACATCCAAATCGGTAGCCGCAAAGATATCAAGCGTAAGGTAGGCAAGATCGGTAGAAGGTTCTTCCGTAGCCTCTGAATCCTGCGCACAGGTAATGAGGATAACCTGAGCATTTGTCTTAACATAATCAACAATTACATCGCCGTCTCTTAAGGCTGCGAAGGAGATTCCGAGCATATTGTTCATGGGAGCTACGCTCATAACCATCTCTTCAGGAACAAAAGGATTAATGTCGGGTGTGATACCCAGAATGCTCATTGTGTCGTAATCTCTGACAAGATCAGCATCCGCTTCCAGAAGTTCATCGATGGTAGTAGCACCGTAGATTCTGTCTATCATTTCCTGAAGATCCGAAGGAATATCCGTATTCTCGAAGTCATATGCCATATAAAGGTCATAAGCACTTTTAATGATATATTCTTCGCTTCCTTCTTCGTAGCCGCTTCCGGCTACTACATCCTGAACAATCCCCTCGAGTTCTTCCGTAATAATGTCGGAATCGAAGGCGCTTCCCGCAGACGTATCACCGTATTCAAACTCTGCATTGGCGAGAGCTTCCTGATTAACATACCTGTAGAAATCATCCTGAGGTCTTGCTTCACCAAGTTCGGTCACGCTGGATTCGGTTACTTCAGTGGGCAGCCCGGCCATTGCCGTACATCCGGCAACCGACGAGAGCATCACTGCAGCTGTAAGTGTTAACCCTGCTAGTCTTTTCATATTTTTCTCCGTTTTCAGATTATTCGCGCAGATAAGCGCAATTACTTAACACCCGTTATGTTAAAGGTGAAGATTTAATAATCCGCCAAACGAAGTTAAAGAATGGTTAAGAAATGTATAAAGAAATCTGCAAAGGCCCGTAAACAGCGTCAGACTCCGGATTTAATATGGCTTACATCCATTACACCCTTACGCTCGGGATCTTCAAGAACCTGAAGCTTACGTCCTACCTTAACAAGGAGAACTCCGTCTCCGGGATGAACCGCATCGAATACTTCGGGTATAACGGAATAACTCATTAAAGTCTCGTCTTTATCTTCCATATATATATCGAAGACATACTGGAAAGTAGCATTACGCTTCTCGGAGAATTCCTGCATTCTGTCTGCAGTAAGAACTACACCCTTTCTTATTCCCGAACAGGGACCCAGGAAGCCGTATATCAGCCTTCCGCTTATAAACATGGCTCCTATAAAAAGCGGGAAAGATGCAATCTCCGCATAGATATTGGAAAGCGGAGCGATAATGCTGTTAATAAGAAGAAATAATGCCGCAAGGAAAATAAGTCCCATGAGAATAAGGAAACCCAGATGTGTCTTCGCACGCTGGTTTCTCACCTTTTTTAAGACTGCCTTATCACTTTCGCTAATCGCGTCAAAATTCAAATTCGATGCAGATACCGACTTCTTCTGATAATCCGAATAGTGAGTTCCCATGATTCTGTCTCCTTATTACACGATTAGTAGGATTAGAACATAACAGCCGAAAAACTTCAACCATATTGTATAATGCTATCAGCAATACTATTGGAGGAATATATGGGATTATTTTCAAAAAAAGAGACAATAAGCGAAGTAGCATCTGTCCGCTTTCTGAGCCTGGAAGATCAGGACATGGCAATAGAAGACTTCGGCGAAGATGGCTACTGCTTAGTGGATTTTGAAGTGTGCGGATCAGCCGGCCGCAAGCTCTGGTCAAGCAATAACTTTACGAACACCAGGATTTTTGACAGCGAAGATGAAGGGAATCCTAACGAATATGACCGACTTTGCACGAGACTTAAAGAAGCCGGTGTAAAATCCGTCAAAGTCAGCTGGGTTCTTAAAAAAGACGAGATTAAGCGTTGCCAAATAGATTACAAGGATCTGGCTGACGCATTCGGTGAGCCTGAACTTAATAATCTCGAGGAAGCCGGCTGGAAAGTACTCTGACTTTACAGGTAGAAAATACCCGTTGCCAACTGAACAATAATAGAAACAGCTGTAATAGATACCCAGCAGGCAAAGCCCATAATGATCGGCTTGCCGCCTTTCTTAACAAGAGTAACGATGTTCGTATTAAGACCGATGGCGCACATTGCCATTGCGATGAAGAACTTCGCCAGCCACTTCATGGCTTTTACGAAGCTTCCCATATAGAAGGAAGCAAAAGCACTTTCGCCCAAAGAGCCGACTATAGTTGTAATAACGGATGCGGCTACAAAGTAGAGTATGAATGTGGGGAAGATTTTCTTAATGGAATATGTACTTCCCTTCTCGCCTGACTTCTTTGCTTTATAAGTTCTGTAAAGGGCCAGAGCCAGTGTAATAGGTATTATCGCAAGTGTTCTTGTAAGCTTTACCGTAACGGCAGCGGAGAGAATTCCGTCGACACCGTAGATACTCTCTGCAGTCGACGCGCAGGCAGTAACGGAAGAAGTATCGTTTACCGCAGTTCCCGCGAACACCGCGAAGCCCTCACTTCCGAGGCCGATTGCTCTTCCGAAGGTAGGGAAAACAAGAGCTGCCAGTACATTGAACAAAAAGATTACAGAGATGGACTGAGCGACCTCGCTGTCATCCGCATCGATAACGGGAGCAGTCGCGGCAATTGCCGAACCGCCGCAGATTGATGAGCCGACACCGATAAGTGTTGATACCTTACTGTCCATCTTAAGAAGCTTCATCATAAGGAAAGACACTATAAGAGATGTGGAGATTGTCGCCAGGATAACCGGGAGGCATTTGGCACCTACGGAGACGATGGTGCCGAGGTTCAAAGAGAATCCTAATATGATTACCGCCCACTGCAAGATCTTCTTTGAAGTGAACTTGATTCCGGATGAAAGCTTATCAGAGGAAGCAAAACCCGGTCGTATCAGCGTTACTATCATACCTATAAGAATTGCAAATACCGGTGCACCGATTATCTCAAAAGAAAAGCTTCCAAGCTTCAATCCCGCAAGGATCGTTGCAATAGAAGCAATAACAATACAAGTTAAAATTCCAAATCCGTTCTTCTTAATAAAAGACATAACCTTCAACCTCACCTTCCGTCCCACAAAGTCTATCACTATCGGAAAGCAAATCGAAGAGGATAACAAAAAGTAAAACATATAATTATTTTGCGCTGATTAGGGCTTAATATCGTATAAATATACAACAGTAAAGCAAAATGCGATTATATAAGAATATAAGCTTCCTCATGGTACAATTGATGACAAACAAATCTCAAAGGTAAAAAGAATGAAGTTCAAGAAGAAAATCGCCAATATAATTACAGTGATCTTGGTCACATTACTTATAATATCCGTCATGTTCATGACTTTATACCGTCATCAGATAGCGACGCTTAGATCCGTCAACAAGATCGACGATTATCCTATCTATACCATGGACTACGAAGGAACATATTGGTTCGATGATTTTATGAATACAGAAGGAATGACTGAGAATTTTAACGGATTCTTCAACCAAAAATTGTCTCACGGCTTTATAAGAAGTTCCTTCGCAAATAACTCTGAGTCCTCAGGCTTTTGCACCTGTTTTGTCTGCGAGAACGAGAACGGCGATATCCTGTTTTGCAGGAATATGGAATCAACATCCGTTCCCTACCCTTCAATAGTAGTAACTACACATGACGGAACATATGCCACGGTAGGAACCGCATTTCTTACGGACAGACCCGAAGGAACATTCGGCTTCATGAGGGATATGCTTACCGAGCCATACTTTATAGGAGACGGCATGAATGAAGCGGGACTTGCGATATCCATCCTGACTGTACCCGCAGCGATCGTACCTCAAAATGATGGCACCCCCTTACTTGGTGCCGAGCAGATCTGCAGACTGATCCTTAACGAAGCCGGAACGGTAGAAGAGGCAGTAGCACTCTTTGACGAGTTCACAATGAGAGTCTCTATGACTCAGCAGCTCTCATTTTGTCACTTCTTTATTGCAGACAGATCAGGCGCAGCGGTAGTCGTGGAACTTCATGACGGTATAGTGGATGTTATCGAGCCAATACACGATAACTACATGACCGTAACTAACTTCTATCTTAGCAGCGATACATTGTCAGGCTCAGGCCAGACAAGATACAATACTGTTGAAGCGGTTCTGGAAGAAAGCGGCGGCGTTATGTCCGAGCATGATGCCTTTGAACTTCTCGGCACTTTGGATGATCCCTTCATCCACCCCGAATGGACATGTGTATATAACCTCACTACAGGCGAGATGAGCATAATGCCCAACGGACAACTCGACCACATACACGAGATTGATTATTCTTTTTAACACAGAATTAACGGAGGTTGGAAGATTCCCGATGACAACTATCTTTATTATTGATGACGATGAAGCAATAGGCAATATGGAACAGACTGTTCTCGAGAAGAACGGTTACAGCTGCGTTCGCGCTTATAGCGGAACAGAAGCGGTAATGAGAATCTCCAACGGTCTGAAGCCGGATCTGATTCTTCTTGATCTGATGCTTCCGGGCTTAAACGGCGAGGATGTACTTCCCAAGATTAAGGCCATAATGAGCACTGTTCCCGTAATCGTAGTAAGCGCCAAGATTGATATCGACAGCAGGGTTAATATGCTCACCGAAGGCGCCATCGATTACCTGACCAAACCCTTTGATACAAGAGAACTTCTGGCCCGAATCGAACTGCGCCTCAAAGGATCGATAAAACCTTCCTCCCTTCACTATAACGACATCGTACTGGATTCAGACAGCTACAGTGTGACTGTTGCAGGCAAATACGTCTCGCTTACAAAGACGGAATTTGCCATCCTTAAGATTCTCATGAAGAACCCGGAAAGTGTTGTAACCAAATCCAATCTGCTGGACAGCCTCGCAGAATATACCGAAGACTGTACGGAAGGCTCTCTTAAGACTCACATAAGCCATCTTAGAAGCAAGCTTAAGGCTGTAAGCGGCAAGGATTACATAGAAGCCATATGGGGAATTGGATTCAAGCTCAAATAACGCTCATTTTATATCTCAACCATTTCTCAACTAATAGGCAGAAAGGTCCTGCTAATATAGACTCAGCAAATAAGCGGAGGGCATTATGAATTATATTCTTGAGGCAAATAAGCTTTGCAAGAAGTATGGCAGAAACACAGTTCTTAACGAACTTGACCTTCATGTTCCCAAGGGAGCAATCTATGGTCTTATAGGCAGGAACGGCGCCGGCAAGACAACTTTTATGCGTCTTGTCGCAGGACTTATCAGATCAAACGGCGGCGACTGCAAACTGATGGAAGTCAGCATCAATTCAAAACAGATTAACGACATTCGCAGGAAGATGAGCACGATTATCGAAGTGCCTGCATTTTATCCCGACATTACGGTAAGAGAGAATGTCATCGAGATGTGCAGACTCCGTGAGGTTGAGGACTATTCCATAGCCGATGAATACTTAAAGCTTGTAAGTCTTGATAAAGATGCCGGCAAGCGTGCGAGCAAGCTGTCTCTTGGTATGAAGCAGAGACTGGGAATTGCTATGGCAATGGTAGGAAATCCCGAGATTATCCTTCTTGACGAGCCCATGAACGGACTTGATCCTCAGGGCATTATCGATATCAGAAATATCATCCTCGACTTAAATAAAAACAGGAACATAACTTTTGTCATCTCAAGTCATCTTCTTGATGAACTTTCAAAAGTGGCAACACATTACGGCTTTATCTCGGACGGCAGACTGATCAGGGAAATCAGCGCTGAAGAGATAAAGAAGGATGGCAATACTACAACAACGGTAGTTACACCGGATACGGTAAAACTGGCAGTACTTCTTGATTCAATGAAGCTTCAGTATGAGATCAAGAGCAGCTCGGAAGCAGTTGTGTTCGCACAGCTTGATCTTGAAGAGTTTATGCCTCAGGCAAAGGAAGCGGGAATTGAAATTAATTCTCTTACGGTAAACAGTGAATCTTTGGAGAACGTTTACTTAAATACTATGGGAAACAAGGAGAACTGCTAATGAGAGGTTTACTTAAGAGCGATTTCGGACGTCTTTTTAAGAGCGTTATATTCTATATTCTGTTGGTGGTTACCTTCTTCGGTTCTATGTATTCTGAATACGAGACATGGTCTGACCCCGAATGCACCTGCGTAGAACACCGTGCCGGCGACTTCTGGTTCCTTATTCTGATGTTTGTATCCATTATGGTACCGATGTTTGTCTGCACCGACTTCTCCTGTGGCATGATACGCAACAAGATTACAGTCGGCTACAGCAGAGCGAAGGTCTATGCCTCAAGCCTTATTACTTCAGTTACTTCAACACTTCTGATAGTAGCAGCGTGGTTTTTGGGTTACTATCCTATCGGCGTAGCGCATTTCGGCTTTAATAATGATAATTGGCCTGTAGCAGATCTTGTCTTGGGCTACATGGGTTTTGTAGTAATGATAGTAGCTTTTACTGCCGGCATTCATTTTGTATGCACCTTAGTTACAAAGAAGGCATTAGTTATCGTCATGTCTATCCTTTTTGTTCTCCTCTACACAACTTTCTTCCAGCCGATGGTGTTAATCTACGGTTATTCAAACGAGACGATAACTGTCATAAAGAACGAAGACGAGACGGAAGAAGGCCTTGTTGTAACTTATACAGAAGAAGAGAATCCTTACTACTTCGAGGACGGAACTCCCATAAAAACCGCAGCAAGAGCAGTGGATACATTCTTTGTACCGGGGCAGATTGTAATGCTTTCGTCCATGCAAAAAGACAGAACATCCGTCTTCGTCGGCTACGATATCGTAGTGACAATTATTATCGTTGCTGTCGGAAATGCAGTCTTTGCAAGGAAAAATATGAAATAATAGGCGTATGGATTACGTTATTGAAGCAGACAGGCTATGTAAAAATTACGGCAGCAGGCACAGAGTTCTTAAGGAATTTGATATTCATGTTCCTAAGGGTTCCATCTACGGCTTAATCGGCAAAAACGGCGCAGGCAAGACGACATTTATGCGTATTATCTGCGGAGTTCAGCCTCTGACTTCAGGCGAGTTCAGCCTCTTCGGCGCAAAAAGCAGCGACACAAATGCTGTTCGAAAGGCACGCGAAAGGATAAGTGCAGTAATTGAATCTCCTTCCTTCTACCCTCACATGTCTGCCAAAGACAACCTCATTCAGCAGTATACGCTTCTGGGTATACCCTCTACGGAAGGCATAGATGAATTACTGGAGCTTGTCGGTCTTTTAAATACCGGCAAGAAAAAAGTAAAAGATTTCTCTCTCGGCATGAAGCAGAGACTTGGAATTGCAATGGCACTCGCGGGAAGTCCGGACCTTATTATCCTCGATGAACCCATGAACAGGCTTGAACCTGAAGGCGTAGTCGAGCTAAGAGAGACTATCCTCAGACTTAATAAAGAACGCGACATTACTTTCGTTATATCAAGCCATATCCTGAACGAGCTTTCCAAGATTGCTACTGACTACGGCTTTATACGCGACGGCAAACTCATAGAAGAAATTACGGCAAGAGATTTGGAAGCAAAGCTTTCTTCCTCATCCCACAGAACACTCGAGGACTATTTCCTCGATCTTATGAACAGATAATATGGAAAAGCTGCTTAGGAACGACTATAGATGCATATTAAAATCCCGTCTTATTCCGGGTATACTTTTGTCCGTCTTCTTATTCCTTATATCACAAACAATGAATCAGAAATATCTGCTTAATGTCTACGCAGAGAGCGGGGAATCTGCCGCGTTCAAATATCTTGCCTGTAACCTTATCGATTGTTATATATCAGCTTTTTTCATAATGGTCATACCGTCTTTTGTCGCAGCTTTTGACTTCGAAGCCGGAATGCTCAGAAATAAACTGATTGCAGGATACAGCAGAACTCAGATCTATTTCTCCAACCTTATCACTTCATTTTCACTCTGCCTTTTATGCAGTCTTTTAATATTCATTTATAAGCTGATCGTATATATCGGATTCCTGACACCCGAAGTCTTTGTAAGCCTGATCAGAAGTCCCGGCGCAGCAGAGATTATGCTTACCACTATTCTGTTTGATATCTTAGTCAAGTTTGCACTTTGCAGCATCTCGCTTGCAATCGCCATGATTATTAGCAACAGAGTAATATCCATCTTCGTTTCCATCGCACTAATGGTCAGCTGCCTTCTTGCAGGGATAAGCTTCGATATCTTTTATGAGCCTGCCGGCGATTTACTGACAACAATCATGTTTATGAACAACATATTCATTGTAAGTATTGCTCAGGCTGAAGGAAATATACCCATTCAGAATTCCGCATACTACGTCGGTATAATTGCAGACATCTTAGTATTCACCTCAGCAGGCTTATTCGTCTTTAACAGACGGAATTACAAATGATATCATTTGGGAAATAATCAAAGAGGAATATAAGCATTGGAAAAGCTTCTACTGGTAATAATCGGAATCCTTCTTCTTGTCATCGCAGCACTCATTATTAAAGTGCTCTCCTTAAGGCGCTCGATAGATGAGATTATTAAGGACTTCGGAGACATCATCGAGAAGGAGACCAATCTGCAGATACGCGTCTCAAGCAGCGATCCTCATATTCGCAGGGCGGCTATCAGGCTCAACGAAGAACTCAAAAAACTTCGCGAAGTAAGCGTAATTTATTCCCGCGGCAACAATGAACTTAAGACAGCAATCATGAATATTTCCCACGACCTCAGAACTCCCCTTACAGCAATTAACGGATATCTTGATCTTCTGGATAACGAAGATAAGAGCGAGGATGCCGGGAGGTATCTTTCAATAATCAGGGAAAGAGTTGAGGCTCTCAAATCTCTTACGGAAGAACTGTTTAAGTATTCGGTTATAAGCTCGACCAAGGACGATTTTAAACCTGAAGAAATAGTCCTTAATTCAGAACTGGAAACTACTCTGGCTTCCTTCTACGGTGCCCTCGTAGAGAAAGGTATAGAGCCGGAGATAGAGATCTGTGACAGTAAAGTAGTTCGTACTCTCGACAGAAAATCCATTCAGCGAATCTTTTCCAACATCATAAGCAATGCCATTAAGTATTCCGAAGGAGATCTTAAGGTAACACTGGACGAAGAAGGTACCATAACCTTCAGTAACAAGGCATCCGGACTTACTCCCACCGAAGTAGGAAAGCTCTTTAACAGATTCTATACTGTCGAATCCGCCCACCACTCCACGGGTCTTGGCTTATCCATAGCAAAGCTCTTATCCGAGAAGAACGGCGGCATAATCGAAGCACTGCTTATCGAAGGCTCTCTTGTAATAAGAATCAGCTTCCCCGCTTAACCTGCAAACTTCTTTATCAGATACGAGATTATCATATAGAGGATATCAAGTCCGACCAAGCCTGCGATACCTATAAGGATCGTGCGCGCTTGAGGGTTATCGAAGCTCTGAGTTGTCTTTCTGCTCTTCTCAACCAAAAAGTTCCATCCGGATTCATTGCACAATTTACAGGTGCACTTTACAAGAACCCTTTTGCCGTGAGGATCGGAAGTACTTTTACGTAATATATTCGGGGCACGCAGTTCAGCATCTGTCAGCTGATACTCGCCTCCGCAGTTCTCACATCTTAATATGTTACGCTCGCCATATTTTGTATAATCCATATTTATCTCCGTTACAATCGGATTCAGCCTTCAATAATCTCCTGATCAAGAACCGAGATGTCCGGTCTTTTTATTGTGCCACTCTCAAGCATATTCGTAATCTCATCGGCAGTATATTTTGACTCCGGATAAAGGATTACCACTGCATGGTCGCCCTTATGGAGGAAGTTGCTTTCGCCGAATTCCGTATAGCGCGTCGCGCCGATTGATACAAGAATTCTTCCGGGTCTTCCCGCCTCGACAAGATATGAATGTATATCCTCAGCAGGGCCTTCATCTGCCTGTCCGTTGAACTTCTCAAGCATCCAGTCGATAAGCTTGTCATAGACATAGCTGTAGTCTCTTATCGCACTGTCTTCGCCATAAGGATAAGCCTTGCCGTCACGAAGCAGGTAGCTTGCGATACGGTAATCGTTAATGTTGCCTTCTGCTGTGAAGCTGTCTACGGGAATAACATCCGCTGAGAAACCCTTGCTTCTCGCACACCAGTTTTTCTTAAGGCTGATCTTACGTGCCCCTTCTCTCCTTATGGAACAGTCATTGGAAGCACCGAAGCCCAGAGGAATCAACGACTTCAAAGTATCGCCTTCCCACAGGGCATCAAAAAGGACGGCACATTCCGGCTCTATCTGAACCTTGTCCTGTCCTTCGGGATACTCAATTACTTCAGGATCCGAGAAAGGGAAAACCGATAAGAACTCGGGAGTTACAACAGGCTCCTTAACAGGAATATGTGTAGGAAAAATTGCCTTGGGAGCATTTGCTTCCTTTGTTTTTACATTAACAAAGTCGGACGCTTCGTTCGCCTGCTCCAGGTGTCCCGTAAAATTACCTGCAACACCAAAAGTTGCAACATTCCAGTCAATTCCAAGATTCATATAAGATCATCCCTCTGCTTAATATTTAATATAGGCATATTATTATCAAACACCTATTTTTGCAAACGAAGTATATAATTATACCGAAGGCAGAAGCTATAAGGGGAATGCTCTATGTTGAAGATTAAGTACATCGGACAGTGCGGATTCATTGTAACAAGCGAAGACAATTCACTTAGAATAGCCTTCGATCCCGTCCTTAACGACATCACTGACAGCAGCGGAAACACAATAAGATGTTACCCTCCGGTAATCCCCTGCGAAGAACTTAATGCCGATTATATATTCTGCAGCCACGACCACATCGACCATCTCGCAGAGGAGACTCTCCTTCAGGTCAGTAAAATATCGCCTGAGACAAAGTACATCGTCCCTAATGGCTGCAAAGAGATTCTTCTTAATCTAGGCATAAGCGAAATGCAGATAATTACACTAAGCGACCTTGAAGAAGTAACCATAAGCAGCAGGCTAAGCGTAAAAGCCTTCTCCGCAGCTCACCCTGTCCATCAGCTGGACAAAAACGGCCAAGACCACAATCTCTGCTATGCCGTAAAAATGGACGGAAAGCAGCTCCTTCACCCGGGAGATACATATAAGACAGAGCGCCTTATGGCAAATATCAGATCCTTGGGAACAATCGACCTCTTCTTCCCTCCCATTAACGGCAGAGACGATAAAAGAGAAGCAGAAGGCATCATCGGTAACCTCTTCCCGGAAGAAGCATGCGATATCGTAAATGAAGCAGATATTTTAAATACTATTCCCACTCATTTCGACATGATTAAAGGTAATACGGAAGATCCGCAAAGATTTATCGCCGCCTTCAGGAATAAGGGCTGCAAAGGCAACTACTTTATTCCAAGCTTAGACAAAGAAATAACACTAATCTGAAAGAGAAGCAGCAAAGATGAAACAGTATATTGAATACTCAGAAGAAGTATCAGAAGCTTTAAAGAACAATAAGCCCGTTATCGCGATTGAGACAGGCGGTACATTTGCAGGCATACCCTATCCCGAGAATGTAGCGACAGCCGGGATGGTCTGCGAGGAAGTAAGGAAGGCTGGCGCCGTTCCTGCGTATATCTCAATCATGAATGGCAAGATTAAGGTCGGAATGTCAGACGCTGAGCTTGACGACTACGGCAAAAGAAGAGGCAGCATGACCAAGGCCTCAAGAAGAGAGATACCTCTTATCCTTGCCAAGGGCGAATACGGTGTCATGACCCTTGCAGCGACAATGGTAGTAGCAGACCTTGTTAATATCCCCGTCGTATCAGGCGGAGGTATGGGCGGCGTTCACAGAGGTGCAGAAGTAACGATGGACATCTCATCAGACCTCGAAGAAATAGCCGAGAGAAATGTTGTCGTTGTATGCTCGGGAGCCAAATCCATATTGGATCTTAATCTGACAATGGAATATCTGGAGACCAAATCCGTACCTGTCATGGGATATAAGACCGACGAGATGCCGGCATATATGGCCATCGAGAGCGGTATTAAACTTCCCTGCCGCATGGATTCCGTCGAGGAAGTTGCCAGAGCATATCACATCAAAAATGAGCTTAAGATTAAGACCGGAATGATTCTTATGAATCCTATATCCCGGGAATATGCCGTTGATGCAAAGCAGATGAATAAGGTAATCGACGAGGCTATTATCAGAAGCAGAGAAGATAGCGTTAAGGGCAAAGCAATCACAGGCTATCTGATGAAGTATTTAAAGGATAAGATGGGATCAGACAGCATGGATGCCCAGAAGCATATGATCCTTGAGAATGCAGTTCTCGCGGCAGAATTATCTGCTGAATTACAAGCTATGAAGGCGAGTGTGTGAGATAAAAGTTTATTAACTGGTAATAACTGAAGGGACACTGATTATGGAAATTAATTCTACAAATATAGTGATGTTAACACATGATTTGAGTATGACCGGTGCACCACGTGCATTGTTTCAATTTGCACAGACATTGGTAAAGCTCGGAAAACATCCTGTAATTGTATCGCCCAAATCCGGACCATTAGAGCAAGATATCCGCTCAGCTTCGATTCCTTTGTATATTATGCCAGATGCAATGAATTCAGATGCTTTATTACGTATATGTATGAAGAGTGGGATGGTAATTGCGAATACCATTTTATGGGGCGAGATGATTCAATTGTTAAACGGAACCTCAATTCCGGTAATCTGGTGGATACATGAAGCAGAAGCTGTGTATTCGGAAGCAATTGTTGCTGCTATGCCAGAATTATTGATGAATAATATACACATTTATGTACCTGGAAATTATGCACGAGAAACATTATTGAAAAGACGCCCTGCATACAATGTTTCTGAATTAATGTATTACATTCCTGATTTTTCAAAAGATATAGACGTTCCAATGAAAGCAGAAGCAAAAAAGCAGTTTGCAATTATTGGCTCTATTGAGAATCGAAAAGGACAGGATATTTTTATCAGTTCTTTCAAACTGTTATCTGACGAAGTTAGACAACAATGCTGTTTTACGATAGCAGGTGTTGTAATATCCGAAGCAATTCACAATAAACTAACAATGCTGGCACAAGATTATCCGGAGAATATTCATTATTATCCAGGAGGATTGAAATGGGAAAGTATTTGTGAGTTATATTCTAAAATGGATTGTTTGCTATGTACTTCACGCGATGATCCTATGCCTATTGTAATAGCAGAAACTATGCAGTTGAATAAATTAGTTATCTGCTCTGAGAATACAGGGTTTGCTTCATTGATACAAGAATATGATGCAGGATTCGTCTATCGTAATAATGACCCGGTGGCGCTTGCTAGATATATAACTTCGATATGTGATATAAGTGACGAAAAGTACGGCTACTATGCTAAGAATGGAGACAAGCTCTATCGTACTATCTTTACACAAGCTGTTTTTGAACAGAACTTAAAAGCTGTTTTAGCCGAAATTGAAGCGGACAGTACACCTTCTCCTGTCAAAGATGAGCCTATAATTCAGCAAAATCAGCGCATAATACAGTTGAAGAAGGAAAAAGAAAATTCTTGGCATCAATATTGTAGGATTTATTTTCTAGATGAAAATGGCAATACTTTGGAGCCTTGCCTTCAATATAGATATGCTTGCTTTGGGAACAACAAAATGGATTTCCAATTGAATGTCCCTTACAACACAAAAAAGATTAGTATAGATCTATGTGACGACTATTTTTGTATGGTTAATAATTTGAGTTGCATAGCGGATGGAAAGCATTTACCTGTAATTAATTCAAGTGGAATCAGTATTTATGATACATATCTGTTTGATTCACTTGCTCCTCAGATGGAGATTGATACATCTGCGATTATTGGTAGAAAGGTGCATATCAGTTTTGGAATCGTTCTTCTGGAAAATGACAATACTTTGATAGAAAGCTTTCATAGACTGATTGAACAGCAGAAAGCAGCGCTTGAAGGGTTACAAAATCAGTACGCATCATTAAACGGGCAATGTCAAGAATTGGTAAAAGCATTAACAGCTCATCAAAATAGTACCTGTTGGAAAATTACCAAACCAATACGCGCTTTAGGGGATAGAAAGAATTCAATTCTCCTTAAATCACCACTGTTATTTAGTAAACTTCGTATTAATTGCTGGAAGCTTTGTGGCAAAGCCTATACACAACGAAGAATTGCAAAAACTTTCCCACATCCGGTAAAGATTTCTGAGGAAATCAGAGCCGGACAAGAGCATACCACATTTGCGGATACTATTAAATTTAGTATTATTGTTCCTCTCTACAACACACCAATGCAGTTTTTGAAAGAGATGATAGCATCCGTTTTAGATCAGACCTATGCTAATTGGGAATTATGTCTTGCAGATGGTAGCGATAGTGAACATCGTGAGGTAGGGAAATATTGTCAAATGCTGGCATCATTGGACGAGCGTATCAGATATAAGAAATTATCGATAAATGGTGGAATTTCGGAAAATACAAATGCAAGTATAGAAATGTCTACAGGAGATTATATTGGTCTTTTTGACCATGATGATTTGCTACACCCATCCGCTTTGTTCGAGGTAATGAAAGCAATTTGTGAAAAGAAGGCAGATTTTATCTATACAGATGAAAGCATTTTTCATAACGTTATAGAAGATGCTTTTTGTCATCATTTTAAGCCGGACTATGCACCGGATACGCTGCGTGCTAACAATTATATCTGCCATTTTACTGTATTCAAGAAGGATTTATTAGATGCTATTGGAGGCGGATTCAGAAAGGAATATGATGGAAGTCAAGACTTTGATATGGTGCTGCGTCTCACAGAAAAAGCAGAAAAAATCGTCCATATTCAGCAAAGTCTGTATTATTGGCGCGCACATGCGGGTTCTGTTGCAAGCTCTATAGATGCAAAACCATATGCAATTACAGCAGCAAAGAAAGCTGTCGCTGCTCACTTGACAAGAGTACACTTAGAAGGAGAGGTAATGGATTCCTTTGCTTCGGCTGTGTATCGCTTAAAGTATAAAATTATCGGTGAACCATTAGTATCCATCATTATTCCTAATAAAGACCATAAGGATGATTTGCAAAAATGTATTGATTCAATACTTACAAAGTCAACCTACCATAATTATGAAATCATTATTGTTGAGAATAACAGCGAAGAAAATGAAATATTTGAATATTACAAAACGCTTGAAGCCAATGAAGCAATTCGTATTGTTACCTGGAATGGGCATTTTAATTATTCAGCTATTATAAATTACGGGTTCGGATTTGCTAATGGAGAACATATTCTGTTGTTAAATAATGATGTAGAAGTGATTTCAGAGGATTGGATCCAGGAACTTCTTATGTATTCACAGAGATCTGATGTTGGTGCCGTAGGTGCAAAATTGTATTATTTCGACAATCGAGTTCAGCATGGTGGCGTGGGAATAGGCATATTTAAAATTGCTGGTCATTTACATCGATATTCTGATAGAAGCAGTCCTGGTTATATGGGAAGACTAGCCTATGCACAAAACCTATCAGCTGTTACTGCGGCGTGTATGATGATTCCTCGTACAGTATTTGAACAGGTACATGGTTTAGATGAAGGATATGAAGTTACATATAATGACATCGATCTTTGTATGCGAATCAGGGAAGCCGGTTATCTTATTGTATGGACGCCTTTTGCTGAGTTATATCATTATGAATGTAAAAGTCGCCGTCCGGATAATACACCTGAAAAAATTAAGCGTACAACAAAGGAAATATGGCGCTTTCAAAATAGATGGAGAAAAGAATTGGATGCCGGTGATCCTTATTACAATCCAAACTTTTCGCTCGATAGTGAAGATTTCAGGATAAAACCATTGTAGAGGAATTTTTTCTAAACGGTAGATGAATGAGGTAATCGACGAGGCTATTATCAGAAGCAGAGAAGATAGCGTTAAGGGCAAAGCAATCACAGGCTATCTGATGAAGTATTTAAAGGATAAGATGGGATCAGACAGCATGGATGCCCAGAAGCATATGATCCTTGAGAATGCAGTTCTCGCGGCAGAATTATCTGCTGAATTACAAGCTATGAAGTCCTGAAAGCAGCAGGGAGATACACGTGTTTTTAACTCAGGAAAGACTTGATTACGTCAAAGAAGCAATTAACGGTCAGCATGGCAGTGATCTGCTACTGACAGAATTACGCGAGTTCATGAAGGCTGAATTCGACGTTAATCTGTACTGCTTTTTCTGTGACGGAGAGGGCAAAAGCAGGAGACTTCTATACCTGCTCAATGAGACTGACAAATGCTTCTTCTATGAGGGCCCCTGGAACAATCGTGACCTTAAGAAGGAAGCAAAGATCAAAGACGAGTTCTCAAGACTTTGCTGTAAATACGACAAATACGAAGCTTATAAAGATCCCGCTGCTTACTTTGCCATTGCAGAAGAATTCGAATCTGACATCAGGCTCGAACTTATGAACGCATGCAAAAGTTCAATCGAATCTTACTTAGGCACAGTAGAAGAAGTTAAGCTTACAAACTTCTCCTTCGATAATGTATATATATTCTACGAACTGGATGAGCATATAAAGATTCATGAAGAAGACGGTCTGTCTGAAGATATATCGGAGCGAATATTTGCTATATTGAAGAAGAATGACAACTATAGCGTCTGTAAAGAGAAGCGTGTGTTTTTTGACAGCATTCAGACACTTAATGAGAAGTATAACGGCAGTCTCTTTAATTACCTTCGTTGATTTACTGCAAAGTCCATCCGCCCTCGTTGTGGTAGATCATCTGCTTTGTCATGCCACCGTCGATAGTAATATTCTCACCGTTAATAAAGGCCGCTTTGTCTGAACAAAGATACAGAACCATATTCGCAATATCCATCGGATTACCTACACCGCCGCTGGGCTGCTGGTAAGCATCCGCTCCTTCGTAGACGATATAATCCGTATCAATCCATCCGGGTGAGATTGAATTAACTCTTACTCTTCCTCTAAGACTCATCATAAGCGCATGAGTTAATGCCGCTATACCGCCCTTGGCTGCCGTATAGCTCTCTGTCTGAGCCTGGCTCATTCTGTCACGTGAAGAAGAGATATTTACCACACTTGCACCCTTGGCAAAATGAGCAGCGAACATCTTAGTCATATAAAAGGGGGCCGTAACGCCTACCTTCAATGCATATTCGAATTCTTCGTAAGTGCAATCGTCGATGCCTTTCATAAGAGGCGCGGCATTATTAACAAGGATATCTATATGAGAATGCTTTGAGATAACATAGGAAGCAAACTTCTCGATATCTTCCTTTACGGAAAGGTCAGCTTTATAATGGTCGCCATCCATGATGTCTATTACCTCTACCCTGGCACCCTGCTTTGTAAATTCTTCGGCAATACACTTACCGATTCCGTGCGCACCGCCGGTCACCACAACAACCTTATCCTTGAACATTCTTCCACCTCGTAAGCAAGTGTTTTCTTTCAATATAACATTGATTACAAGAACATAACCATATAATCAGACATCACTTTTACCCAAAGCGCAGTATTCTCAGGGCTTCTGTCAATCAAATGCCGTTTTATGGCTGCAGCACTTATCCTTGCAGACAAAAGTGATGTAAGACGTAACCGCGTTCGTAACAACGACATGTCTACTTTTGATATCCACGACAGAGTCAATTACTCCGTAAAGAAGTCAGAACTTAAGATAAACGAAGCCCATACGATAATTAAGCTTAAGCTCTTTGTCGATACTCACTACGGTTCTGTCATGGATTACTTTGAGATCTTCATGCAGCGCATGATGCTTTGCCGTAAGGCTGCCGAGAAGCTCGGCCTTCAGTTCAAGCTCATGATCAACGAGCAGCAGTTAATTTGATTTCTTAAGAGGAATGGCAGGAATTCTGGCGAAATGCAGTGACACCGACTTTGTGGGGTCACTTGTAAGTTCCTGCATTTCTTCCTGAGTCATAACCATGCTTACTTCTGAAGTAGAAAGCCCGTTCACCTCAAAGAAAGTATTCATATCAAGGCCAATCCACTTCCCTCCTTCATCGAGCATAATCATGCTGGCACCCATCGCCCTGGCAGTCTCAAAAACATAAAGAAAGTTATGTTCCTTAGAGACAGCTCCGATAAGGCCATACTGCATGTCGGGAGATACATTCTTATACGCACTCATCCACCCTCCTGCAGTATTTACGTCGGTAAAAACATAAAGTGCCGGCTGTCCTCCAAAATCCTTGGTAGACAACAGCGGTACACTGCTATGAGTCTGCTCATCGTAGTTGCCGAGAGAAAGCGCGAAGAACAGCACGTCCTGATTAAATACTTCCTGCATCAGCTGCCTGTAAGCAGGCTTCCAGTCACGCTTCTGAGCAGCAGTCTCATGAACCTCAACTTTGAGTTTTTCTATTATTTCTACCATGGTCTATCCCTCCACAATAAGTTCAGTACTTATTGTACCACTGATCCCCGCAGTTTAATTTTGCCTCATCTATCGTCGGGCAATTTACTTCAATTTGCTATATACTTCGAACAGACAAAACAGACAGGAAAGAATAATGTTTACGGCAGTTGTAAAAAGAGAAAGAATTCAAAAAGCTACCGGACAGGATTACCTTCGCTTAATCCCGCTTGGAATCTGGGCAGTCCTGTGCTTTGTCCTGCTCGCATTATTCTGTCGCAAAATCTACTGGGCAGGCATTCTGCTCCTTATTATTTTCCTCTGCATTATTCCGATTGCAATCTATATGGCAAAGACAAATCCACGACTCAAAGAAGACAGATATTACGAAGAAGAAGTCAGCTTTGAAGTCAAAAACGGCACTCTTTATGCTAACGGCCTGAAGATCACAGATGTATTTATCGATTCGCGAGCAAAAGAAATCCATATCGACAACGAGGCATTCTCAGCAGTAGTAGAAGAACCATATATAGAAGCATTTGAAGCATACTTAAGAAGCAATAACATCACTTTGCAGGATGGCTGACGGACTATCATTACTTAATTTTGCTTCTCTTTTTGTAATAATTCGTACCACTTCAGAAATCCATCCATAGTAAGTCGTTTATCCAGGTCGTCAATAGGTCTGGAAGCGGATTCGATAATCTGCGCCAGTTCTTTTTCAAATTCGTTCATCGAGATCTTTCCTATACTTGTTGACGACCTGCATTTTAGCGTGAAAACACCGCATGTAGTTTGTTTGTGTTGCATGTCCTGCAATCATCATATCTAACGGACCGACTGGTGTTCCTGATCTAGACTGCCATCTCGACCATCTTGCATAAAATGCATTATATACAACAGTCGAAGCAAATCGTTCAACTATAATAGTTTATATTGGGGTAAAATAGAGATTATTACTCAAAAGCTCATGTTGTCGCTTGATTGAGAAAGGGAATCTCACATGAAGAAACCTAG